>NZ_JBIVJP010000014.1:0-162682 GCF_044750285.1 Streptomyces sp. NPDC088812 | reverse complement strand
GTCCCGGATCTGTCGGTCCCGGATCTGTCGGTCCCGGATCTGTCGGTCCCGGATCTGTCGGTCCCGGATCTGTCGGTCCCGGATCTGTCGGTCCCGGATCTGTCGGTCCCGGATCTGTCGGTCCCGGATCTGTCGGTCCCGGACCTGTCGGTCCCGGACCTGCCGTGCGCGGACCCGCCGTGCCCGGACCCGCCTGGTTCGGACCGGCCCGGTTCGGTGCCGTCGTCGTGGTGTGGATGGTGCTCGTGGTGCTCGCGCCCAGTTTCTCCTGGTGCGCGGTGCCGCTCTTCTACACGGGCCTGCGCACCCTGCCGACCCGTGCGGCCCTCGCCCTGGTGACCGTCCTGACGGCGTTCGTCGTCGCCGCGCAGCTCCGGCTCGCCGGGACCTTCGACCCCAACCTGCTGCTCGCGCCCCCCGCCGTCGCCGCCATCGCCACGACCGTGTTCCTGCGGACCGAGCGGCAGGCCGCCCGGCAGCGCGCCCTGATCGACGACCTGATCCGCACCCGCCGCGAACTCGCCGCGTCGGAGCGCCGCACGGGCACCCTCGCCGAACGCCAGCGGCTGTCCATGGAGATCCACGACACCCTCGCGCAGGGCCTGTCCAGCCAGCGCATGCTGCTCCAGGCGGCGGACCGGGTGTGGGAGTCCGACCCGGACAAGGCGCGGGCCCACGTCCGGTCCGCCGCGTCCGTCGCGGAGCACCATCTCGCCGAGGCCCGGCGTTTCGTGCACGATCTCGCCCCCGCCGACCTCGCCCGTGGCGGCGGTCTCGACGTCGCGCTGCGCGCCCTGGCAGAGCGGGAGTCCGGCGACCACCTCACCGTACGTGTCCACGTCGACGCCGGCGGCCGGCCCCCGCGGCTGCCGGACCGCGTCCAGTCGGCCCTGCTGCGCATCGCCCAGGGAGCCCTGGCCAACGTCCGGGAGCACGCGGACGCGTCCACCGCCGCGCTCACCCTCACCCTCCTGGACGACCAGGTGGTCCTGGACGTCACCGACGACGGACACGGCTTCGACCCGGCCGCGCCGCCCGCCTCCCCGGCCGGGGAGCGCGGTCACGGCCTGCCCGCGATGCGTGCCCGGCTGGGACAGCTCGGTGGCACCCTGACCGTCGAGTCGGCGCGGGGCGAGGGCACCGTCCTGTCCGCCGCCGTCCCCCTGGAGACAACCCGATGACCGACCCCGCGGCACCGTCCGCCGTCCGGCCCCCCGTGCGCATCCTGGTCTGCGACGACCACGTGGTCGTCCGGGCCGGGCTGCTCGCCCTGCTCGACAGCGCCCCCGGCATCGAGGTGGTCGGCGAGGCGGGGACCGGCGAGGAGGCGCTCGCCCTCGCCGCCAGGCTGACGCCGGACGTCGTGCTGATGGACCTGCAACTGGGCGCGGGCATCGACGGGGCGGAGACCACCCGCCGCCTCACGACCGCCCCCGGGCCCCGCCCGCACGTCCTCGTGCTGACCACCTACGACACCGACGCCGACATCACCCGTGCCATCGAGGCGGGCGCGACCGGCTATCTGCTGAAGGCCGAACGCCCCGAGGAACTCTTCGCCGCGATCCACGCCGCCGCCCAGGGCCGTACGGCACTCTCCGCGCCGGTCGCCGGCCGGGTCATGGCCAACCTGCGCAGCCCGCGCCCCTCCCTCACGGACCGCGAACGCGACATCCTGGCCCAGCTCGCCCTCGGCCTCGGCAACCGGGAGATCGCCCGGGCCCTGTTCATCAGCGAGGCCACGGTCAAGACGCATCTGCGCCGGATCTACGACAAGCTCGGCGTGGACACCCGCGCGGGCGCCGTCGCGGTCGCGAAGGAACAGCGCCTGCTGCCGTGACACCCCCGCACGCCCCGCCTGCCCGGCCGGCGCTTTATCCGGCCGGTGGCGCTCCCGAATTCTTGCGGATTCGGTGACGGCTTCATGGATTTCCGTGCGTCGAATATGTGAAGGAGGTGCAGGAGGGGCCCGCTCCGAAATCCGAAATCCCCTTATGTCGACGGGGACTTGATCGGATGAACTCCTGTGCAGTAATCAAATGCATTATGAATCTGTTCAGTCGCGGTACGTCGTTCCGCCGCCCCGCACTCCCGGACGCGCCCGAACCCGGCCACGGCGCTTCCGGCTCCGCCACCGCCGTGCTTCCGGACCCCGCCCTGGCGGAACTCACCGGGGACTGGGTCATCGACCCCGCGCACAGCAGGATCGGGTTCTCCGTCCGGCACGCCATGGTGACCACGGTCCGCGGGGCGTTCACCGAGTACGAGAGCCGCCTCTGGTTCGACGGCCGGGACCCGGCCCGGTCACGGGCGGAGATCGTGCTGTCGACCGCCAGCGTCGACACCGGCGTGGAACAGCGCGACGCCCATCTGGTGGGCCGCGACTTCCTCGACGCCGCGGCCTACCCGCACATGCGGTTCACCAGTACCGCCGTGGAACTCGGCGGCACCGACGTCTACCGCATGACCGGTGACCTCACCATCAAAAGAGTCACCCGGCCCGTCGTCCTGGAGCTCACCTACATCGGCCACGTCACCGACCCGTTCGGCTACCAGCGGGCCGGGTTCGACGGCACCACCACCATCGACCGCTGTGCCTGGGGCCTGTCGTACAACTCGCGGCTGGCCGAAGGCGGGGCGATGGTGAGCGAGAAGGTACGCCTCCAGTTCGACATCGCCGCCATCCGTACCGCCCCGCCGGCCGGCTGACGTCGGGGGAGCCGACGTCAGGGTGTGCGGGACGGCCGCCCGCCGACCAGCCTCGCGCCCCCGCCCCCCGGCGTGGCACGCCGGGGCACGTGTGCGCGCACGGTGTACTGAGGGCCGGCCGCGACGCAGGGAGGCAGACGTGACGGTGAGCCGGCTCGGCCTGGTCGTGCACGGCGGGCGCCCGGAAGCCGTGGCGGCCGCCCGCACCGTTCGCGCGTGGTGCGCGGAACACGCCGTGCCCTGCGCGGACATCGACGTGTGGCAGGACCACGAACGGCGCAGCGCGGGTGAGGAGATCGACGCCGCCGGCGATCCCGACCTCGTCGTCACCCTGGGAGGCGACGGCACCTTCCTGCGCGGCGCCCGGCTGGCCGCCGAGCACGACGCCCTCGTCCTCGGCGTCGACCTGGGGCGCGTGGGCTTCCTGACGGAGGTGCCCGTCGCCGACGTCCGCACCGCCCTGGACGCCGTGCGGGAGGACCGGCTCACGGTGGAGCACCGCATGCTGCTCACCCTGCGCGCCTCGCGTCGGCTGGAGGTGCCGGCCGGGATGGAGGCGCTGCTGCGGTACGGGCGCGGGCCGCTGCTGCCGCCTCCCCGGGTACGCCCCGACTGCGAGGTCGACGACGAGTGGGGCATCCCGCTGAACGTCTTCGCGCTGAACGACATCGTGCTGGAGAAGCTGTCGAGGGACCGTCAGGTGTCGGTCGGCGTCTACGTCTCCGGCCGGCTCCTGGCGTCCTACTCCGCCGACGCCCTGCTCGTGGCGACGCCCACGGGCTCGACCGCCTACAGCTTCGCCGCCGGAGGCCCCGTCGTCTCGCCGCGCGCCGACGCGCTGGTCTTCACTCCGGTCGCCCCGCACATGACCTTCGACCGCTCGGTCGTGACGGCCCCGGACGAGCCCGTCGGGCTGCGCGTGCTCGAACGGTCGGGCCAGGCCGCCGTGAGCGTCGACGGTCAACTGCGCGGTGTGCTCGACCCGGGGGACTGGATCGGTGTGTACGCGGCCCCGCGCCGGCTGCGGGCGGCCCGCCTGGGACGCATGGACTTCTACGGCCGGCTGCGCGAGCGGATGAGGCTGACCGACGCCCCGGCCGCGGTCGCCGACGGGGCCGCGGCGCCCCTGTGGTCGGTCACCACCCCGCCGCCGGGGGACATGGCCCACCTCGCGCTGCCCACGGACCCGGACGACCCGGCCCCGGCGCCGTAGCCGCCCCCGGCGCCATAGCCGGGCCCGGCGACGCCACCGGCGCCACCGGCGCATCAGGGCCCCATCGCGCTCGCCGAACCACTGGGCTCGCTCACGAGGGGCCTGGGGCGGCCCCGGGCCGGGGCACCCTCGGAGCAGCCGGTGCGGACGACGCCCGGCCGGCGGGGGGAGAACGGACGTGACAGCTCCTGCTGACGCCGGCGGCCCGGCCGCGCCGAGCCGGGCCCCGGCCGCGTCGTCCGCCCGCCACCGCGCTCCCGCGGCGTGCGAGGGCCCGTCAGGCGTCGGGCGGTACGGACGTGAACTCCCGCTCCAGGTGGCCGGTGTCCAGCCGCAGCCGCCACAGGTTGCGACGGCGTGCCCTCACCAGCGCGGCCTGGAGCGGGGAGGGCGGCACCGCGAGGACGGGGCAGGCGGCGTGGGCCAGGCAGTACCGGCCGACCGACGGCCACAGCGCCCGGCCCAGCGGGCCGCGCCGGCCGGCTCCCACGACGAGCAGGTCGTCCTCACGGCCCGCGATCCCCACCAGCGCACGGCCCGGCGCGCCCCGGGCGACGCGGGCCCGGACGGGCAGGTCGGCGCCGCTGTCGCCGAACACGTCACGCAGCGCGGACAGCAGGGTCCGCCGTGCCAGCCGCTCGTGGTCCTCGCCCGCGACGGACGCGTCCGGGAGCCGGTGCGCGGCGAGGTGTCCGCCGGGCGGCTCCCAGGCGAGCACGGGCCACAGCTCCGCCCGCCGGTGCCGGGCCTCGGCGGCGGCCCGGCGCAGCGCCGTGAGGCTTCCGGGCGAACCGCTGACCCCGACGACGACACGCGTGACCGGGCGCCCGTCGGACACGGACATCGCCTCCCCGTTCTCCCGGCGCCGGCGGACGGGCCCTCCCGTTCGCCGTGCGTCACCGCGACCTCTTCCACCCCCGCTCCTGCCCCGGATCCCCGCGGACTTGCCACCCCGGCCGCACGGTCGTCGGCGGCAGCGGGCCCGTGGGGACGCGGTGTCAGGCCCGCGTCCCCACGGGCGGTCTCGGGTGCCGGGGGGTGTCCGTCCGGATCGGGTGCCGGGGGGCCGGCCGGATCGGCGGGTGCCAGGGGTGCTCCGGACGCGCCGTCCTAGGTGGTCGAGGTGACGCGGGTGACCGCCAGCAGGGTCAGGTCGCGGCTCTGGGGGGCCGTGTCCAGGGAGCGGTGCAGCGCGAGGCCCTCGATCAGGGCGTCGAGCTGCCGGGCGGTGTCGGCGTCGAAGTGCCGTTCCAGGAGCCGGCGGCTGCGGTGCATCCAGTTCTGGGTGAGCTCGCGGTACTCCGGACGCCGGGCGGCGAGGGTGTACAGCTCGTGGGCGAGGACCAGGTCGCGGCGGGAGCCCTCGGACAGGGCGTGGACGAGGTCGGTGACGGCTTCCCGGGCCTCGGCGGGGGTGCGGGCCGGGCTCAGATGGTGCTCGAAGACGGTGACGATGCCGTCGGCGAAGCGGCTGAACGCCTCGTGCAGCAGGTCGTCGATGCCGCTGAAGTGGTAGGTCATCGACCCGAGGGGGACGCCGGCCCGGCCCGCGATCCTGCGGTGGGAGACGCCGGCGACCCCCTCGTCGGCGATGTGGTCGAGGGTGGCGGCGAGGATGCGCTCCCGCCGCTGCGGGTCGGTGTGTCCGGTGGCCATGGGCGGGCGCCGGTCAGATGTCCCGGACGGGACGGGCCGGGTTGCCGACGGCGACGACGTTCGCGGGGACGTCCCGGGTGACGACCGCGCCGGCGCCGATGACGGAGTTGTCGCCGATCGTCACGCCCGGGCAGACGATGACGCCACCGCCGAGCCAGACGTTGTCGCCGATGGTGATCGGCAGGGCGGCTTCCAGCTTGTCCCGGCGCGGGCCGGGCTCCACGGGGTGGGTGGGGGTGAGGAGCTGGACGTTGGGGCCGATCTGGCAGTCCTCGCCGATGGTGATCGCCGCGACGTCCAGGGCGGTCAGGTTGTAGTTGACGAAGGTGCGGGCTCCGATGGTGATGTTGCTGCCGTAGTCGACGTGGAGCGGCGGGCGCAGCTCGACGCCGTCGCCGACGGAGGCGAGCAGTTCGGCCAGGAGCGGCCGCGCCGCGGCGGCGTCCTCGGTGTAGGCGGCCTGGTAGCGGGCGGCGAGCCGCATCGCGCGCTGCTGGCGCCGGGCGATCTCGGGGTCGTCGGCGATGTAGAGGTCGCCCGCCAGCATGCGTTCGAGGTGGGTGCGCGGGTCACCCGCGAAGTGGTCCGTCGGCATGCGTACGATCGTACACTCAGGTACGTACGGTCGTACACTCCGGTGCCGCACACGACGGGCCGTCCTGTGAACGCCGGGCGGCCGGCCCCCGTCACGGGAGCCGGCCATCCCCTCGCCCTGTCCGTGCCCTCAGGCGAGCGTGACCTCGACGGGCAGTTTCTTGATGCCGTTGACGAAGTTGGACCTCACGCGCGGGACGTCTCCCGCGAGCCTGATGTCCGCGAGGCGCGGGATCAGCTCCTCGAACATGATGCGGATCTCGGTGCGGGCCAGCAGGTTGCCCAGGCACAGGTGCGGGCTGCCCTTGCCGAAGGTGACGTGGTCGTTGTCGCGGCGGGCGACGTCGAAGTCGTAGGGGTTGCCGAAGACCTGCTCGTCGCGGTTGCCGGAGGCGAACCACATGACGACCTTGTCGCCCTCCTTGACCCGCTTGCCGCCGAGCTCGACGTCCCGGGTGGCGGTGCGGCGGAAGTGGTAGACGGGGGAGGCCCAGCGCAGGAACTCCTCCACCGCCGTCGGGATGAGGGAGGGGTCCTCCTGGAGCCGGGCGAGCTGCTCGGGGTGCTGGAGGAGGGCCAGCATCGAGTGGGTGATGGTGTGCCGGGTGGTCTCGTTGCCGGCGACGACCAGGAGCAGGAAGTAGTTGTCGAAGTCCTGGGGGGAGAGGGGGACGCCGTCGCGCGGGGTCTCGTTGACGAGCCGGGAGATCAGGTCGGTGCCGCTGCCGCCGCGCCGCTGCCGGGCCAGTTCCCGGCCGTACTCGAAGACCTCCAGGGAGGCGGGGGAGCGGAAGGGCAGGTCGCGGTACTTCTCGCTCTCCTCGCTGTGCAGGAGGACGTCGGCGTAGTCGGGGTCGGTGTTGCCGATGATGCGGTTGCCCCAGTCGATGAGCTGCTGGTTGTCCTCCGGCGGCACGTCCAGGAGGCGGGCGAGGACGTTGATGGGGAAGTCCGCGGAGATTTCGCCGACGAAGTCGAAGGTGCCCTTGGCGAGGGCCGCGTCCAGGGTGGTGGCGGTCAGGCCGCGCAGGAAGTCGGCGTAGCTGTTGATCACGCTCGCGCCGAACTGGCGCTGGAGCAGGCTGCGCAGGGCGCGGTGGCGGACGCCGTCCAGTTCCAGGATGGAGGCGCGCTTCTTGATCTGGTCGTCGTCCACCTCCTCCAGGTTGACGAACCGGGTGGACGTGAAGGTCTCGGCGTCGCGGTCGACGCGGGCGATGTCGGCGTGCCGGGTGACGGCCCAGAAGCCGGAGTTCGGGGCCTCCTCGGGCTGCCAGTGGACGGCGTCCTCGTGGCGCAGGGTGTGGAACATGCGCCAGGGCGTGACGCCGTCGGCGAAGTTGTCGAGGTCGGCGAGGTTCACCTGCTCGAGCGGCAGGGGCTCGGCGAGACGGGCGCGCAGTTCGGCGCCCGTGGTGGGGACGGCGGGGGCGGTGGGGCTGGTCATGGTGGTTCTCCTGGGCGGGGGCGGCGAGGGCGGGGCCCGGCGGCGGGCCGGGGGGCTTCCGGCTGATCTCCGGAAGCGTCCTAGAGGTGGTAGGCGTACTCGGTGAACTCCCAGTCGGTGACGTGCCGGTGGAAGCGCGCGACCTCGTCGCGCTTGTACGAGAGGTAGGAGGCGGTGAAGTCCTTGCCGAGCACCTCGGTCAGCGCGGTGTCCGCCTCCAGGGTGTCCAGCGCCGCGGGCAGCGTCGTCGGCAGGACGGCGGCCTTGGTGGTGTCGTAGCCGTAGCCCTCCAGCGGGGCGGGGGGCTCCTCGCCGGCCAGGACGCCCAGGAGGGCCGCCGCGATCGTGCCCGCGATCAGCAGGTAGGGGTTGGCGCTCGCGTCGCCCAGACGCAGTTCGAGGCGGGAGCCGGAGCCGCGCTCGGGCGGGATGCGGACCATGGCGCTGCGGTTGTCCAGGCCCCAGTCGATCAGCCAGGGTGCGAGGGTGTCGGGGCCGAAGCGTTTGTAGGAGTTGACCGTGGGGTTGGCCAGCGCGGCGAGCGCGGGGGCGTGGGCGAGGACGCCGGCCACCGCGTGGCGGGCGGTGGCGGACAGGCCGTAGGGGGCGGACACGTCGTCGAAGGCGTTGTCGCCCCGGTCGTCCACGCAGGACAGGTGGAGGTGGAAGCCGGAGCCGCCCGCGCCGTTGAACGGCTTGGCCATGAAGGTCGCGAGACGGCCCTCCTTGCGGGCCAGTTCCTTGACCGCGGCCTTGAAGCGGAAGGCGCGGTCCGCGGCCCCGACGGCGTCCGAATGGGTCAGGTTGATCTCGAACTGGGAGCCGTCGAACTCGTGGTTGCCGCTGGTGACGCCGATGTCCAGGTCGCGCAGCAGGCGCAGGGTGCGCAGCAGGTGGTTGTCGCCGTCCGCGCGCAGGCCCGCGGTGTAGACGACGCCCTCGGCGTCGCTGTAGCGGCGCCAGCCCGCGGGGGTGTCCGGGGCGGCGTCGCACAGGAAGTACTCCAGCTCCGGGCCCACCACCGGGTGCAGCCCGTGCTCGGTACACCGGTCGATCACGGCGCGCAGCAGGTCACGGGGGGACTCCGGCGCGGGCAGCCCGGTGGCCGGGTCGGTGACCTCGCCCAGACAGGTGGCGACGCCGGGCTCCCACGGCAGGGCGGTCAGGGTGTCCAGGTCGGGGCGCACGCAGATGTCGGGCAGACCGGCGTCCAGGCCTCCGCTCACCGGTACGACGTCGCCCTGGGGGCTGGTGTGGTAGACGGCGCGGCAGAAGGCGAGGCCGTGGTCGCAGGCCGAGGGCAGGTGGTCCAGCAGGACGTCCCGGGCCCGTTCGGTGCCGATCAGGTCGGGATAGGTCACCCGGACCACGTCGATGCCCTCGGCGGCCAGCTGCTCCATGTGGCGGTGGACGGACGGGATGTCGGATGCGCTCACCGGTGTCTCCTCCAGTGAAAGGGGGCGCCTCCCGGAGCGCTGGGCGCTGGGGGAGCGGAAAGGGGGCGCGGCTCTCGGACTGCGGGGAAGTACGCAGGACGCCGCTTGTTTGGTGCCAAACGGTATGGACGCCTTCACCTTCCCGCAAGGGGTCTGTCGCAGAAATTTATCCATCCGGATAGCTATTGACCAGACCTCCGCCGCTTCCTATGTTGTTTGAAGCCAAACGAGTTGGGGTCGGCTTCGGCCCACCCCTTTGGCCGGGGCCCGGACCCCCAGCGGTCCGGGCCCTTCTCCCCCTCGCCCCGACGCCCCCCTCAGCACCAGGAGGACCGGCCATGAAGGTCGTCGTCGACATGAACAAGTGCCAGGACCACGGTCAGTGCGTCTTCGCCGCACCCGACGTCTTCAGCTTCGACGACGCCGGACACCTGGCCTACGTCCCCGACCCCGACGAGGCGCTGCGCGACGAGGTCGAGGAGGCCGCCGACGTCTGCCCCCTCCAGGCCATCCGGATCGAGGACTGAACCGATGACCACCTCCGTCGTCGTGGCCGGCGCCTCCATGGCCGGCCTGCGCGCCGCCGAGCAGCTGCGCGCCGCCGGCTGGGACGGGCCGATCACCCTCGTCGGCGACGAGCCCCACATGCCCTACAACAGGCCCCCGCTGTCCAAGGAGGTCCTGGCCGGGAAGGCTCCGTTCGAGTCCCTCGCCTTCCGGCCCCGCGCCAGCGTCGCGGACGTGCGGTGGCGCCTGGGCACCAGGGTCGTCGCCGCCGACCTCGACCGGCGCGTCGTCGAACTCGACGACGGCGAGGTCCTGCCCTACGGCGGCCTGGTCGTGGCCACCGGCATGCGGCCCCGTCGGCTGCGCTGCCCCGGCCCCCGCACCGGCCGGCACACGGTCCGCACCCTGGCCGACGCCCAGGGGCTGCGGGAGGCGCTGACCCGGCCCGGCGCGCGCGTGGTCGTGGTCGGGGCCGGGTTCATCGGCTGCGAGGTGGCCGCCACCGCCGTGGCCCTGGGCGCCGCCGAGGTCACCGTGGTCGACCCGCTGCCGCTGCCCATGGCCGGCCCGCTGGGCGACCTGCTCGCCCGGGCGCTGCTCGACCGCCACGAGCAGCGGGGCGTCCGCTTCGCCCTCGGCACCGGGGTCACCGGCTTCGAGGGCGACGACCGGGTCACCGGCGTGGTCCTGGCCGACGGCACGGTGCTCGCCGCCGACGTGGTCGTGGAGTCGGTCGGCTCCGTCGCCAACACCGAGTGGCTCGACGGCAACGGCCTGGACCTGACCGACGGCGTGCTCACGGACGAGCACCTGCGGGCCGGCGGCCGCCCCGACGTCATCGCCGTCGGCGACGTCGCCCGCTTCCCCAACGCCCGCTACGACGGCGTCCCGCGCCGCGTCGAGCACTGGTCGATCCCCACGGACACCGCCAAGCACGCCGCCAAGGTGCTCGCCGCCCACCTCACCGGCGCCGACGCCGGCCTCCCGCCGTTCGCACCGCTGCCCACCTTCTGGAGCGACCAGCACGACTTCCGGCTCCAGTCCTTCGGCGCCCCCGCCCTCGGCAAGGAGGACGTGCGCGTCCTGGACGGCGACCTCGACGGCGACGTCCTGGTCGGCTACCACACCGGCGGCCGCCTGGTCGGCGTCGTCGCCCTCGGCGGGCAGGCCGCCGCGGCCGCCGCCGCCCGCCACCGCGCCGCCCTCCTCCAGCAGCCCGCCCTCACCGCGTAAGGAAACCCCCAGTGACCAGTGTCCGTGGATACTTCCACCCCAAGACGGCGACGGGTGCCTCGTCGCTGATCCCCTCGCCGCCCTGGCGCTACTCCGGCGACCTGCTCACCGTCGAGTACCGCACCGACCCGGCCCGGGTGCGCGAACTGCTGCCCGAGCCGCTGGAGCTCGCCGACGAGGACCCCGGCGCGGTCGCGCTGATCTGGGCCGACTGGCAGTCCTGCTCGGCTGACGGCCGGGAGTTGCTGGACCCGGTGCTCGCCCAGTACAAGGAGGCCTTCGCGGTCGTCCGCTGCCAGTACAAGGGGCAGACCTACACGCGCTGCGTCTACATCTGGGTCGACAAGGACTTCGCGATCGCCCGCGGACTGCACCAGGGCTACCCGAAGAAGCTCGGCTCCATCCACCAGACCCGCCCCCACCCCTACGGGCCCGCCCCGCGCATCGAGGCCGGCGCCCGCTTCGGCGCCACCCTCGCGGCCGCCGACCGCCGCCTCGCCCAGACGGTCGTCACCCTGCGCGAGCCCTCCGACACCAACGGCTTCGTCAACGGCCACCCCATGGCCCACCACCGCTGGCTGCCGTCCATCGAGAAGGGCAAGGGCCTCGCGCTCGACGAGCTGATCGAGTCCGGCGCCGCCTCCTTCGAGGGCGGGCAGGCCTGGGTCGGCGACGCCGAGCTGGAGCTGTTCGAGGCGCCCACCGAGGAGCTGGCCCGGCTGGAGATCCGCGAGCCGATCGCCGCGTACTACCGGCAGGTCGGCGTGGTGTGGGACGGCGGCCGGCTGCTGGAGTCCGGCACGTCCGGCGCCGAGTGAACCCGCCCCCACGACCCCCAGGAGCCCCGAGACCATGAGCGAGCACCTCATCACCGTGGCCGGCGTCGCCGTCGACACCCGCCACTACATCGGCGGCGAACGCGTCGCCTCCACCGACACCTTCACCGACGTCTCCCCGATCGACGGCAGCGCCCTCGGCGAGATCGCCCGCGGCACCGCCATGGAGGCCGCGGCCGCCGTCGCCGCCGCCAAGGCAGCCTTCCCCGGCTGGGCCGCCACCCCGCGCGCCGAGCGCGCCCGCATCCTGCACGCCGTCGCCGACGGGGTGGAGAAGCGCATCGAGGAACTCGCCGTCGTCGAGACCAACGACAACGGCGCCCTGCTGCGCTCCCACCGCCGCGGCGTCATGCCGCGGGTCGCGCACAACTTCCGCTTCTTCGCCGACTGGCTGCTGACGCTGGACCACGAGGACTTCGACACCCGCGGCCACACCAACCACGTCACCTGGGACCCGGCCGGCCCGTGCGTGCTGATCACCCCGTGGAACGCGCCGCTGATGCTGTCCTCCTGGAAGATCGCCCCGGCCCTCGCCGCCGGCGACACGGTGGTCCTCAAGCCCGCCGAGTGGACCCCGCTGACCGCCTCGCTGCTCGCCGACATCGCCGCCGAGGCCGGACTCCCGGCCGGCGTGCTGAACGTCGTGCAGGGATACGGCTCCGAGATCGGCGACGCGCTGACCTCGCACCCGGACGTGCGCCGCATCAGCTTCACCGGGTCCGTGCCGACCGCCAAGCACATCTCCGCCTCGGCCGCCCCCCACCTGACCCCCCTCAGCCTGGAGCTGGGCGGCAAGTCCCCGCTGCTGGTCTTCGCCGACGCCGACCTCGACCTCGCCGTCGACCTCGCGGTGGAGCAGTACGACAACGCCGGCCAGGTCTGCCTCGCGGCGACCCGCATCCTCGTCGAGGAGCCGGTCGCCGAGGAGTTCACCCGCCGCTTCACCGAGAAGGCGGCTCGGCTGCGGCAGGGCGACCCGCGCGACGAGGCCACCGACATCGGCCCGAACATCCACCCCCGCCAGCTGGAGAAGATCGACGGGTTCGTGCAGCGGGCGATCGCCGCCGGCGCCCGCGCGGTCATCGGCGGCCACCGGGGAGAGGGCCAGTACTACGCGCCGACCCTCCTCACCGACGTGGCCCAGGACTCGGAGATCGTGCAGGAGGAGGTCTTCGGCCCCGTCCTGACCCTCCAGACCTTCACCACCGAGGACGAGGCCGTACGCCTGGCCAACGACACCCGCTTCGGCCTGGCCGCCACCCTCGCCACCGGCGACCCCGAGCGCGCCGAACGCGTCAGCGCCCAGCTGGTGGCCGGCACCGTCTGGGTCAACTGCTTCTTCGTCCGCGACCTCCAGGCCCCCTTCGGCGGCTCCCGCCACTCGGGCGTCGGCCGCGAGGGCGGCACCTGGAGCTTCGACTTCTACTGCGACCTGAAGAACACCGTCACCGCACCGAAGGGATGGAAGGACCATGGGTGAGATCGTCGGGGCGGGCCTGCTCGCCCACGTCCCCACCATCGTGCTGCCCGAGGCCGACCGGCTGGAGCTGAACGAGGGCAAGGAGATCACCCTCGTCACGGGCCTGGAGCAGCTCCGCGAGGACGTCTTCGCACGCGACGACTACGACACCGTGGTCGTCCTCGACTCCCACTGGGCCACCACCGTCGAGTTCGTCGTCACCGCGCAGGACCGCAGGGCCGGCCTCTTCACCTCCGAGGAACTGCCGCGCGGCATGTGCCGGATGCCCTACGACTATCCGGGCGACCCCGAACTCGCCCACAACATCGCCTCGTTCGCCGACCAGCACGGCACCTGGATCACCCCGATCGACGACGCGTACCTGCCGGTCTACTACGCCACGATCAACCTGTGGAAGTTCCTCGGCGAGGGCCTCCCGGACAAGCGGTGGGTGACCATCGGCGTCTGCCAGACCGGCGACATGGAGGACCACCTGCGCCTCGGCCGCGCGCTCGCCGACGGCATCGCCGCCACCCCCGGCCGCCGCGTCCTGCTGATCGCCTCCGGCGCGCTCTCGCACACCTTCTGGCCGCTGCGCGAGCTGCGCGACCACGAGGCCAGCGACCCGGTCCACATCTTCACCCCCGAGGCACGCGCGGCCGACCACGAGCGGATCGCCTGGTTCAAGGAGGGCCGCCACGACAAGGTCCTCGACACGATGGACGCGTTCTGGAAGTACAAGCCCGAGGCGAAGTTCTTCCACTACCTGATGATGGCCGGCGCCCTCGGCGAGCAGGCGTGCACGGCGAAGGCCCGCCAGTACGGCGCGTACGAGAACTCCATCGGCACCGGCCAGGTCCACCTCTGGTTCGACCGCCCGGCCGACGGCTGGACCGGCACCGGCCGGCCCGCATCCGCCCCCACCGACCGCGCCTAGAAGGACACCCGACATGCCCGAGTACCGCCGCATCCTCCTCGACGGCGCAGCCGTCCAGGTCACCGTCGACGGTGACGAACTCGTCGCCGGCGACGGCCGCCGCGTCACGATCGACGACGCGCAGCACCTCCCCCCGGTGGTGCCGTCGAAGGTGATCGCCGTCCACCTCAACCACCGCAGCCGCGTCGACGAGTTCCGGATCGGACTGCCGGACACCCCGACGTACTTCCACAAGCCGACCTCCTCGCTCAACAGCCACAAGGGCGCGATCGTGCGCCCCGAGGGCTGCAAGTGGCTCAACTACGAGGGGGAGGTCGCCGTCGTCATCGGGAAGACCGCGCGGAACATCTCGCCGGCCGAGGCGGGCGAGTACATCGCCGGCTACACGGTCGCCAACGACTACGGCCTGCACGACTTCCGCGACACCGACGCCGGCTCCATGCTCCGCGTCAAGGGCTCCGACACGCTGTGTCCGCTGGGCCCCGGCCTGGTCACCGACTGGGACTTCCGGGCCAAGCGGCTGCGCACCTACGTCAACGGCGAGGTCGTCCAGGACGGTTCCACCGACGAGATGACGTGGGACATGCACTACCTCGTCGCCGACATCGCCCGCACCATCACCCTGTACCCCGGTGACGTCCTGCTGTCCGGCACCCCGGCCAACTCCCGGCCCGTCCAGCCGGGCGACGTCGTCGAGGTGGAGGTCGAGGGCCTCGGCAGGCTGACCAACCACGTGGTGACCGGCCCCACCGCCGTCCGGACCGACGTCGGCGCGCAGCCCACCGAGTCCGAGGAGGTGCTCTCCACCGCCCTCGGCGGCGACTGGGAGTTCCGTGGCATCAGGCCGCCGAAGCGCTGACCGGAGGCCCGCCGGTAGGGTCGACGCCATGACCGACCCCGTCGACCCCACCGGCGAGCACCGTCCCCGCAAGCGCGTGACGAACTACGGCACCGGGCGGGTCGCCCTGCTGGACGCGGCCGTGCGCGTGGTGGCCCGGGGCGGTCTGCGCCGGCTCACCTACCGGGCCGTCGCCCAGGAGGCCGGAGTCACCCACGGGCTCGTCGTGCACCACTTCGGTTCCCGTGACGCGCTGATCGAGGAGGCCGTCACCCACGCCATCCGCTCCTCGCTGAACAGCAGCGCGCTCGACATCGGCACCGGCCGGGCGGCCGACTTCGCCACCGGCCTCCCGGACATGGTCGAGTCCGGCCCCGAGCTCCAGGCCTTCCAGTACGAGCTGCTGCTGGAGGCCCGGCGCAGGCCGGAACTGCTGCCGCACCTGCGGAGTCTGTACGAGGAGTACTTCGAGGCCAGCCGGCGTGAGCTGTCCCGGCTGCTGCCCGAGCCGGTGGGCCGGGGCATGTCCCGGCTCGTCTTCGCCGCGCTGGAGGGGCTGGTCCTGCACCAGCTCGTCTTCGGCGAGCGCGAGGTCACCGAGGAGGCGCTGACGGAGCTGCGCGCCCTGCTGGAAGGGCTGGCCGAGGGCCCGTCCGGGAACTGATCCCGAGCTCCACGAGGTCGTCCGCCCGCCCGGCCCCGGTGCACGCGGCGGTGCCCCCGGCCCCGGTGCACGTGGCGGTGCCCCCGGCCCCGGTGCACGTGGCGGTGCCCCCGGTCGCGGTGCCGTGGCGGTGCCCCCGGTCGCGGTGCCGTGGCGGTGCCCCGGTCGCGGTGCCGTGGCGGTGCCCCGGTCGCGGTGCCGTGGCGGTGCCCGGTCGCGGTGCACGTGGCGGTGCCCCGGTCACGGCGGCGTAAGGATTCGCCGCACCGCGGGATTCCCTGCCCCCACCCCCTTGTCAAACGGATAGTTCCGCCCCACGATGAGGCAACTCGTTTGGCCTGAAACGACCTCTTCCCTTCTCTGGCAGGTGATCCGAGTGGACAGTCAGACGGTTTCCGCCCAGCGGACCGTGCGGGACGCCCCCACTGCAGCCACACTCAAACCCAACGCCCTGGGTGTCCTGGGCATCCTCTTCTTCGTGCTGTCCGGCCAGGCCCCGCTCACGGGAATCGCCGGCGCGGCCCCCCTCTCGGTCGCCCTCGGCAACGGAGCCGGCACCCCCGCCGCCTACGTGCTGGCCGGAGCCGTGATCCTGCTCTTCTCCGTCGGCTTCGTCGCCATGGGCCGGCACGTCGTGGACGCCGGCGCCTTCTACACGTACATCGGCACCGGCCTCGGCCGGACCGCCGGCGCGGGCAGCGCGAGCGTCGCCCTGTTCTCCTACTGCGTCATCCAGGCCTCGATGTACGGCCTGTACGGCTCGATCGTCGGCGCCCTCGTCGCCGACCACACCGCACTCGACCTGCCGTGGTGGGTGTACGCGCTGGTCACCATGGCCGTGGTGCAGGCGCTGGGTGCGGCCGGCATCGAGATGGGCGCCCGCGTCCTGGCCGTGTTCGTGCTCGCCGAGTTCAGCATCCTGCTGGTGTTCGGCCTGGTCACCCTGGTCACGGGCGGCGGGCCCGAGGGGCTCGGCGTGGCCGACAGCTTCTCCCCGTCCGCCGCCCTCCAGGGCGCACCGGGCGTCGCCGTGATGTTCGCCGTGGCGTCGATGTTCGGCTTCGAGGCCACCGCCATCTACGGCGAGGAGGCCAGGGAGCCGAAGAAGACGGTGCCGCGCGCCACCTACCTGTCGGTCGTGGTGGTCACCGGCTTCTTCGCCCTCACCTCCTGGATGCTGATCTCCTCCTACGGCGCCTCCAAGGCCCCCGCGGCCGCGGGGGCGGCGCTGACCGCCGGGGACTCCTCCGGCTTCGTCTTCGCCCCCATCGCCGACCTGTTCGGCGGCTGGGTCAACGACGTCCTGCCGGTCTTGCTGGCCACCTCCCTGTTCGCCGGCATCCTCACCTTCCACAACTCCGCCAACCGCTACCTGTTCTCCCTCGGCCGCGACGGACAGCTCCCCGCGGGCCTGTGCCGGCTCAACCGCCGGCACGCCCCGTGGATCGCGGGCTGCGTGCAGACCGTCATCGCCGCGGCCCTGGTCGTGCCCTTCGCGCTGGCCGGCAAGGACCCGGTGGTGCACCTCTTCTCCTGGTTCAGCGGCCTCGCCGTGCTCGCCATGATGCTGCTCTACCTGCTGACCTCGGTGTCGGTCATCGTGTTCTTCCGCCGCCGGCGCGTGGACGACCGGGTCTGGAACACGCTGGTCGCCCCGGTGCTCGGTGCTCTCGGCCTGGCCGGCGCCATCTGGCTCGTCCTGGCCAACTTCACCACCCTGATCGGCGGCGAGGCGAGCACGGCGCTGTGGCTCGTGCTCTCGGTGCCCGTCGTCATGGCGCTCGGCGTCGCCAACGAACGCGTCCGGCGCCGGCGCACCGAGCCCCCGACCGACTGATCCGCGCACCCGGCCGCCCGGACGCGCGCCCCCGACGCGCGCCCCGGGCGGACGGCCCCGCACCCCCTTCGTACTCATTCACGACCGTACTCATTCACGACGTGGTCTGGAGGACCGCATGACCGCTGCCACCCACGAGGAATGGCTCCGCCGGGCCAAGGCGCTGGAGCCGCTCCGCGCGCATCTGATCGACGGTGCCGAGGAGGCCGGTGGCGGCAGCACGTTCTCCGCGGTCTCGCCCCGCGACGGCCAGGTGCTGACCGAGGTCGCCGACGGCGGCGCCGCCGAGATCGACGCCGCCGTCGCCGCCGCGCGACGCGCCTTCGACCACGGCCCCTGGCCGAGGCTGGCCCCCGCCGACCGGGGCCGCGTCCTGGTGCGCCTGGCCGATCTCCTCGAGGAGCACCGCGCGGAACTGGCGCTCACCGTGAGCCTGGAGATGGGCAAGCCCGTCAGGGACGCCCACGACATCGAACTCCGCGCCCTCATCGGCACCTTCCGCTGGTACGGGCAGCTCGCCGACAAACTCACCGACGAGTCCCCGCACACCGCACCGGACGCGCTCGCCCTGGTCACCCGGGAGCCGGCCGGCGTCGTCGGCGCGGTCGTGCCCTGGAACTTCCCCCTGACGCTCGCCGGATGGAAGGTCGCCCCCGCACTGGCCGCCGGCTGCACGGTGGTCCTCAAACCCTCGGAGAACTCCCCGCTGTCGGCGCTCCTGCTGGGCCGGATCGCCCTGGAGGCCGGTCTGCCGCCGGGCGTGCTCAACGTCGTCAACGGCGACGGCCTCGTGGCCGGCCGCGCCCTCGGCCTGCACCCGGACGTCGACGTGCTGGCCTTCACCGGTTCCACCGCCGTGGGCCGCCACTTCCTGCGCTACTCCGCCGACTCCAACCTCAAGCGCGTCTGGCTGGAGCTGGGCGGCAAGTCCCCCAACATCGTCCTGCCCGACGCCCCCGACCTGGAGAAGGCCGCGGCCACCGCCGCCTGGGGCATCTTCTTCAACCAGGGCGAGATGTGCACCGCGCCCTCCCGGCTGCTGGTGCACTCCTCGATCGCCGAACAGGTCACCGAGGCCGTCGTCGCGCGGGCCCGCACCCTGCGCGTGGGCGATCCCCTCGACCCCGCCACCGAGATGGGCGCCCTGGTCGGCGAGAGCCATCTGGAGCGCGTCCTCGGCCACGTCCGGGGCGGCGGCGAGGACGGCGCCCGGCTGCGCACCGGCGGTGCGCGCACCCTGACCGGGACCGGCGGCGTCTACCTCGAACCGACCGTCTTCGACCGGGTGGCCCCGGACAGCCGGCTGGCGCGCGAGGAGATCTTCGGACCCGTGCTGTCCGTCCTCGCCTTCGACGACCTCGACGAGGCGGTCGCCCTCGCCAACGCCACCGAGTACGGCCTCGCGGCCGGACTGTGGACGTCCGACCTGTCCACCGCCCACCGGGTCTCCCGGGCCCTCAGGGCCGGCACGGTGTGGGTCAACTGCTACGAGGAGGGCGACCTGACCGTGCCCTTCGGCGGCATGAAGCAGTCCGGCAACGGACGCGACAAGTCCGCCCACGCCCTGGAGAAATACACCGAACTCAAGACCACCTGGATCCAGCTGTGACGCACCGCCCGCTGATCGCCGTGCCCGCCCGGTTCGCCGCCACCACCTCGGCCCTGCGGTACGCGGCGGAGGTCAACGCCCGCGCCCTGGTCGAGGCCGTCTGGCGGGCGGGCGGCGAGCCCGTCACCGTCCACCCGCACGCCCCGGGCGGCACCGCCGACCCGGACGAGGTCGCCGCCCGGCTCGCCCGCTTCGACGGCCTGCTGCTGCCCGGCGGCGGCGACCTCGCCCCCCACCGCTACGGCGCGGCCGACGCCCACGAGGCGGTCTACGACGTGGACGACGAGCAGGACGCGTTCGACCTGGAACTCGCCCGGCAGGCCCTCGCGGGCGGGCTGCCGCTGCTGGCCGTCTGCCGCGGCCTCCAGGTCGTCAACACCGTCCTCGGCGGCACGCTGCACCAGGACATGGGCGGCCCCGAGCGCGAGCACCGCCACGTCCGGCACCCCGTCGCCCTCGCTCCCGGTTCGGCGCTGAGCCGGATCACCGGCGCCGACAAGGCCGAGGCGTCCTGCTACCACCACCAGCACGTGGACCGCCTGGGGGAGGGGCTGGCGGTCACCGCCCGCGCCGCCGACGGGACCGTCGAGGCCGTCGAACTCACGGGCGGCGACGGCCGGTTCCTGGCCGTGCAGTGGCACCCGGAGGACACCGCGCACGAGGACCCGGTCCAGCAGCGGCTCTTCGACGCCCTGGTCCGTTCGGCGCGCGGGAGCCGCTGAGGGGAGCCGCTGAGGGGAGGGGAGCCTGCTGAGAGGAGGGCCGCTGAGAGGGGGGCCGCTGAGGGGGGGGCTCAGCCCCTGGCGCGCCGCCCGCTGCGGCGCGGCGCGGGTTCCACGCCGTTCAGCAGCGTCCGGCGCCGCTCCTCGCCCTCCTCCTCGACCTGGAGCACCACGCGCCGCAGCCCGTCGGCGAGACCGCGGCACTCCGCGTCGCTCAGCCGGGAGGTGACGAACGCCTCCTCCTCGTTGAACGCCGGGAACACCCGGCGCATGAACTCCTCGCCCTCCTCGGTGAGGGCGAGCAGCACCAGGCGTCCGTCGGTGGGATGGCCGGCCCGCCGCAGCAGACCGCGCGACTGGAGCGTGCGTGCCACCCCGGTCAGCGTGCCCTTGGAGATCCCCGCCTCCTCGGCGACGTGCCGGGTCTCGGACTCGCCCCACACCCACACCACCCACAGCACGACGAAGGCGGTCCAGGTCAGGTCCGAGCCGCGCAGTACGGAGTTCTCCAGGTGCTGGCGCACGGCGGACGCCGCCCGGTAGATGTTGGCCACGGCCGCCATCTGCTCCCGCCGGACGGGAATGCCGCCGAGCTTCGCCTCCGCGAGCTTCTCCGCCTCGCTGATGGACCGCTGGCTGGGCACGGGTGCTCCCTCGCGTCGTCATCGGACCGGGGCCCGGCGGCCCCGGTCGTTCGGTACCGAATTGTACGGGCGCGACAGCACCGACCATGCGACGAGAGGGACGAATGACTAGAGCGACCAGCGTCACGAATGACTAGAGCGACCAGCGTCACGAATGACTAGAGCGACTAGAGAGACGAGCGGCTAGAGCGACTACTGCGACTAGCGACAAGAGCGACTAGATGGCTTTGGGGGCGTTCGAGTGGTCTGCGGGGGATCGCGCAACCGACGGCCGTGCGAGGCGTTCTCTCCGTTCGGGACGAACGCCCGGAAGCTGGAGGTCATGATGCGGGAACGGCAGTACCCACCGACGGCCCTGACGGTGCCTCGGCTGGTCCTCGACCCCTACCGCTGCGGTGTCGACGTCGGTGCCGCGCCGGCCCGGACGGTGGAGTGGAGCGACGAGGACTGGCGGGTCCCGCCCCAGGGGCGGACCGGGCAGGACGACGACGCCGGGGCCGCCGGCGGCTTCTCCCGGCGGCTGCCCCCCGCGGACCGCCGACGGCTGGAGCTGCACGCCGCCCTCACCCGCGTCGGCGTCGCGCCCGCGCCGGAGGACCTGCACGCCATGGAGGCGCTGAGTGCTCTGGACGACACGACGAACGCCGCCGTCCGGCGCTGGATCGGCCCGCGCTGACCGGCCGTCCCGGCGGGGAGGCCCTGGGGCCCCGGGCCCTGCGCCGTCGTGTCCGCGAGGCGTGCCGGTAGCGTGTGCGGGAAGTGTCCGCCGGGGGAGGGAGCGCGTCATGGGGGACAGGAGCCGGGTGGTCCGGGCAGGCGCGCGGCCTGTCGGATCCGAGCGGATGGCCGCTGCGTCCGAGCGGATGGCCGCTGCGTCCGAGCGGATGGTCGCGGAGGCCCGGAAGGCGTTCTTCGTGATGTTCGCCTTCGTGGTCCTCGTCTGGCTGGTGCAGCTCGCCAACTTCGCCGACGACTACGGCCTGTCGCGGGAGTACGGCGTGGTCTCCGGCGACCTCGACACGCTGCCCCACATCCTCACCGCGCCCTTCCTGCACTGGAACTGGGCGCACATCGAGAGCAACTCCGGGCCGCTCTTCGTCTTCGGGTTCCTCGCCGCCTACCGAGGGGTGGCCCGCTTTCTCGCGCTGAGCCTGCTCGTCGCCGTGAGCAGCGGTCTGGCGGTCTGGCTCTTCGAGCGGGACGCGGCGAACACGGTCGGGGCCAGCGGTCTGATCTACGGCTTCTTCGGCTACGTCGTGGTGCGGGGCCTCGTCGACCGGCACCTGGTCGACTCACTGATCGGCGTCGTCATGGCGGCCTCGTTCGCCTATCTCCTCACCGTCGCCGTGCCCGGAACGCCGGGGGTGAGCTGGCTGGGGCATCTCGGAGGGCTGATCGGCGGCCTGGCCGGCGCATGGCTGCTGCGCGACCGTCGCCGGCGCGACGGCGCCCCACGGACCGGCCGCCCGGACGGCAGGGACGGATCGGCCGGCGACACCCGGCCCGAGGCCGGCGACACCCGGCCCGAGGAGTCCAAGTGGCTGCCGGCCCCGTCCGGCCACCCGCGCGCCGACCTGCACAAGGAACTCCGCGACCTCGGTCTGCTCTGACCCTGCGACCCCGCGCGGTTCCGCTGCATCCGGGAGGCCCGGCCGGCCGGAAGCAGGGTCGGGGGCTTCCGCCCTGTGACCCCCGAGCAGGGGCGGGAGCCCCGTCACTCCCGCCGTCCCCGCCACCCCCGCCGTCCCCGCCGTCCCTGCCACTCCGCCGTCCCGCCACCTCCGCCGTCCGGCCGTCCCCGCCGCCGCGTCAGCGTGCCGCACGCGGCTTCTGCGTCCGGCGGCGCGACACGGGCAGGGCGGCCCCGGCCCGGTCGCCGGTCGGCCCGGGGAAGCCCACCGTGCCCAGGCTGAGCAGCACATGCCGCTCGGCCACCTCCTCGGCGGTCAGCGGACCGTCGGTCCGGTACCAGTTGGCGACGCCCTGGCACATGATGAGCACCGCGCGGACCGCGTCGGCCGGGATCGGCGTGGTGAAGGTGCCCCGGGCGATGCCCTTCTCGACGGTGTCGAGCAGCATGTGCTCGAGGTAGTCGCGCAGCGCCACGTAACGGGCCCGGTTCTCGGGCTCCAGGCTGCGGATCTCGGTGTCCAGGAAGGCGAGCCCCTTGCGGTTCGCCATGTACAGCACGATCGACTCGACCATGCCGCAGAACCGGGGCAGCGGGTCGTCGCCGGCCTCGGCGGCCGCGGCCCGGCAGCGGTCCAGGACGTCCTTCATGGACGTCTCCAGCAGCGTCGCCAGGAGGGCCTGCTTGTTCTCGTAGTGGTAGTACAGGGCGGGCACCGTGACGCCGACCCGGCCGGCGATGTCACGGACCGACGTGCCGTGGTAGCCGTGCTCGTTGAACGCGGTCATGGCGTGCCACAGGATCGGATGGAGATCGAGCGGTCCGTACGAGCGCCAGTGGTGCGCGGGGGCTGCGGTGTCCTCGCTCGGTTCGGTGCTCGGTTCGGTGCTCAACGACTCTCCTTCTGGCCGGTCGGGCGGGTCGGACGCCGGCGGACATCATACGTCCGCGGAGGCGACCTTCCGCCGCTCGATCGCTTATCGATCGTTCAGTGAATGACGGGCGAGTCTGAAGGTTGCCCGATCGGCGTAGTCAAAAACTCGATGTGTGACAGGAGTTGACCGTCGACACCGCCTTTCCTACCTTCTTAGCGAACGCTCAGTAAGTCCCCGGCAGGCAGGCCGCGCGATGGCCTGCCTCCGAGAGAGGAACCGATGAGCCAGACCCGTCACACCCCAGCCCGCAGCACCGGGCCCCTGGCCGGAGTGCGCGTGGTGGAGCTGGCCGGGATCGGACCCGGTCCGTTCGCCGCGATGCTGCTCGCCGACCTCGGCGCCGACGTCGTACGCGTCGACCGGCCCGGGCCCGCCCCGTTCGGCCTCGACCCCGCCCGCGACGTGACCCACCGCAACAAGCGGTCCGTCGTCGTCGACCTGAAGGCGGCGAACGGGCCCGCGACGGTGCGGGCGCTCGTGCGCCGCGCCGACGTCCTCATCGAGGGGTACCGCCCCGGTGTCGCCGAACGCCTCGGCGTGGGACCGGAGGAATGCCTGGCCGCCAACCCCGCACTCGTCTACGGGCGGATGACCGGCTGGGGCCAGTCCGGACCGCTGGCGCCCCGGGCGGGCCACGACATCGGCTACATCGCCACCGCCGGAGCCCTCGGCGTGATCGGCCCGCCCGACGGCCCGCCCGCGATCCCCGCCAACCTGCTCGGCGACTACGCCGGCGGCTCCCTCTACCTGGTGACCGGCGTGCTCGCGGCCCTGCTCACCGCCCGGAGCACCGGCCGCGGCCAGGTGGTGGACGCCGCCATCGTCGACGGCACCGCCCACCTCACCGCCCTGCTGTGGGGCATGCTCGCCATGGGCACCTGGCGCGACGACCGGGGCACCAACCTGCTCGACGGCGGGTGCCCCTACTACGCGGTGTACGAGACGGGCGACGGCGGCTGGATGGCGGTCGGCGCCCTGGAACCGCAGTTCTACGCCGAGTTCGTACGGCTGCTGGGACTCGCCGACGAGCAGCTGCCCGACCGTGACGATCCGCGCCGGTGGCCCGAGCTGCGGGCGCGGTTCGCCGCGCGGTTCAAGACGGCGGGCCGCGCCGAATGGACCGCCGTCTTCGAGGGCACTGACGCCTGCGTGGCCCCGGTGCTCTCCCTCGGCGAGGCCGCCCGCCACCCGCACCTGACGGAGCGCGGCACCTTCACCGAGGCGTACGGCGTCCTCCAGCCCGCTCCGGCCCCCCGCTTCTCCGCCACTCCCGGCGCACTGCGCCTGCCGCCCCCGCGGCCCGGCGCGCACACCGCCGAGGTGGCCCACGACTGGGACGTCCCCGACCTCGTCCCCGATCCCGCCCCCGGCCTCGTCCCCGAGCAGCCCGCCCCGGTGGCGTCTTCCCGGAAGGACCCCCGCTGATGGAACTGTCCACGCCGCTGACCTACGCCGGCGACCCGCGCGCCGCCGCGGACGAGGCCGCCGCGCTGGAGTCCGCGGGCCTCGACGCCGTCTGGGTGGCCGAGGCGTACGGCTTCGACTCCCCGACGATCATGGGCTATCTGGCCGCGCGCACCGAACGGCTGCGCATCGGCTCGGCCGTCCTCAACGTCTACTCCCGCAGCCCGGCGCTCATCGCGCAGACCGCGGCCGGGCTCGACGCCCTCACCGGCGGCCGCGCCCTCCTCGGCATCGGCGCGTCCGGCCCCCAGGTCGTGGAGGGATGGCACGGCCGCCGCTACGACCGGCCGCTCGGCCGCACCCGCGAGGTGATCGGCCTGTCCCGGCGCATCTGGCGCCGCGAGGTGATCGAGCACCACGGCATCACCGACCTGCCGCTGCCGCCGGAGAAGGGCGGCACCCTCGGCAAACCGCTGAAGCTCCTCACCCGCCCGGTCCGCGACGCCGTCCCCGTCTACGTGGCCGCCCTCGGCCCGGCCAACGTCCGGATGACCGCGGAACTCGCCGACGGCTGGCTGCCGTTCCTCTACGTCCCCGAGCACGCCGCCAAGGTCTGGGGCACACCGCTCGCGGAGGGCGCCGCGCTGCGCGATCCCTCGCTCGGCCCGCTGTCCGTGGTCGCCGGCGGGCTGCTCGCCGTCGGCGACGGCGCCGAGGCGGTGCGCGACCTGGTGCGCCCCATGATCGCCCTCTACGTCGGCGGCATGGGCGCACCGGGCCGCAACTTCTACCACGACCTCGTGTGCGCCTACGGCTACGAGGCCGCGGCCGCCGCGATCCAGGAGCACTACCTGGCCGGCCGCAAGAAGGACGCCGAGGCCGCCGTACCGGCCGAACTGTGCGAACTGGTCAGCCTGGCCGGGCCCGAGGGGTACGTCCGCGACCGCGTCGAGGCCTTCCGCGAGGCCGGGGTGACCATGCTCAACGTCACCCCCGTCGGATCCGACCCCGCCCGGCTCGTCGAGCGCGTCAAGGGCTGGCTGTGACCACCCGCCGGCCCATGACCGCGCGACCGCCGTACCCCGCCCCCACCCCCTGGGAGACGACATGAAGCGTGACCTCTACGGCCTGGAGCACGAGGCCTTCCGAGAGACCGTGCGCACCTTCCTCGCCAAGGAGGTGCTCCCGCACCACGAGCGCTGGGAACAGCAGGGAGTGGTCGACCGCGAGGTGTGGCGCTCCGCGGGCCGCCAGGGACTCCTCGGACTCGCGGTCGACGAGGAGTACGGCGGCGGAGGCACCGACGACTACCGCTACAGCGCCGTGCTCGCCGAGGAGTTCGCCCGCGCCGGCGCCTCCGGTCTCGCCCTCGGACTGCACAACGACATCGTCGGGCCCTACCTGACCCGTCTGGCCACCGAGGAGCAGAAGCGGCGCTGGCTGCCCGGCTACACCTCCGGCGAGATCATCACCGCGATCGCCATGACCGAACCCGGAGCCGGCTCCGACCTCCAGGGCATCCGCGCCACCGCCACCGACCGGGGCGACCACTACCTCCTCAACGGCACCAAGACCTTCATCTCCAACGGCATCCTCGCCGACCTCGTCGTCGTGGTGGCCCGCACCACCCCCGAGGGCGGCAGCGGCGGCCAGAGCCTGCTCGTCGTCGAACGCGGCATGGCGGGCTTCGAACGCGGCCGCAACCTCGACAAGATCGGCCAGAAGGCCCAGGACACCGCCGAACTCTTCTTCCACGACGTCCGCGTGCCCAAGGAGAACCTGCTGGGGGAGGAGAACCGGGCGTTCACCTACCTCATGGCCAACCTCGCCCAGGAACGGCTGGCCATCGCCGTCGCGGCCGCGGCCGCCGCCGAGGAGATCCTGGACGTCACCGTGCGGTACGTGAAGGAACGGGAGGCCTTCGGCCGGCCCCTGGCGCGGCTCCAGCACGTCCGCTTCGAGATCGCCGAGATGGCCACCGAGGCCGCCGTCACCCGCAGCTTCCTCGACCGCTGCGTCAGCGAGCACAACCGGGGCGAACTCGACGCCGTGCACGCCTCGATGGCCAAGTGGTGGGCCACGGAACTCCAGAAGCGGGTCGTCGACCGGTGCCTGCAACTGCACGGCGGTTACGGCTACATGACCGAGTACCGCGTCGCCAAGGCCTTCCTGGACGGCCGCATCCAGACCATCTACGGCGGCACCACCGAGATCATGAAGGAGATCATCGGCCGCTCCCTGCTCGGTTGAGCGCCGCCGGACCCGCCCCTCTCCCCGCCCCGCAACTCCCACGCGATCTCCCACGCGCCGAGTCCACTCGACCCGGCCGGACCGGAAGGCATCCAGGTGACCAGCGAAGCGTACGTGTACGACGCGATCCGCACCCCGCGCGGCCGCGGCAAGGCGAACGGCGCCCTGCACGGCGTCAAACCCGTCGACCTCGTCGTCGGACTCATCGACGAGGTGCGCCGCCGCTACCCCGGGCTCGACCCGGCGGCCGTCGACGACATCGTGCTCGGCGTCGTCAGCCCCGTCGGTGACCAGGGCGCCGACATCGCCCGCACCGCGGCCCTGGCCGCCGGACTGCCCGACACGGTGGCCGGCGTCCAGGAGAACCGCTTCTGCGCCTCCGGCCTCGAAGCCGTCAACCTCGCCGCCGCCAAGGTCCGCTCCGGCTGGGAGGACCTGGTCCTGGCCGGCGGCGTCGAGTCCATGTCCCGCACCCCGATGGGCAGCGACGGCGGGGCCTGGGCGCTGGACCCGCGCACCAACCACGACACCGGCTTCGTCCCGCAGGGCATCGGCGCCGACCTCATCGCCACCCTGGAGGGCTTCACCCGCCAGGACGTCGACGCGTACGCCGCCCTGTCCCAGGCGCGGGCCGCCGAGGCGTGGAAGGACGGCCGCTTCGACCGGTCCGTCGTGCCCGTCCGCGACCGCAACGGACTGCTCGTCCTGGACCGCGACGAGCACCTCAGGCCCGGCACCACCGTGGAGAGCCTCGCCGCGCTGCGGCCCTCCTTCGCCGTGCCCGGCGAGGCGGGCGGCTTCGACGCGGTGGCCCTCCAGAAGTACCACTGGGTGGAGCGCATCGACCACGTCCACCATGCGGGCAACTCCTCCGGGATCGTGGACGGCGCGGCGCTGACCGTCATCGGCTCCGCCGCGGCGGGGGAGCGGCACGGACTGCGGCCCCGGGCCAGGATCGTCTCGGCCGCCGTCTCCGGTGCCGACCCGACCATCATGCTGACCGGTCCCGCCCCGGCTTCCCGCAAGGCCCTCGCCAAGGCCGGGCTGACGGTCGCGGACCTGGACCTGGTGGAGATCAACGAGGCCTTCGCCGCCGTCGTCCTGCGCTTCGTCCGCGACCTCGGCCTCGATCCCGACCGGGTCAACGTCAACGGCGGCGCCATCGCGATGGGACACCCGCTGGGCGCGACCGGCGCCATGATCCTCGGCACGCTCGTGGACGAACTGGAGCGCCGCGACCTGCGGTACGGGCTGGCCACCCTCTGCGTGGGCGGCGGTATGGGCATCGCCACCGTCGTCGAACGCCTCTGACAGCGCCCGGCCCGCGGCTCCGGGGCGGGGCGCACCCCGTGCCCCGGACCGAGCCTCCTGTCCCCGTGCCGCACCGCACTTCCCCCGTGACCGCCCGCACCCCTGGAGACCCTCTTTAATGGCCACCACAGCCGCCGACCGCAGCACCATCCGCTGGGAGGAGAGCGACGACCACGTCGTCACCCTCGTCCTGGACGACCCCGGCCAGTCCGCCAACACCATGAACGCCGCGTTCATCGACTCCCTGGACGCCACCGTGGACCGCCTGGAGTCCCACAGCGACGACCTCAAGGGCGTCATCCTCACCTCCGCCAAGAAGAGCTTCTTCGCCGGCGGGGACCTGCGCGACCTGATCGCCGTCACCCCCGCGACCGCCGGGCGGTCCTTCGAGGCCGGCATGCGGATCAAGCGCGCCCTGCGCCGGCTGGAGACACTGGGCAAACCCGTCGTCGCGGCCGTCAACGGAGCCGCCCTGGGCGGCGGTTACGAGATCGCGCTGGCCTGCCACCACCGGATCGTGCTGGACCACCCGGCCGCCCGCGTCGGACTGCCGGAGGTCACCCTCGGGCTGCTGCCGGGCGGCGGCGGGGTGGTCCGCACGGTCCGCATGTTCGGCGTCGTCGACGCCCTGCGGAAGGTGCTGATGGAGGGCCGGCAGTACGGCCCGGCCCAGGCCCTCGAGGAGGGCCTGGTCGACGAGATCGCCGCCGACCCGCAGGACCTCCTCGCCCGCGCGCGGGCGTTCGTCGACGCCCACCCCGTATCCCGCCAGCCCTGGGACGAACCGGGCCACCGCATCCCCGGCGGCACGCCCGCGCACCCCGGCTTCGCCGCGAACCTGCCCGCCTTCCCCGCCACCCTCCGCAAGAAGCTGGGCGGCGCCCCCTACCCGGCACCGCGCAACATCCTCGCGGCGGCCGTGGAGAGCACCCAGGTCGACATCGACACCGCCTTCGTCGTCGAGGCCCGGTACCTGACCGAACTCGTCACCGGGCAGACCGCCAAGAACATGATCCAGGGGTTCTTCTTCGACCTCCAGGCCGTCGAATCCGGCGCCAACCGCCCCCAGGACCTGCCCGCCCGCACCGTCGCGAAGGTCGGCGTGCTGGGGGCCGGGATGATGGGGGCCGGGATCGCGTACGCCTGCGCCAAGGCGGGCATCGAGGTCGTGCTCAAGGACGTCTCCGCCGAGGCGGCCGCGCGCGGGAAGGCGTACTCCGCGGGCCTGCTGGAGCGGGCCGTCGCCAAGGGCCGTACGACGCGCGCCCGCGGCGACGCGCTCCTCGACCGGATCGTGCCGACCGCCGACGCCCGCGACCTGGCCGGCTGCGACGCGGTGATCGAGGCGGTCTTCGAGGACCCCGCGCTCAAGCACCGGGTGTTCCGGGAGGCGCAGGAGGCCGTCGCCCCGGACGCGCTGCTGTGCTCCAACACCTCCACCCTGCCCATCTCCCTGCTCGCCGAGGGCGTCGACCGGCCCAAGGACTTCATCGGGCTGCACTTCTTCTCCCCCGTCGACCGGATGCGGCTGGTCGAGATCATCAGGGGCCGGGAGACCGGCGACGAGGCGCTCGCCCGCGCCTTCGACCTGGTCCGGCAGATCGGCAAGACGCCGATCGTGGTGAACGACTCCCGCGGCTTCTTCACCTCGCGGGTCATCGGCCGCTTCATCGACGAGGGCGTCGCCATGGTCGGCGAGGGCATCGACCCGGCGACCGTGGAACAGGCCGCCGCCCAGGCGGGCTACCCGGCCAAGGTGCTCGCCCTGATGGACGAACTCACCCTCACCCTGCCCCGCCGCATCCGCGAGGAGACCCGCCGCGCCACCGAGGAGGCGGGCGGCACCTGGCGGCCGCACCCGGCGGACGCCGTCGTCGACCGCATGATCGACGCGTTCGACCGCCCGGGACGGTCCGCCGGCGCCGGCTTCTACACGTACGACAACGGCCGGCGGACGGGACTGTGGCCGGGACTGCGCGAGCACTTCACCGACCCTGCCGCACAGCCCGCCGACCTCACCGAGCTGACGGAGCGGATGCTCTTCGTCGAGGCCCTGGACGCGGTGCGCTGCCTGGAGGAGGGCGTCCTGGTCTCCGTGGCGGACGCCAACGTCGGCTCCCTGCTCGGCATCGGCTTCCCGGCCTGGACCGGCGGGGTCCTCCAGTACGTCAACGGCTACGACGGCGGCCTGCCCGGATTCACCGCCCGGGCGCGCGAGCTCGCCGCGCGGCACGGGGAGCGCTTCGACCCGCCCGCACTGCTGCTGCGCAAGGCCGAGCGGGGCGAGGTCTTCACCGACTCCTGAGCCGTCCCCTGCCCGTCCCCCCGCGGCACGGCGCGGCGCACCGCCGCGCCGTGCCGCCCCTCCCGACGCACCGACCCCGACCCGCAAGGAGGCCCTGATGACATCAGCCCCCCGCACGACCGGGGAGCCCCCCGGACCGCCGGCCGAGGCGACCCTGCCGCTGCTGCTGGAACGCAACGCCCGGCTGTACCCCGAGCTGCCGGCCCTGTCCTGGCAGCAGCAGGACGGCGGCCCGGACGGCTGGACCACCCTCACCTGGGCCGAGGTCCGCGAGCACACCGCCCGGCTCGCGGCCGGCTACGCGGCACTCGGCGTCGGCCGCGGCGACCATGTGCTGCTGATGACGGCCAACCGGCCCGAGCACTGGCTGTCCGACCTGGCGCTGGTCCGCCTCGGCGCCGTCCCCGTCAGCGTCTACGGCACCTCCGCCCGCGAGCAGGTCACCCACATCGCGCGCAACTGCCGGGCCCGCGTCGCCGTGGTGGAGGGCGCGGCGCAGGTGGAGCTGTGGGCGCCGCTGCTGGACGACGCCGGCACACCGTTGGAGCGGCTGGTGGTGGTCGAGCCCGGCACCGAGGGCGTCCACCTCCCGTACGCCGCCCTGCGGGCGGAGCCCGTGCCGGACGAGTTCGGCAAGGTCCTGGACGCCGCCCGCCCCGAGGACCCGCTGACCGTCGTCTACACCTCCGGCACCACCGGCGAGCCCAAGGGCGTGGTGCTCAACCACCGGCACGTGCTGGCCGACGCCCTGGCGCTGGACGCGGTGGTGGAGCTGCCGCCGCACGTCGAGCACATCTGCTACCTGCCGTTCGCCCACATCGCCGAACGGATGCTGGGCCTCTACCTGCCCTGCCACCGCGCCTCCCACGTCTATCTGTGCGCCGACCCGGCGAAGGTCGCCGAGACCGTGCGCAAGGTGCGGCCGGCGCAGTTCTTCGGGGTGCCGCGGGTGTGGGAGAAGCTGGCCGCCGCCGTCCGCGCCGTGCTCTCCCTGCTGCCGCCCGAGCAGCGGACGGTCATCGAGGAGGCCGCGGGGGTGGCACGGGAGCACGTCGGCTTCCGGGAACGCGGCGAGCCGGTGCCCGCGGACCTGGAGGAGGCCTACGGCCGGGCCCGTGAGGACGTCCTGCTGCCGCTGCTCGCCGCGGGCGGCCTGGAGCGGGTGGTCTGGGCGGCCAGCGCCTCGGCGCCGATGCCGCTCGACGTGGTGCGGTTCTGGGCCGGCTTCGGCATCGTGATCATGGATGCGTGGGGGCTGACCGAGACCACCGGCGTGGCGACCACCAACAGTCCCCGCACCGGCTTCCGGCTGGGGTCGGTCGGCCGTCCCGTGTCGTCGGTGGAGATCCGCACCGCCGACGACGGCGAGATCGAGGTGCGCGGGACGACCGTCTTCTCCGGCTATCTGCGCGAGGACGGTTCGGTGGAGTCCGCGGTGGACGCGGAGGGCTGGCTGCGCACGGGGGACATCGGCCGGGTGGACGAGGACGGCTTCCTCTGGCTCACCGACCGCAAGAAGGAGATGATCGTCACCTCGACCGGCAAGAACGTCTCGCCGGCGCTGGTGGAGAACGCGCTGAAGGAACACCCGCTGATCGGGCAGGCGCTCGTGCACGGCGACAACCGCTCCTACCTCGTCGCCCTGCTGGTGCTCGACGCGGAGGCCGCGCCGGCCTGGGCCACCGCCCACGGGGTCGAGGCCGGCACCGGCCTCGCGGACCTCGTGGCGCACCCGGCCGTGCGGGCGGAGGTCGAACGGGCGGTGGCCGCCGCCAACTCCCGGCTGAACCGGACCGAGCAGGTCAAGCGGTACACGCTGCTGGCCGAGGAGTGGGGCCCGGCGACCGGGGAGCTGACACCGTCGCTCAAGATGCGGCGCCGGGTCATCCGCGAGAAGTACGGCGCCGCGCTGGACGGGCTGTACGAGGGCTGAACACGGCCGGGACCGAGCGCGGGCTGACCGCGGCCGGGACCGACGACGGCGGCCGGCCATCCGGGAACGGGTGGCCGGCCGCCGTCGTGGCGCGGGCGTTCAGAGGCCGTAGGTCTTGCCGATCACGTCCCGCTGGATCTCGCTCGTGCCGCCGTACACCGTGGAGACGACCGCGGCCCGCAGATGGCGCTCCATGTCGTACTCGGTCGCGTAGCCGTAGCCGCCCATCATCTGCATGCCCTCCAGGGCGACCCGTTTGGCGGTCTCGGTGGCCTTGAGCTTGGCCATGGACGCCTCTCGCGGGAACAGGCGGTCCGGCTCCGCGTCGCAGTCCCGGGCCACCTCGCGCACCAGCAGCCGGGTGCACTCGATCTCCGTGGCGAGGTCGGCGATCCGGTGCCGCAGCGCCTGGAACGAGCCGACGGGGCGCCCGAACTGCTCGCGCTCGCGGACGTAGGCGACCGCGTCGTCGAAGGCGCGGCGGGCCAGGCCCAGCATGTTCGCCGCCAGGAACAGCCGCTCGTAGTTCAGTCCCGCCATCAGCTGCCGCCAGCCGTCGCCCACCTCCCCGACGACGGCGTCGGCCGGCAGCCTGACCCCGGTGAGGAACACGTCGTTGACCTCCCGGCCGCCCATGGTCTCGATGCCCCGGATCTCCACCCCGGCGGTGCCGGCCGGCAGGTGGAACATGGTGAGCCCGGCGTGCTTGTCGGGGCCGGTGCGCGCCACGAGCAGGATGGCGTCGGCGCAGTGGGCGTTGGAGATCCAGGTCTTCTGACCGTCGATCAGCCAGTCGCCGTCGGGGCTCCGCCGCGCCCGGCAGCGCAGCGCGCCGACGTCGGAGCCCGCCGACGGTTCCGACATGGCGATGGCGAGCACCCCGCCGTCCACGGCCCGGGTGAGGACGTCCCGCTTCTGCGCTTCGGTGCCGAACCGTTCGTAGGCCTTGGCGGCGATGACGGTGGTGACGAAGCCGCCCGCCGGGACCAGGCCGTAGGAGGTCTCCTCCAGGAACAGGCAGGCGTCGGCCAGTCCGCCGCCGGCGCCGCCGTACTCCTCGGGCAGGCACACCCCCAGCCAGCCGAGGTCGGCGAGCCTGCCGTACAGCTCGGGGTTGTGGGGCTCGGTGCCCCCCGCGGTCAGCGCGTCCCGCTGCTCCCGCGTGCCGCACTCCCGCTTGGCGAAGTCGCGTACGGCCGCGACGAAGTCCGTCTGCTCCGGGGTGAGACGACTGCCCATGAGAACCCTCCAGGTCCGGTGAGTTACAAAGATATAGAATATGTTGCACGGTTTCTCGGGTGGATGGGTGCCGGTATCGTGAGGAACACCATGAAGACTTCTGCGAACGACTCCCTGCTCGCGCGGGCCATCGCCCAGCCCGAGACGGAGGAAAAGGTGGCGCGGCGGATCCTCGACGCCGCACTGGAGGAGTTCACGGCCTTCGGCCTGCGCCGGTCCTCGATGGACGACGTCGCCAAACGGGCCGGTGTCTCCCGCGTCACGGTCTACCGCCGCTTCCAGAGCAAGGACAAGCTGGTCGAGGCCTGCCTGCTGCGCGAGGGCAGCAGGTTCTTCCAGCAACTGGACGCGGCCGTGGCGGCGTTGCCCACCATGGAGGAGCGCGTCGTGGAGGGCTTCGTGGTGGCCCTCCGCCACACCCGGGCGCACCCGCTCTTCGGCGGCCTGCTGCGGCTCGAACCCGAGCTGGTGCTGCCCTACTTCACCGTCCAGGGCGGCCCCTCGCTCGCGGCCACCTGCGACTACCTGACGGCCCATCTGCGCCGCGCCCAGCGGGCCGAGGGCCGCCCGGACTCCGACCCGAGGCCGGTCGCCGAGCTGATGGTCCGGGTGGCCGTCTCCTTCCTGCTGAACCCGGCCGGCTGCATCGAGATGGAGGACGAGGACCAGGCCCGGGCCTTCGCCCGCCGCTACCTCGCCCCCCTGCTCGACGCCTGACGGCCCCTGCCCGCACGGCACGTCAGCGCCGCCGGTGCAGCCACCGCGCGACGGCGACCGCGCGGGCCCGGGCGGCCGCGGGGGCGGTGAAGGACGTCAGGTTCACCGGCGGGGCGAAGCGCCGGACCGTGACCGACTGCGGCGCGGTGAACGCCTTCAGCCCCTCCTCCCCGTGGATGCGCCCGAAACCGGAGTCGCCGCAACCGCCGAACGGCAGCGCGGGGACGGCGGCGAAACCGAGCACCGAGTTGACGGAGACGGCGCCGGCCCGCAGCCGGGCGGCGATCGCGGCCCCCGCCCTCCGGTCGCCGCAGAACACCGAGGCGGCCAGCGCGTAGGACGAGGCGTTCGCGCGCTCCACCGCCTCGTCCACGTCGGCCACCGCGTTGATCGCCACGGTCGGCCCGAAGGTCTCCTCGGTCATCGCGGCCGAGTCCTCCGGCACGTCGGCCAGGACGACCGGGGACACGTACCTCCCGGACACCGACGCGGACCCGCCCAGCAGGGCACGCGCACCGGCCGCCAGCGCCTCGTCCACGTGCCGCCGCACCACGGCCGCCTGCCCCGGCATCGTCATCGGACCGTACGCCGCGTCCGCGTCCGGGCCCACCGGCAGCGCACCCGCCCGCTCCACCACCTTGCGGCAGAGCGCGGCGTGCACCTCCCGCACGGCGTAGACGCGTTCGACGCCCGCGCAGGTCTGCCCGGCGTTGCTCAGCGCGCCCCACACGACGGCGTCCGCGGCGGCGTCGAGGTCGGCGTCGGCGGTGACGACGACCGCGTCCTTGCCGCCGCACTCGGCGAGGAACGGCGTCAGCGACTCGGCGCACACCGCCATCACCTTGCGCGCGGTCCCCGGCGAGCCGGTGAACGCCAGCTTGTCGACACCGGACCGGGCCAGCGCCTCGCCCGTCGCGGCCGCCCCGGTGACGGTCGTGAGCAGACCGGCGTACCCGGGCACCGCCGCGTCGAAGAGCTCGGCCAGCAGGACGCCCGTGCCGGGGGTGTGCTCGGACGGTTTGAACACCACGGCGTTGCCGGCCGCCAAGGCGTAGCCGATCGACCCCATCGGGGTGTAGAGGGGGTAGTTCCACGGTCCGATCACGCCGACCACGCCGAGCGGCCGGTGGACCAGGGTGGCGCGCTGGTGCGCGGCCACCAGACCGGAGGGCACGCCGCGCCGCCGCAGCACGCGTCCGGCGTTGCGCGCCGCCCACGCCAGGTGTTCGAGGGTCAGGACCACCTCCAGTTCCGCGTCACCGCGCGGCTTGCCGGTCTCGGCCGCGATGGTGTCCGCGACGTCGTCCAGCGCGGACGCGAGCCGCCGCTTGAAGCGGAGCAGGTGGTCGCGGCGCCGGGGCGCGGACTCGGCCGCCCAGCGGTCCGAGGCCGTCCGGGCCCGCCGTACGGCACCCGCGACCTCCTCCGGCCCGGCGACCGGGTGGTCGGCGAGCGGCTTGCCCGTCGCCGGGCTGTGGACGGTGAAGGTCGAGGGGCGGGGCGTGGTGTCCCGGGCCGTGTCGGTCATCGCTGCTCCTGAGGTGTGTTCCGGTCCGCCGGACGGCCGGGCGACGTCACGTCCGCCGGCGGCTCGTCCGCCGACTTCCGGGGGGTGGGCTGTTCGGGCGTGGGCTGCTGGTCGGCCGGCCGGGCCGATGGGGACGGTCGGTCTGGCGTCCGGGGGGAGGCCGGCTGTCTGACCGGTCGCTGGTCGGCCGGTGCCCCGTCCACCGGCCGCTGGTTTACCGACCGCTGGTCCACCGGTGGCTGGTTTACCGACCGCTGGTCCACCGGCGGCTGGTCCGACGGCGGCTGGTCCGACGGCGGCTGGTCCGCCGGCGGCCGGGTGGCCGGGGCCGTTCCCGCCGTCGGGCACTCGTCCCGCAGCGGCTTCAGCGGCCTGGTGTGGGCCCAGTGCGGGCCCAGGTCGTCCAGGGTCCATCCGAAGGGGTAGCTGCGGGGCTGCTGCCGGTACGGCCACCAGTTCGGCCGGGGCGGCAGGCGGCGCACCACGGCCGCCCGGGCGCGCAGGGCGCGGTGGGTGGCGCCGCGGACCGGCCGCGGCTGCGCGGGCAGGCCCAGCGCGGTGAGCAGCGGCTCGTCGAGGACGGCGAGCGAGGCGCGCGCCGCCAGCGGTCGCAGCAGCCTGGGGTACCACTGGGTGACGACCCGCAGCGTGGCCGCGGCGACCCGCCGGTTGGCCGGGTCGTACGCGAACATCTTCCGCTCGTAGCCGTCGTGCAGGTGCGCGAACCCCGCGTAGTCGGCGGGCAGGTCGCCGATGCCCATCATGCCGCCCATGCGCCGCCCCACGAGCGCGAGGCTCTCGGTCTCCTGCTCGCACAGCGGCCGCCAGCCGTACCGGTCGATCCACCGTTTGGGGCCGACCACGGTCGTGGCCAGCACGTACAGGTAGTCCTCGTTGGGTATGCGGTAGCGGCCGTGGATGCGGTTGAGGTGGCGGGCGGCGGCCCGGGCGCGTTCGGAGTCCATGCCGTCCACGACCATCTCGTGGGCGATCAGCACGGTGTCGTCGTACCGCTTCTGCCCGGCGCGCTCGAACTCCTGGGTGCGGTCCAGGAGCTGGGAGATGCGCGGTACGCCGAAGTCCCGCAGGAAGGCGATCGAGACGCCCTGGAGGTAGTCCCAGGGGAACTCGTACCGGGTGACCCAGCGGAAGATCTCCTCGTGGTCCTGCCGCGGGTCCATCTGCTGGATGCGGTGGAGCCGGCTGTAGCGGCCCATGGGCGGTCTCTCCTAACGGTGCCTGCTGCGGATGGACAGGTCGGCGAAGTGGACCGTCTCGGCGTCGACCAGGACCTGGCCGGCCTCCACCGCGGTCACGGACAGCTTCGGCAGCTGTACGGCGATGGGGAGGTTCGCCGGGACGACGTCGGCCCCGATGCAGATGCGCGGGGTGCCGACCTCGAGGACGGGGATGGTGATCGAGCCGGTGAGCTGGGTGACGTAGATGTCGACCTGCGGGATGTCCAGGTCCACGTCGATCGTCTGGACCTGGCCCGCGCTCTCCAGCCGGAAGGCGTAGTCGTCCGCGACCAGCCGGTCGGCGTGCACCCACAGCACCTTCATCCGCCGGCCGTCGGCGGTGGGCAGGTAGGTGGCGCCGTGGATGATGGCGCCGTAGGCGGTCAGGGTGTCGGCGCCGACCTCGGGGTAGAGCGGGCTGATCGGGTAGGTGGCCCGCGGGCGGCCCGGCTGGTCGCCGATGACGATCGGCGGGCGCAGCGCGGTGAGGTCGTCCGGGTCGTCGGCGGTCTCGCCGGGTGTGGCCTCCGCCAACTCCTGGTCGGGGTCGGGGAGTCCGCCGGTGTCGACGCCGGTGAGGCACGGGAGCGTCACCTGGGCGGCGTCGGCCTTCTCCTCCTCTTCTCCCGCCTCCTCCTCGGTCGCCTTGCCGTCGTCCTCCTCCGGGGCGGGCGGGGTCGAGGGGGAGGTGGAGCCGGAGGTGGTGGGGGTGGGCGCGGCCGGGCCCGTGCTGCCGGAGGCCCGGCCGCCGCTCGCCGACCCGGTCGGGGCGGGGGTGGGGGAGGGCGTTCCGGCGGACTCCCACGGCCAGGTGAGGGTGGGCCAGGGGAGGGGGAACACGTCCGTGCCCGGTGCCGCGGCGGCGGTACCGGCGGCCGGGAGCCCGGCCGCCACCACCGCGCTCACCACGAAGAGGACCGCGCCCCGCACGGGCCCGGGGCGGCCGCCGGAGCGGGCGCGGCCCTCACGGGCTTTTGGGGCGGTGCCCTCCCCCCGGGCGTCCGCTCCGCCGGTCACGGCGTCGGCCGTCTCCGCCGCGACCGGTACCGTCGCCGCCGTCACCGCCGTGGCCGGTCGGGCGTCCCGCTCGGCGTCCGGGGGCCCGGAGCGGGCATCCGGGCCGTCGCCGTCCCCCGTCCGCTCGCCGTCCGTCGTCCGCTCGGGGTCGGGCATCCAGCCGAACGCCATCGAGGAGCCGATCAGGCCGGCCAGCATGCCGATGCCGAAGCCGCCGAGGTTCGTGGTCGCCATCGACGTCAGCGAGGCGATCGCGGTGACGACGGAGACGAACATCCGCTGGTCCGGCTTGAAGAGGAAGAACAGGCCGCCCGCGATCAGGACCAGGCTGATGCCGGCGGCCGACATGGCGCCCACCCCGATCCTGATCATCAGCGGGAGCGGGGCCAGCGGGATGGCGACCATCTCGACGCCGCCCGCGATGACCCACACCGCCGCCCAGAACGGCCGCCTTCGACGCCAGCCGCGCAGGGAGCGGCGCAGCCGGGGCGCGGGCAGGATCCGGTCGAACCAGTCGCCGGTCTCACGGGCCAGTTCCGACAGGAAGCCGAAGACGAAGCTGAACATGACCGAGTCCGTCCGTCGTCGCCGTCAGAAGCACTGCTTGCCGGAACGGCTGAACTCGATCTCCAGCTTCTCCAGCGTCAGGGTGCCCCCGTTCGCGGAGTACGCGGTGCTCCGCACGTCATGGGCGACGGCGGTGCTCGCCTGGACGCCGAACGTGCCCTCGGGGCCGGTCACGCCGGGCGCGCCGGTCAGGGTGGAGGCGTCCCGGCCGGCCTGGACGCCGGTGACCTTGCCACCGCCGCCGGTGAGGGCGTCCGCGTTCACCACGAGGTCGCTGCCCTCGAGCGGCTTGTCCGCCCCCGAGTGCACCAGCATGGTGATGTCCCCGACCAGCGGCAGTGTCTGCTTGAGCGAGACGCACACGTCGGAGACCGTGCCGCCCTTCACGGCGGCCAGCAGGACCGGCTTGGCGTCGCTCGCCGAGCTGCCGATCGAGGAGGGGAACGAGGACACGCCCTCCGCGGTGACCTCGGACGCCGAGACCTTGAACGCGGCGCCGGAGACCGCGAAGGAGGCGGCGAGCGCGCCCTGGGCGAGGGCGATGCCGAGCGCTCCCACGGCCAGGGCGCACGGGACGAACATGACGGCGCTGCGCTTCCAGTGCGTACGACCCGCACCCGGGGTATTCGTCCGGTTATAGGAGTATCTGTCACTCATGTCACTCATGGGGAATCCCTTCCGCAGGGCTGGAGCGATGGCGGCGAGCTCTCGGGGGCCATCGGGGTCATCGGGACCATGGGGCGCCGTCGGGGCCATGGGGTGCCGTCGGGTGTCATCGGATGTCATCGCTGAGTCGAAGATACAAAAACTATTGACTTGTTTCACGAGGCGCGTCAATACTCCGGACACCACGGAGAAACGGAGGCGTCATGACCGCTCTGCCGCACATGTCCGCCGGCCCGGAACCCGCACCCGGCGAGGGCGTCGCCCCCTCCTCCGAGGTGAGGGCGCCGCGCCGGGGCGGAATGGCCTGGCGCCACTTCGGTGACGCCCGCTCCACCCTCATGGCGCCCCAGCTGCTGCTCCTCCAGGTCGCGCACCCGGTCGTCGGCGCCGGTGTCGCGGACCACAGCAATTTCCGTGCCGAACCCTGGCCCCGGCTGATCCGTACCCTGCTCTCGCTGAGCACCGTCGTCTACGGAGGGCAGCGCGCCGCCACCGCGGAGGCGCGGCGCCTGCTCCACGTCCACGCCGGGATGAAGGGCACCGACTCCGCCGGCCGCCGCTACCACGCCCTCAACCCGGAGGCCTACCACTGGGTGCACGCGACCCTCGTCAAGGGGCCGGTCGACGCGCAGCGCCTGTTCGGCAAGGGCATGACGGACCAGGAGCTCGAGGAGTACTACCGCGAGATGCGGGACGTCGGACGGGTCTGGGGCCTCAAGGACCACCACCTGCCCCCGGACTGGGCGGCCTTCAGCGCCTACTACGACGACATGGTCGACCACCGGCTGGAGCACAACCGGTCCGTGCAGGACGTCCTCGACGAACTCGCCCACCCCGCCAAGCCCTTCGCCCGGCTCCCGAACCTGCTCTGGCGGCCCGTCGCGCAGATCGCCGCCCACTACGCCCTGCTGGTCACCGTCGGAGCCCTGCCGCCCCGCCTGCGCGACCGGCTCCACCTCACCTGGAGCCGGCGGCAGGAGCGCGCCCTGCGGCGCTTCGCGCTGCTGGTACGGCTGCTGATGCTGCTCGTCCCGCCCCCGCTCCGCATCTCGGGCACCCTTGCCATCGCCTACTGGGCCACCCACCGTCCGGGCACCGAGCCCGCCGCGCGGCGCCCGCTGGGAGCGTGGTGACGTGAAGGCCACCACCGGGCCCACCCCGCTCGCCCCTGACACCATCCTCTGGGACATCGCCGGCGACGTGCGCCTCCTGCTGTCGCTGCCCGCCGCGCTCGTCCTCCAGGTCGCCCACCCGGCGGTCGGCGCCGGTGTCGACGACCACTCGGTGTTCCGCACCGACCCCTGGGGGCGGGCCGAACGATCCCTGGAATCACTCCAGTTGTGGGTGTACGGCGGCGAGCGGGCGATCGAGGAAGGGCGCCGGCTGCGCCGTCTGCACAAGACCATCAGCGGCACCGACAGCCGGGGCCGCTCCTACCACGCGCTCACCCCCGCCTACTACGCCTGGGTGCACGCCACCGCCTACCCCGTCTTCCTGCGGGCGGCGCGCTACCTCTCCCGCCCGCTCGCCCCCGACGACGAACGCCGCCTCTACGACGAACTGCTCCAGCTCGGCGGCATCCTCGGTATCCACCCCCGGGACATGCCGAAGACGCCCGAGGAGTTCTGGCCCTACTTCGACGCGATGGTCGACCGGGAACTGGAGCGGACGGCCGTGGTGGACGAACTGCTCGACCCGCGTCGCCCCGTGCCGCCGCCCCCGGGCGCCGGTGCGCTGCTGCGCCGGCTCTGGCCGGTCCTGCGGCGCCCGCTCGCCCGTCTGCACGTCTTCGTCACCGCCGGCCTCCTCCCGCCCGCCGCCCGCGACCGCCTCGGCGTGCCCTGGACGTCACGGGACGAACGCCGGCTGAAACGCCTCGGCGCCGTCGTCCGCACCGTCGTCCCGCTGCTGCCGGAACGACTGCGCTACTTGCCCACGGCCCGAGCCGCACGAGCGAGGGCCGCCGCGACGGCACACACTCCCGCCGACCGCGGCGGACCGGCTCCCCGCCCGAGATGAGGCGGCCGCGACCGGGCCGGCGACCGGCGGCGCCCCACGGCAGCCGCCCCCTCCCCACCGCGCCGCCGACGCCGACGGCCCACAGGACCACCGCCGCCCCACCGCCGACCCGCCCCACCGCCGACCCGCCCCACCGCCGACCCGCCCCACCGCCGCCCCGGCCTGCCGCCGACCCGCCCCACCGCCGACCCGCCCCACCGCCGCCCCGGCCTGCCGCCGCCGCGGCCTGCCGCCGCCCCGGCCTGCCGCCGGGCCGCCGCCGAGCCTCACCGGGCCGCCTTCGGCCCGCCGCCGAGTCTCACTGCACCGCCTTCGGCCTGCCGCAGTCCCATCCTCGGCCCGTCGCCGAGCCTCACCGCCCGGCTCTCGGCCCGCCGCCGGGCTCGTCCCCGGATCGCCGCCGGCCCGTCGCCGGGCCTCACCGCGCCGCCCCCGCCCCGCCGCCGCACGCCCCTCGCCCCGCCCCCGCCCCGCCGCCGCACGCCCCTCACCCCGCCGCCGGATCGCCTCCGCACGGCCCCGGCCCGCCCCGCCGGGCGCCTGGGCCCGGCCCCGCCGCCGTGCTCGTTTGACGGGCCGTTTCGTGATCGATTACGTTCCCGCACGTCGGGCCGTGCCGGTCCGGCAGTAGTGGCATGCCCAGCCGGTGATGCGACCCCGGGCCGACGAGGCACCAGGGGGCCGTGAGTCCGGACCGAGTCGCCAGGAGCGCCGTGCGCGTCCGAGGCGGGGACGTGCCCCCTCCGTCGGGAGCCCGCTTGTCCCTGCACCTGCCGCACGTCCGTCCGCGCCGGTCCACGACGGCACTGGTGGCGGCCGCCGCCGTCTCGCTCCTGCTCGCCTCCTGCTCCGCCTCCGGGGACTCCGGGGGCTCCGGGGACCCCGAGGGGAAGCCGGCCACGGCGGAGGTGACGCCTCCCCCCGTCCACGGCGGTTTCGACTACCAGCTCGGCGGCGCCTACCCCCCGCCCGCCGGCACCTCGATCGTCGCCCGCGACCACACGGCGTCCCCCGCCCCGGGGACGTACTCCATCTGCTACGTCAACGCCTTCCAGGCCCAGCCGGACGCGGAGGGGGAGTGGGACGACGACCTGCTGCTGCGCGACGCGGACGGCGAGGTGGTCGTCGACCCGGACTGGGACGAGGCGCTTCTGGACATCCGCACCGCGGCCAAGCGAGAGCGGGTGGCCCGCAAGGTGAACGCCTGGATCGACACGTGCGCGGACAAGGGCTTCGACGCCGTCGAACCGGACAACTACGACACCTACACCCGCGCTCCCGACGGCCTGCTCACCGCCGGCGACGCCAAGGCGTTCCTCGCCCTGCTGGCCGCCCACGCGCACGCCGAGGGGCTGGCCGTCGCGCAGAAGAACACACCGGACCTGGCCGCCGACCGCGAGGAGGTCGGCCTGGACTTCGCCGTCGCGGAGGAGTGCGGCAGGTACGACGAGTGCGACGCCTACACGGACGCGTTCGGCCGGCACGTCGTCGACGTCGAGTACGAGGAGCGGGGCATGGAGCGGGCCTGCGCGGGCTGGGGCGACGAGATCAGTGTCGTCCTGCGGGACCGGGACGTGGTTCCGCGGGGCGACTCCGGTTACGTACGGGAGACCTGCGACAGTCTGTGACCCCCCGGGCCCGTCCCCGCGCGGGGACGGGCGGCGGCCCCGGCTACGGGGTGCTGTCCATCGTGGCGCGCAGACGCGCGCCGGCCATGCGCATGTGCTCGGCCATCGCCCGGTCCGCGGCCTCCGGGTCGCGGTCGCGGATGGCCCGCAGGACCGCGTGGTGCTCGCACGGGGTGCCGCTGACGGTGTTTCCCCTTCCGGGAGTACGGCTTCAGCGCGGAGAACGTCGCTGCGGCCGCCCGGCGCCGGCGGAGGCCGCCGGCCGCAGCGGCGCGCCCGTGCGGGCCGCGAGGCCGTCGGCCGTCACCCCCGGGGCGGTCTCGACGACCGCGAGGCCGTCCGGGGTGATGTCGAAGACGCCCAGATCCGTGATGACGCGGTGCACGCAGGCGCGGCCGGTGAGCGGCAGCGAACACGTGTCGACGAGTTTCGGTGTGCCGTCCTTGGCCGTGTGCTCCATCACGACGATCACCCGGCGGGCGCCGTGCACCAGGTCCATGGCGCCCCCCATGCCCTTGATCATCCTGCCCGGGACGCTCCAGTTGGCCAGGTCGCCGCGGGCGGACACCTGGAGGGCGCCCAGGACGGCGGTGTCGATGTGTCCGCCCCGGATCATGGCGAAGGACAGCGCCGAGTCGAAGAACGAGGCGCCGGGCAGCACGGTCACCGTCTCCTTCCCGGCGTTGATCAGATCGGGGTCGACCTCCCGCTCGGCGGGGTAGGGGCCGGTGCCCAGGATGCCGTTCTCCGAGTGCAGGACCACTCGCACGTCCGGGGGCAGGTGGTCCGGGATCGTCGTCGGCAGCCCTATGCCCAGGTTGACGTACGAGCCGTCGGTCAGCTCCTCGGCGGCGCGGGCCGCCATCTGTTCGCGGGTCCAGCCCATCAGTCGCGCACCGTCCTCTTCTCGATCCTCTTGGCGCCGGCCTGCTCGGGGGTGAGGGCGACGACCCGCTGTACGAACACGCCCGGCAGATGGACCTCTTCGGGGGTGAGGGCACCCGGTTCGACCAGTTCTTCGACCTCCGCGACGGTGACGCGGCCGGCCATCGCGGCCAGGGGGTTGAAGTTGGCCGCGGCCCTGCGGAAGACCAGGTTCCCGTGCCGGTCGCCGCGCCACGCGCGGACCAGCGCGAAGTCGGTGGTGATGCCGTGCTCCAGGACGTGGATCCGCTCGCCGAACGTCCGGCTCTCCTTCCGCGGCGAGACGACGGCGACCGAGCCGTCCCGCGCGTACCGCCAGGGCAGACCGCCGTCCGCGACCTGCGTGCCGACACCGGCCGGGGTGTAGAACGCCGGGATGCCGGCGCCCCCGGCGCGCAGCCGTTCGGCGAGGGTGCCCTGGGGCACGAGTTCGACCTCCAGTTCGCCGGACAGGTACTGCCGGGCGAACTCCTTGTTCTCACCCACGTACGAGCCGGTGACCCGGGCGATCCGGCCGGCGTCGAGCAGCACTCCGAGCCCGGCGCCGTCGACACCGCAGTTGTTGGACACCACCGACAGCCCCGTGGTGCCCCGGGCGTACAGGGCGGCGATCAGGACGTCCGGCACCCCGCTCAGGCCGAAGCCGCCGACGGCCAGTGACGAGCCGTCGGTGATGTCGTGGACCGCCTCGGCGGCCGTGGCGCGGACCTTGTTCACGGACGGGACTCCTTCACCGGCAGGGCCCGGTCGCCGGGTGGGTCCGGCACGGGCACGCGGAACAGGCGCAGTTGCAGGGCGAGGGTGGCGTAGTAGCCGACGAGCGTGGACAGTTCGAAGAGGGCGGCTGCGCCCAGGGCCGCGTGCGCGGCCCTGTACCAGTCGTCGTCGAGCGGGTCGGACGGCGTGGCGAGGACCCGGGTGGCGGACCACGCGGCCCGCTCGTAGGGGTCGGTGAAGCCCGGGTCGCGACCCTCGCGCAGGGCGCGTACCTCGGTGTCGGTGAGCCCGGCGGCCCGGCCCGCCGGCTCGTGCGCGTGGCGCTCGAAGGCGCTGTCCCACACAGCGGCGACGACGAGGACGGCGGTCTCGCGGACCCTGGGCGGGAGGGCGGTGCGGTAGCGGATCGCCGCCCCGAGGGCCTGGAGGTCGCGGCCCAGCCCGGGGCTGAACAGCATCGCGTTGAAGGGGCCGTTGAGGCGCCCTTCGGGGTCGGTGAGGGCGAACGGCTGCGGGCCGTCGCCGCGCGGGCCGCCGGTGATCTCCTCGTACAGGGCCCGTTGGGCGGGGGAGAGGCGGGCGGGGTGCAGGAGGGGCAGCCGGCCGGGTGGGGTCGGGGACACGGTTCGCTCCGTACGCGCAGGTGTCGGCAGGGGGGCGGTGAGGTGGGTGCTCGGTCCGGGTGGCTTCACCGGTCCGCGGGGCCGGCGGCGGTGTCCCCGGGCGGGTCCACCGCCTCGCGGGCCAGTGCGGCGAGGTCCGCGTCGGTGAGCAGCCGGCCCTCCCGCGCCATGAGGTCGCGGGCCCGGTGCAGGACGGCGTCCACCTGGGCGGTGGTGATGTCGACACCGAGCGCGGCCAGTTTGTCCGCGAGCGTGTAGGGGCCGCTGTCGGGGGTGAAGGGGACGGTGCGCGCGTTGCCGACGAGGGCGGGCTCCAGGCAGTTGTGCAGCAGCGGGTCGACCGCGGTCTCCTGGGTGATGATGTCCATGCCGCCCCAGGAGAACGCGTGGGTACCGGTCACGGGGTGGTTCCAGGCGAGGTGGTAGCCCGTCAGCCGTTCGCCCGCGCGGGCGAGTTCGGTGAGCCGTTCGGTCCTGAGGCCGGTGCGCACGTCGTACAGGGCCTCGAAGGCGAGCGCGGTGGCGGCCAGATCGGCGTTGCCGGGGCCGCCGCAGTAGCCGTTGACCGACAGCTCGACGACATGTGCTCCGGCGCGGACGGCGGCCAGGGAGCAGGCGACCGCCAGCCCGAACGTGTTGTGCGGGTGCAGGCCGATGTCGACACCGGGGGCGAGTTCCCCGGTGCGGGCGACCAGATGGGCGTAGGCCTCGGGGCTCATGGCGCCCGGCCCGTCGAAGAGGGTGAGCTCGGTGGCGCCCGCGCCGGTCAGTGCGGTCACCGACTCCTCGAGGATCTCGTCGGTGAGGTAGGAGACCATCAGCATCGGGACGACGGCGTCCAGTCCGCGGGAACGGGCGTGCCGGATCAGGGGCACGGCGCGGGCGAGGACGTCCGCGCGGTCGCGGGGAGCGTCCTGGCCGCGCCGGTCCTCCCCCTGCCAGGCCTGCGCGTAGGCCGCCGGCTGGTAGATCCGGGAGGCCTCGCCGAGTCCCTGGACCCAGATCTGCACGGCGTCGTAGCCCGCGTCGGCGGCCCGGTCGACGTCCTCGGTGGTGCGCGGCAGCGGCAGCACCGTCCGGCAGTCGGGGTTCTCGCCCTTGACGACCTCGACCTCGGCGCGCAGCGCCTTGTCGTCCCGTCGGGCGAGGCCGGCGGTGACCACCTCGCGGACACCGGCCCCGACGAGCCGGCGCAGGTACGCCTCCTTCGCCTCGGTGGAGGCGACGACGCCCGGCAGGGTCTCCACCGACCGCAGGGTGGCGTCGCGCAGCCGCACCGACTCCGGCATCGGCCCGCGTACGTCGGGGCGGCGGGTCAGCGGGCTCACCGACCAGCGCCCCGGCTCGTACGCGCCCGGCGCGCGGCGGACGGCGAGTTCCGCGCGGAAGCGGGCGATCTCCTCGTCGGTGAAGACGGCCGGCTTGTCCATGGATCCCTCCGGAGAACGAACGTGCGACGACGGGTCTGGCGGAGTGCCATTCAAACACTGTCGCCCATCAGCTGTCGACACTAATGCGGAATTCTGCGAACGAGGTCCATGGCTGAGCTGCATTAACACGCCTCGGTGTTTACTTTCTGTCGACACTACGTGAGACTGTCGACAGTCGGGCGATCCCACGTCCCGTCCGGACCCCGCGCCCGACGCCCGACCTTCCCGCCTCACGCGCCGTGCGACCCCCGCGGGTGTCGACCACGCGCCTCCCGCCCCCACGCTCGGCCCGGACCCTCACCCCCCACCCGGACCCAGCCCGAACGAAGGAGACACCCGTGACCCAGGACGTGCCCCCCGCACGCCCCGGCCGTCTGGCCGGGCGCATTGCCGTCATCAGCGGCGCCGGCAGCGTCGGCCCCGGCTGGGGCAACGGCCGCGCCACCGCCGTCGTCTTCGCCCGCGAAGGCGCCACCGTGCACCTGACCGACCGGGACGAGGAGTCCCTGGCGGTCACCGCCGAGCAGATCCGGCAGGAGGGAGGCACCGCGCACACCCACCTGCTCGACGTCACCGAACCGGACGCCGTCGAGGCCTTCTTCACACGGACCGAGCGGCAGGCCGGTCGCATCGACATCCTCGTCAACAACGTCGGCGGCTCCCGGGCCGGCGGCGCGGCCGAACTGTCCCTGGAGGACTGGGACGGCCAGCTGCGCACCAACCTCACCAGCGCCTTCCTGGCCTGCAAGCACATCGTCCCGATCATGCGGCGCGGCGGTGGGGGAGCGATCGTCAACACCGCTTCGGCGTCCGGCCTGCGCTGGACCGGCGCCGCCCAGGTGGGCTACGCGACGGCCAAGGCCGCGGTCATCCAGCTGTCCCGCGTCACCGCCGTCCAGTACGCCCCCGACAACATCCGGGTGAACACCGTCGTCCCCGGGCAACTGCACACCCCCATGGTCGAGGCGCGCCTCGCCCACCAGCGCGCCGGCGGCGACGTGGACAAGCTCCTCGCCCAGCGGCAGGCCCGCATCCCGCTCGGCTTCATGGGCGACGGCCGGGACACCGCGTACGCGGCGCTCTTCCTGGCGTCCGAGGAGGCCCGCTTCGTCACCGGTACGGAGATCGTCGTCGACGGCGGAATGACGGCGCGCTGTGACTGAACCCGCCCTCCACACGGCCCGCTCGGCCCCCTCGCCGGGCTGCCCGCCCCCGCACCCGGCGCCCCGCAGACCCACGCTGGCGCTGCCGCCCGGCAGCTGCGACGCGCACTGCCACATCCTCGGCCCGGCCGCCGTCTTCCCGTACGCCCCGGAGCGCACCTTCACCCCGGTCGACGCCCCCAAGGAGCAGATCGCCGCCCTCCACGCCCACCTCGGCCTGACCCGGGCGGTGGTCGTCCAGTCGTCCTGCAACGGCTCCGACCACCGGACGCTCCTGGACGCCCTGACGGCCGGCCGGGGCCGGCTGCGCGGGGTCGCCCTGATCGGCGAGCGGACCACCCGGGCGGAGATCGAACGGCTCCACCGCGCCGGAGTCCGCGGCTTCCGCCTCAACTTCCTGCCGCACCTGCGCACCGCGCCCACCCGCCAGGAGATCGACTCCGTGCTGGAGCGCGTCGACGGCCTCGGCTGGGCCGTCGAACTCCACCTCACCGGCGCCGAGGTCGTCGCCCACGAGTCCCTGATCCGCTCCCTGCCCGGCCGTGTGATCGTCGACCATCTCGCCCGGGTCGACCTCGCGGACGGGCCGCGCAGCCCCGCCCTGCGCAGCCTGCGCTCCCTCCTCGACACCGGTGACGTCTGGCTCAAGGTGAGCGGCGTGGACCGGGTCTCCCGGCAGGGTCCGCCCTACACGGACGCCGTGGCGCTGGCCGCGTCGTTCGTGGCGCACGCGCCCGAGCGCGTGGTGTGGGGCACGGACTACCCGCACGTGAACATCGACGGCGCCGCCCCCGACGACGGACTGCTGGTGGACCTGCTGGCCGACATCGCCCCCGACCCCGTCCTGCTGCGCCGCCTCATGGTCGACAACCCGGCCGACCTCTTCGACTTCCCGCCCGTACCGCCCGGACCGCCCGGACCCTCTGAGTCCTCCGAATCCCCCGCACGTCCCGAGGAGCGCACATGACCCTCTTCGACGGTACGTTCCTCACCCGGGGCGCCCCCGGCTACGAGGACGCCCGGCTCGGCGCCGTCTGGAACGAGCGCAAGCCCGACCGGCACCCCGACGCCATCCTCCTCGCCGCCGGCGACCGCGACGTCCAGGAGGGCGTGCGCTGGGCCGCCGCCCGCGGCCTGCGGGTCTCCGTCCGCTCCGGAGGGCACAGCTGGATCGGCAACGGCGTGCGCGACGGCGGTCTGCTGATCGACCTCTCCGCCCTCGACGAGGTCGTCATCGACGCCCCCCGCCGCCGCGCCACCGTCCGGCCCGCCGTCCAGGGGTCCCGTTTCAACGCGCTGCTCGACGCCGAGGGCCTGGTCTTCCCCAGCGGCCACTGCCCGTCCGTCGGCGTGGGCGGCTTCCTGATCGGCGGCGGCTACGGCTGGAACAGCCGGAGCCTGGGACCGGCCTGCTTCAGCGTGGAGGCGGTCGACGCCGTCCTGGCCGACGGCACCCTGGTGCACGCCACCGACGAGACCCGTCCCGACCTCATGTGGGCGGTGCGCGGCTCCGGGCCCGGCTTCTTCGCCGTGGTGACCCGCTTCCACCTGCGGGTCTACCCGGCCTACGACCGCATCCTGCGCAGCGCGTACGTCTTCCCCTACGAACTGCGCGACGAGGTGCTGGCCTGGACCTACGAGACCGTGCCCGCGCTCTCGGACTCGCTGGAGCTGTCGGCGAAGGTCGCCTTCACCCCGGGGGTGCCGCGTCCCACCACGATGATCACCGCCGCCGCCTTCTGCACCCCCGGGCACGGGCCGGAGATGCTGGAGCCCCTGGAGAAGGCGCCCTTCCTGCACCACGCCCTGCGCAGGACCGAGCGGGCGCCCTCGACCCTGGACGACCTGTACGCCCTCTCCGACGCCCTGACCCCGCAGGGGAGGCGCTACGCCGTCGACGGGGTGTGGACGGGCGCGCCGGTGGACCGGGTGCTGGACGCCGGCCGCGACGTGCTGGACTCCCTGCCGGGCCGGGACAGCTTCCTGCTCTGGATGCTGTGGGGCGGCCAGGCCACCCGGGAGAACGCCTGCTGGTCCACCCAGGACCGGCTGTACTTCTCGCCGAACGCGGTGTGGGACGACCCCGCCGACGACCTGCGCCACGAGACCTGGGCGCACGGCGCGCTGCGGGCGATGGCCCCGGTCGCCCACGGCACCCAGTTCGCCGACGCCAACCCCGCCGACCGGCCCGCCCACGGGCTGGAGCCGGAACAGGCGGAGCGGCTGGAGCGGCTGCGGCGCCGGTACGACCCGCAGGGGCTGTTCCGCGCCTATCTGTCCCCCGAGGAGTCCACCACGGCCCTCGCCGCCCACCGGCGACTCAACACCCGGCCTAGTGTCGACAGAAAGGCCAAATAGGCGGCGTACAGCCCCTTGACCCTCAATTTGTGTCGACAGTACCGTTCCGAATGTCTGCACCACCCAAGGAGCCGCACTTGTCCAGGACGCCCGATCCCCATCCTGCCCCCTCCCCGCGCGGACCTGTCATCCGACGTGGTGATGCGAGCTATGAGACGGCCCGCCTCGACGCCGTGTGGAACGAGCGCAAACCGGACCGGTTCCCCGACGTCATCGTCCTCGCCGAGGACGAGCAGGACGTCGTCGCGGCCGTACGGCTCGCCAGGGCCGAAGGCCTGCGGGTCTCCGTCCGCTCCGGCGGGCACAGCTGGGTCGGCAACGGCGTGCGCGACGGCGGACTGCTCGTCGACCTCTCGCGCCTGCAAGAGATCACCGTCGACCCGCGCACCCGCACCGCCGCCGTCCAGCCCTCCGCCAAGGGACCCGCGATCCAGCGGGCCCTCGCCCCGTACGGCCTGTTCTTCCCGACCGGCCACGCCCCCACCGTGGGCATCGGAGGCTTCATCCTCGGCGGCGGCTACGGCTGGAACTCCCGGCACCTCGGGCCGGCCTGTCTGAGCATCCGCGCGATCGACGTGGTCCTCGCCGACGGCACCCTGGTCCACGCCACCGACGAGACCCACCCCGACCTGCTGTGGGCGGCCCGGGGCAGCGGCCCCGGGTTCTTCGGCGTCGTCACCCGCTTCCACCTCGCCCTGCACGACCGCCCGACCGAGATCAGGCGGACCGTGCACAGCTACCCCCTCGCCCTCCGCGACGAGGTGCTCGCCTGGTCCTACGACCTCCTGGAGCGGCTGCCCACCACCGTGGAGTTCTCCGCCAAGGCCGGCTTCACCCCCGGCCTCGGCGCCCCCGCCGTCTCCCTGACCGCCACCGCCTTCTGCACCCCCGAGCACGGCCCGGAGGCACTGGCCCCCCTGGAGGACGCACCCTTCCGCGACCGGGCCCTCAAGGCCGTGACGAGCGAGCCCACCACCATCGAGGAGCTGTACGACATCGCCGACCGGCTCAACCCCGAGGGGCTGCGCTGGGCCGTGGACGGTGTCTGGGCCGACGGCTCAGCCGACGAGATCCTCCGCGCCGCCCGTCCGGTACTGGACGGCACCCCGGACGGGACCAGCTTCGTGCTGTGGATGCTGTGGGGCCACTACCCGCCGCGCCCCGACGCCTGCTGGTCCGCCCAGGCCAAGGCCTACCTCTCGCCCAACGCCGGCTGGAGCGACCCGGCCGACGACCTGCGGCACGAGAACTGGGTGCACGGCTCCCTGGCCGCCGTCCAGCACCTGTCCAAAGGACTCCAGTTCTCCGACAACAACCTCGCCGACCGCCCCGACCTCGGCCTCAGCGCCGAGAACGCCGAGCGGCTGGAGAAGATCCGCGGCGTGTACGACCCCGACGGGATCTTCCGGACCTACATGACCCCGGCCGAGTCCACCACCGCCTTCGCGGCCGCCGCCCGCGCGTAGGGCCGTACGGACCCGTTCCGGCGCCCCCGCCCCGGCCGGCCCGAGCCGAACCCGCCCCGGCCGGCCCGAGCCGAACCCGCCCCGGACCGCCCCGCCCGTACCGGCCCCCACCCGCAGAGCCGCCCCCACCCCGCAGAGCCGCCCCCACCGTGCAGAGCCGTCACCGCCGGCGAAGCCACCACCCCGTGCAAAGGAGCACACCCCTCATGCCGAAGAGCACGCGAAGCCCGAGAAGCCCGTTCCGCCGCCTCGCCGTCGGCGTCGTGGCCCTCGCCGTCACCGCCCCGCTCGCCGCCTGCGGAGCGGAGGACGCCGCCACCTCCGCCGACAGCGGCGACGGCACCACGAAGATCACCGTGCTCCGCTCCAACGGCGCGCTGTTCGAGCCGCTGTACATCGCCGAGGAGCAGGGCTTCTTCAAGGACGCGGGCCTCGACGTCACCATCAAGGCGGGCGCCCAGGACACCTCGCAGAACGCCCCGTCCGTCCTCAACGGCGAGGCCCAGTTCGCGATGACCGACAGCTCCGGCTTCCTCAAGGGAGCCGCGAAGAACATGCCCATCCGCATCGCCACCGGCCTCGTCTCCGCCACCACCAAGACCGACCCCACCGACGGACTGCTGGTGAAGGAGGACAGTTCCATCACCAGCTTCTCCGACCTGGAGGGCAAGACCGTGGGCTTGTCCGCCCTGGGCGGCACCATCCAGTTCATCGTCGAGTACCTCGTCGAGAAGGACGGCGGCGACCCGGACAAGGTCAAGTTCGTCTCCCTGCCGACCACCTCCCTCACCGACGCCGCCACCACCGGCAAGACCGACGCCGTCTACTCCTTCGGCGCCTTCTACGCGGCCGGCAAGCAGGCGGGCCTGCGCTCGGTCGGCAACGGGATGAACGACCTCCCCGGCATCACCCAGGGCGTGCTCTTCGCCACCCAGGAGTACCTGTCGAAGAACACCGCCACGGCGCAGAAGTTCACCGCCGCCATCGCCAAGGCCATCACCTACGCCAACGCGCACCCCGACGCCGTCAAGGCCATCGACAAGCAGTACACGCAGCTGTCCGCCGACTACATCGAGAACTCCGAGATCTCCTACTACGACAAGAACATCAACACCACCGTGATGCGCACCGTCATCAACAAGATGCACGACTACGGACTGCTCAGCAGTGCCCCCAAGGACGACGCCATCTACTGGGACAAGGCTCCGACGGTCACGTCCGGCGGCTGACGACGGCAGAGGTAGACACCACCATGGCCACAACCACGACGGGCCGGCGTCCGGCCCCGGACCGGGAGCGCCCCGCGCGGCGCGCCGGCGCCGGGAGTCCGGGACGCCGGGTGCTCCCGATGCTCCAGCTGTCCGCGTTCCTGGCCGTCCTGGTCCTCTGGGCGGCGCTCGCGGCGGCCGGCCTGGTGAGCGCCACGGCGCTGCCCGGCCCGGCCGCGGTGTTCGGGCAGTTCCCCGGACTGCTCGGCAGCCCCGCCTACTGGCAGGCGGTGGGCGACACCCTGAACGGCGCGGTGACGGGCTTCGCCGCCGCCGCCGTCATCGGCGTCCCGCTGGGCCTGGTCACGGGGACCTACGCGGCCGCCGAGCAGTCGTCGCGGCTGCTCGTGGACGTCCTGCGGTCCTTCCCGGTGATCGCCCTGCTGCCGGTGTTCCTGCTGGTGCTGGGGTCGACACCGGCGATGAAGACCACGGTCGTCCTCCTCGCCTGCGTCTTCCCCGTGTTCCTCCAGGCCCAGTACGGCGCCCGGTCCGTGACCCCCATGATCGCGGAGACGATGGACGCCTACCGCGTCCCCCGGCACCTGCGATTCCGCAAGGTCATCCTGCCCAGCGCCACCCCGTCGGTGATGACCGGGCTGCGGCTGGCGGCGACCACCTCCGTGCTGGTGGCGATCGGCGTCGAGGTGCTCACCACGCTGCCGGGGATCGGCCACGAGGTCGTCCAGGCGCAGCAGGGCGGCGCGGCGGCCCGGGCGTACGCGTACATCATCACCGCGGGCGTGATCGGCTGGTCGATCACCCTGCTGTCCCAGTTCGCCGAACGGCGCCTGCTGCGCTGGCGCCCCCCGGCGCACACCGACTGAGGCGGGGAGGCTTCATGTCCACGCGTTCCTCGCGCGCTCTCGCGGCGTCCCTGCTCAAGCAGCTCTGGCTGCCCGTCCTGTGCGTCGCCGTCCTGCTGCTCGCCACGGCCGGCAACACCAGCTTCTACTTCCCGCCGGCCACCGACGTGCTCGCCACCCTGTGGCGGGAGCTGATGCACGGATCGCTCGTCGGCGACCTGCTGTTCTCCCTGCGCAACATCGCCCTCGGTCTGGCCGTCGCCACGGTCGTCGGCGTCGGCGCCGGACTCGTCATCGGCGAGGTCGAGGCGCTGCGGCAGGCGACCGGCCCCCTGCTGGACTTCGCGCGGGCCACCCCGACGGTGGCGTTCGTCCCCGTCATCATCCTGACCCTCGGCATCGGCTCGGGCCCGAAGGTCTTCCTGATCGCCCTCGGCTCGCTCTGGCCGATCCTGCTCAACACCGTCGGCGGGGTGCACGGCATCAACCCGGCCGTGCACGAGACCGCGCGCAGCTACCGCGTCCCGTGGCGGCTGCGGCTGCTGAAGGTGGTGCTGCCCGGCGCGCTGCCGCAGATCTTCGCCGGCGTCCGCGTCGCCCTGTCGATCGCCGTGGTCCTCATGGTGGTCAGCGAGATCTACGGGTCCCCGGTGGGCCTCGGCAACTTCATCCTGCAGAGCGGTTCGAGCTTCGCCGTCCCCGAGACCTGGGCCGGCACCGTGCTGATCGGCATCCTCGGCTACGGCCTGAGCGTGCTCCTCCTCGCGGCCGAGCACCTGCTGCTCGGCTGGTACCACCAGCGTCCGCCGCGCGCCCGGCGGACCACGTCCCGGAACGAGGTCACATCGTCATGCAGCGACACATGAGGGCGGGCGGATCCAGCCTGGTCGTGGAGGACGTCGGCAAGACGTTCGGCCACGGCGCGGACGAACACCGGGTGATCGAAGGCCTGTCGCTGCGGGTCGACCCCGGCGAGCTGGTCTGTATCGTCGGCCCGTCCGGCGCGGGCAAGACCACCCTGCTGCGCTGTCTGTCCGGCCTGATCCGGCCCACCTCCGGCACGATCCGCTACGGCGACGAACCGCTCACCCGGCCGCACGCCGACATCGCGGTCGTCTTCCAGGACTACCGCGGATCGCTGCTGCCGTGGATGCGGGTCCGGGACAACGTGGCCTTCCCCCTGGAGGGCACGGGGGTCAAGCGCGCCGTCCGCAACCGGCGGGCCGAGGAGTGCCTGGACGCCGTCGGCCTGGCGGGCGTCGGCGACAAGTACCCCTGGCAGCTGTCGGGCGGCATGCAGCAGCGCGTGGCCATCGCCCGCGGCCTCGCCTACGAGGCGCCCGTGCTGCTGATGGACGAGCCCTTCGGGTCGGTCGACGCCCAGTCCCGCTTCGACCTGGAGGACCTCACCCTCTCGCTCCGCGCCGACCTCGGCATCACCGTCATCGTCGTCACCCACGACATCGACGAGGCCGTCTACCTGGGCGACCGGGTGGTCGTCCTCGGCGGCCGGCCGACCACGGTCGTCGACAGCCTCGACGTCGGCCTCGGCACCGACCGGGACCAGATCACCACCCGTGCCGACCCCCGCTTCACCGACCTGCGGACCCGGGTGCTCACCAGGATCCGCGAGGCCCAGGCGCCCGCGGGACCGCCGGTACGGCACGACCGGGCGTCCGGGAAGGACGACGCACCGGCCGCCCTCGGCCCGGACGCGGGCCGGGAGAAGACGGGGCGGGCGGTGCGCTGAGCGATGACGCGCTTCGACCACGTGGGCATCTCGGTGCCCGACCTGGAGGCCGCCGCCTCCTGGTACCGCGCCGCCCTCGGCCTCACGGCCGCACCGGTGTTCGCCGTCCCGGGCACGGACCTGCGCGGGGTGATGCTCCTGCACCCCAGCGGCTGGCGCGTCGAACTGCTGCACCGCCCCTCGGCCCGGCCGGGGCCGGCGCCGGGCGACCCGCTGGAGGCGGCGGCCACGCACGGCTTCGGGCACATGTGCCTGTGCGTCGAGGACGTGGCCGCGGAGTTCGGCCGGCTCGTCGCGGCCGGCGCGGGGATCGGCATGACCCCGCGGCCGGCCCCGCGCCCGGGCGCCCTCATGGCCTTCGTCACCGACCCCTACGGCAACCTCATCGAACTGCTCGACCGCACCTGACCGACGGCACGCGCCGGAGGGCGGCCCCCACCACCGTGCGGGGCCGCCCTCCGGCGCGTGCCGTCATCGCGCGGGACGCGGCGTGTGCGGTCATGCGGACCGTGCGTAGGGCCACACGGACCGTGTGCGCAGTCACGCGGACGGTGTGCGCAGTCACGCGGACGGTGTGCGCAGTCACGCGGACTGTATATGCGGTCATGCGGACCGTATGTGCGGGCGCGCAGAACGACGCCCCCGCCCGGAGACCCGGGCGGGGGCGTCGCGGGCCCGGACCCTCACGCTCCGATCATGTTGTAGCCGCCGTCGGCGATGAGGAACCCGCCCGTGATGTGGTGCGCGTCCTCGGTGGCCAGGAACAGCGCCGCCCCGGCCAGCTCCTCCGGTCCCGGGATGCGCCCCATCGGAGTGGCCTTGCGCAACTGCTCCCCGCGCCCGCCCTTCCAGTCCTCGCGGCCCAGCGTCGCCGTCGTCTCGATGAACCCGGGAGCGAAGACGTTGACCCGGACGGCCGGGGCGAAGGCGTGGGCGTAGGACTTGGTCAGCCCGATGATCCCGTACTTCGCCGCCGCGTACTGAGGCGCCCGCGCGCTGCCGCGCGCCACCACGGTGGAGCCGATGTTGACGATCGACCCGCCCCCGTCCTGTTCCAGCATCCGCGCGCCGAACTCGTGGGTGCACAGCAGCGTGCCCTTCACGTCGACGGCGAGCACATGGTCGACGGACTCCTCGGTGAGGTCCCGCCAGGACATCTGCTCCCGGGCCACGTCACCGACGTTGTTGACCGCCACGTCGAGCCGGCCGAACGCGCTCCACACCTCGTCGGCCATCCGCCGGATCTGGGCGTGCTCGGCGATGTCGGCCTGGACGACCACGGCCTTGCGGCCCAGCGCGGTCACCCGCTCGGCGGTGGCCTCGGCGCCGGCGCGCGAACTGCGGTAGTGGACGGCGACATCGGCGCCCTCCTGGGCGGCCCGGACCGCGATCTCGGCACCGAAACCGGTGCCGGCACCGGTGACCAGCACGGTCTTTCCGGCGAAACGCTGGGGGTGGGGCATGACGACTCCTTCGAAGGGGGGAGGGGCGGGTCAGACGAGGGTCCGGCCACCGTCGGCGTACAGCACCTGGCCGGTGACGAAGGCGGCCTCCGGGGAGGCGAGGAACAGGGCGGGGCCCACCAGGTCGCCGGGCCGGCCGAGACGCCCGGCCGGCACCAGAGCCTCCATCGAGGCCCGCATACCGGGCTTGGCGAGGTACGCGCGGGTGAGGTCGGTCTCGGTGTAACCGGGGGCGACCGCGTTGACGGTGACGCCGTGCGGCGCCCACTCGCGGGCCATGACCCGCATCAGCTGGTTGACGCCGCCCTTGGTGGCGGCGTACGGCGCGTGGTCGCGGTGGGCGAGCAGGCCGGAGACGGAGGAGAGGTAGACGACGCGGCCGTAGCCGCCGGGCACCATGACCTCACCCACCGCCCGGCCCAGCCAGAACGCGCTGCTGAGGTTGATCGCGACGATCCGCTCCCACACCTCGTCGGGCGTCTCCAGCACGGGCCGGCGGTCGTTGGCGCCGACGGCGTGCACGAAGACGTCGAGCCCGCCGAGGTATCCCACGGCGTCCGCGACGGCGTCACGGCAGGCGCCGGCCGAGGTGAGGTCCGTGTTCAGGCCGCGGACCGTGCCGCCCGCCTTCTCCGTGCCGGTGCGGGCGAGTCCGGCCAGTCCCGCGGGATCGCGGTCGAGCACGACCACGTCCGCCCCCGCGTCCGCCAGGGCCTCGGTCACGGCGCTTCCGATCCCGCCGGCCCCGGCCACGAGCGCGCGGGCGCCGGTGAAGTTCCAGATCGTCTTCATGCCGGGGACCGTAATCGACAACCACGCAAGGTGTCCACACTTTGCCGCCCTCTTGACGTGCATATCGGAAAGATGCAGGCTGAGTGTCGACAGTTACGAGGAGGTCTGATGAAACTGGTGACGTTCGACGAAGGACTCGTGGGCCGTCTGGACGGTGACACGGTGGTCGAACTGGACGTGCCGTCGACGCGCGCGTTCTTCGAGTGCGACGGCCGGGTCCGGGAGACCGGGCGGACGTTCGCCCTGGCCGATGTCCGGCTACGCGCGCCGATCGTGCCCAAGAAGTTCTTCCACACGGCCGGCAACTTCCGTGAGCACCACGAGGACCTGGAACGCGTCGACTGGTCGCACCCGGTCAACAAGGGCATCGTGTTCTTCCAGAACGTCGACGCGATCATCGGCCCCGACGACCCCATCGTGTACCCGGCGAACCTCACCCGGGAGATGGACTACGAGCTCGAACTCGCCGTCGTCATCGGCAAGCCCGGCCGGTTCTTCTCCGCCGAGCAGGCCGCCGACCACATCGCCGGCTACCTGGTCTTCAACGACATCACCGCCCGCGACATCCAGCGCAAGGAGATGGAGTCCGGCGTCTTCTCCTTCTCCAAGGCCATCGACACCTTCTGCCCGATCGGCCCCTACATCGTCACCGCCGACGAGATCGGCGACCCGCACGACCTGGACATGGAACTGCGGGTCAACGGCGACGTCCGGCAGAAGTCGAACACCTCCCGCATGTCGGTGTCGATCCCGCAGCTGGTCGCCTACCACTCCCCGCAGACCTACAGCGCGGGCGACATCATCACCACCGGCACCGTCGCCGGCGTCGCGGCGAGCACCGAGGACCCCTTCGCGAACTACCTCAAGCCCGGCGACGTCGTCGAGGCCGAGATCGAGGGACTCGGCGTACTGCGCAACCGCGTCGTCTCCTGGCAGGACGCGCACGGCACGCCCGAGCCGCCCGCCGAGCAGTGGGTGTGAGGACATGAGGATCGCCAACCTCGCGGGCCGCCTGGCCCTGCTCACCGGTGACGGCGCCGTCGACGTGGCCGCCGGAGGCTTCGACGCCGACCCCGCCGCGCTCTTCGGCCAGTGGGACGCCCTGCGGCGCTGGTCCGCCGGGGTCGACCCGGCGACGGCCGTGCCGTACAAGGAGTCCGACCTGCGCGCACCCGTGCCCGAGCCGCGCCAGATCTTCGCGGTCGCCCTCAACTACCGCCCCCACACCGCCGAGGCGGGCTACGAGGAGCCGGCCGAGCCGCTGGTCTTCACCAAGTTCCCCAGCTGCCTCACCGGCCCGTACACCACCGTCGACCTGCCGCCCGGACACGTCGACTGGGAACTGGAGATGGTCGCCGTCATCGGCCGCGACGCCCACCGGGTCCCGGAGGAAGACGGCTGGGAGCCGGTGTCCGCGGTCACCGTCGGGCAGGACCTGTCCGAGCGGATCGTCCAGCTCGCCGGCCGCCCGGCCCAGTTCTCGCTGGGCAAGTCCTTCCCGGGCTTCGGCCCGGTGGGACCCGCCCTGGTGAGCGTCGACGAACTGGCCGACCGCGACGACCTGGAGCTCACCTGCGAGCTCAACGGCGAGGTCGTCCAGCACGACCGCACCTCGAACATGATCTTCCCGGTGCCGAGGCTGGTCGCCCACCTCAGCGCGATCTGTCCGCTGCGCCCCGGCGACCTGATCTTCACCGGCACCCCCGCGGGCGTCGGCAACCGCCGCACCCCGCAACGCTTCATAGGTCCCGGTGACACCCTCGTCAGCAGGATCGGGGGACTGGGCGAGATGCGGCACACCTTCAGGAGCGCACCATGAGCGACACGACCGTCTTCACCGACGTCCGGGTCTTCGACGGCACCGGGGGCGAACCGTTCGCCGCCGAGGTCCTCGTCGAGGGCAACCGCATCACCGCCGTCGCCCCCCGGATCCCCGCCGCCCGGTGGACCGGCGCCCGGATCGTCGACGGCGGTGGCGGCACCCTCATCCCCGGTCTGGTCGACTCCCACACCCACCTCGGCTTCGGCTCCACCGTCGAGCACCGCTCGCGCCGCCGGGACGAGCCCGACGAGGAGAAGGCCCTGCTGGTGGCCCACGCCGGCCGCGTCCTGCTCGACCACGGCTTCACCAGCGCCTACTCCGGCGGCAACCGGCTGCCGCGCACCGAGACGGCCGCCCGCAAGGCCTTCGCCGAGGGCTGGATGCCCGGACCGCGCTTCAAGGCCGCCTCCTGGGAGGGCACCGCGGGCATGCGCGAGCAGGGGGTCTACACCTTCCCCGGCGTCGACGGCCGGGCCTCCGACCCGGCGTCGGTGAGCCGGTTCGTCGGGGAGATGGCGGACCTGGGCGTCGACATCGTCAAGCTGTCGCTGTCCGGCGAGAGCGCGGTCGTGCAGGGCACCTCACGGATCGTGCAGTTCACCGACGAGGAGGTCGCCGCAGCCGCGGCCGTGGCCCGCGAGCGCGGTGTGTCACTGACCGCCCACGCGCACGCCGCCGAGTCGATCAAGATGGCGGTACGGCACGGCATCCGCGCCGTCTACCACTGCACCTTCGCCGACGAGGAAGCCCTCGACCTGCTGGAAGAGGCCCGCGACCGGCTGTTCGTCGCCCCGACCCCCGGCATCATCCACGCCAACCTGCACGAGGCCGACAGCGAGCCCGAGCCCGGCATGGAGGTCGAGGCCACCGAGAAGTCGGTGAAGCAGGTCGTCCCCGAACTCGTCCGGCGCGGCATCCGCGTCGTCCCCGGCGGGGACTACGGCTTCGCCTGGAACCCGGTCGGCCGCAACGCCCGCGACCTGGAACTCTTCGTCGACTGGTTCGGCTTCACCCCGGCCGAGGCACTGCGCGCCGCCACCGAGTACGGCGGCCAGGTGATGGGCATGGGCGACGAGCTGGGTCTGGTGAAGGAGGGGTACCTCGCCGACCTGGTCCTCGTCGACGGTGATCCGCTGGACGACATCCGCATCCTCCAGGACCGCGACCGGCTGACGGCGATCATGAAGGACGGCACGCTGCACAAGGCACCGGCGTGAGTGCCCCGGAAGCGGACGGAAGCCGGGACGCGGGCGGGGCGCGGACCCGGGTGCGCGGCGGCGGCGCGGCCGCCCCGCGGGTCCGCACCGCCACCGGACGGCTGGTGGGGGAGTGGGACGGACCGGTCGCCGTGTTCCGTGGCGTCCCCTTCGCCGCGCCCCCCGTCGGCGACCTGCGCTGGCGGCCACCCCGGCCCGCCGCACCCTGGGCGGGGGAACGGCGCGCGTACGACTTCGGGCCCGCCCCCCTGCAACCGCAGCCGCCGGCCGACTCGGTCATGTACCGGACCAACTTCGCCGACCGGCGGGCCCTGGTGATGAGTGAGGACTGCCTCTACCTCAACGTGTGGACACCCGACCCCGCACCGGGCACCGGGCTGCCCGTGATGGTCTGGATCCACGGCGGCGGCAACCGCTACGGACACGGCTCCCAGGACATCCACGACGGCCGCGCCCTGGCCGCCCGCGGCCTGGTCGTCGTCACCCTCAACCACCGGCTCGGCGCCCTCGGCTTCCTCGCCCACCCCGGACTGGCCGCCGAGGACGAGTCGGGCGCGTCCGGCAACTACGGGCTGCTCGACATCGTCGCCGCCCTGGCCTGGGTGCGCGAGAACATCGCGGCCTTCGGCGGCGACCCCGACCGGGTCACCCTCGCGGGCAACTCCGCGGGAGCCGCCCACATCTGCCACCTGATGGCCGCGCGGCAGGCCCGGCCGCTCTTCCGAGCCGCCATCGGACAGAGCGCCTCGGGCGTGGGCCGGGCCGAGGGGCCGCTGCCCGCCCAGGCCGACGCCCAGAAGCAGGGCCTGGCCTACGCGGACGGATTCGGCGGCCGGGACATCGGCGCACTGCGCCGCACCTCGGGTGTCGAGCTGATCGTGCGCGGTCACTTCGGGCCGGTCGTCGACGGCCGGATCCTGACCGAGCCGACCGACGACGTGTTCACCGCCGGCCGCCAGCACGCCGTTCCGCTGCTGGTCGGCACCAACCGGGACGAGGGCACCGTCTACGCCTCCCCCGACCAGGACGCCGAGGCCGTCGGCGACGCCCGGTTCGTGGGCCCCGTATGGCACTGGGCCCGCACCCACCGCACCACGTCCGGCTCGCCCACCTGGATGTACCGCTTCACCCGGCGGCCCCCGCTGCCGCCCGGCCTGCCCGACCTCGGCGTGTACCACACCGCCGAACTCCCCTACGTACTGGACAACCTGACGCAGCGCCCCGGCTGGCCCTGGCAGGACACCGACCGGCGGCTGGCGGCCGTCATGGCCGACACCTGGGCGCGTTTCGTCGCCTCGGGCGATCCGGGCGGCGCGGGACTGCCGCCCTGGCCGGAGTTCACCGGCCCCGGCGACACCCCCGCCATGGTCTTCGGCGACACCGTGCGCCAGGCCGTCCTGCGCGGGCCCGCCCGGCCCTCGTGACGTGCTGCACCCATCACCCCAGAAAGGAAGGACCCGTGGCACGACTCCCGGGTACCGACGGCGCCGGGGACATCGCGGCCCGCATCCGCGAGCGGCGCGGGGGCGACCTGCGCCCCCTGGACCGGATGCTGCTGCACAGCCCGCAGCTCGCGGACGGCTGGAACAGCCTGCTCGGCGCCATCCGGCAGCGCATCGAGCTGCCCGCCGACATCCGCGAGCTGGTGATCCTCAGGATCGCCGTGCTCAACCGGGCCGACTACGAGTGGGCCGCCCACGAGGCGGACGCCCGCGCCGCCGGGCTCGGCGACCGGCAGTTCGACGCGATCCGCGGCACGGACGCGGGCAGCCACCCGGCCCTCGACGAGCGGCAGCGCCGGGTCATCGCGTACACCGACGCCATGACCCGGGACGTCCACGTCCCCACCGCCGTCTTCGACGCGGTACGCGATGACTTCACCACCCCGGAACTCGTCGAACTGACCGCCACGGTGGCCGCGTACAGCATGGTGTCCCGCTTCCTGGTCGCCCTCGACGTGGAGCTGCCGGCGACGGCCGGGGGCCGGTGAGCGGACCGGCCCCCGGGCCCGCTGGACCCCACGTCTGCGGCGTGGTCCGAACGACAGGCCCTACGCGCCGCAGTGGCCCTTGAACACGTCCAGCTGGCCGGCGGTGCTGTTCGCCACCACGATGTCCGGCACGCGGTTGCCGTCCAGGTCGGCCGCGGCGGCGTCGTACGCGCCCGGCGCCACGAGCTCGGCCGACTCGCTGACGGTGCCGTCGGCCGAGCCCTGGAAGAGGGTGACGGAGTTGCCCTTCAGCGAGGACACCATGATGTCCGTGATGCCGTCGCGGTCGAGGTCCGCGGAGCCGACCGCGACGGGCAGGGCGGGCGTGGTGTAGGCGGTGGCGTCCTGGAAGGTGCCGTCGCCGTTGCCGAGCAGGACGTCCAGGGTGTCGGTGTCGTTGCTGACGGTGGCCAGGTCGATGGCGCCGTCGCCGTCGAAGTCGCCCTGGGCGAGGGAGTAGAGGCGGGCGGCGGCCGGGTAGGTGACCGCGGTGGCGAGCCCTCCGTCGCCGTCGCCGAGCAGCACGCTCACCCCGGAGCTGCCGGCGCTCGCGGTGGCCACGTCCGCCGCGCCGTCGCCGTCGAAGTCGGCGACGACGACCCCGTGCGGCGAGCTGACGGACGCCACGTCGCCCTCGTCGTCGAAGGTGCCGTCGCCCTTGCCCAGCAGCACGCGCACGGCGTTCGGTCCCTGTTCGCCGACGACGAGATCGGCGTGGCCGTCGCCGTCGAGGTCTCCGGTGGCCAGCGCCCGCGGTGCCCTGCCGACGTCCAGGGACGTGGCCGCGGCGAACGTGCCGTCGCCGTTGTTCAGCAGGATGCTGACCTGGGCGCCGCCGAAGTCGGTGACGGCCAGGTCGGGACGGCGGTCGCCGTCGAAGTCGGCGACCACCGTCTGGTACGGGTGGGAGCCGACCGCGTAGGTGCTGCCCGGGGCGAACGTGCCGCCGCCCCGGCCGAGCAGCACCGTCACCGAGTCGCCTTCGAGGTTGGCGGCCACGACGTCCTGGCGGCCGTCGCCGTCGAGGTCGGCGAAGACCACGTGCCGGGGGTTGGTGGAGGTCGTCGCGGAGGTACCGAGCTGCGTGTACGCCACCGTGCCCGTGCAGCGGGAGGCGTGGACGGATCGGCCGTCGTGCGCGGCGGCGACGCCGGTGGAGGCCACCGCCAGGGTCATCCCGGCGGCTGCGGCCACGGCGACGCGGTACCTGCGGTCGTGCTTCATACGGTTCCCTCCCGGGGCGGACTGTGGTCGTGTTCACCGCGAGAGCATGCCTCATCCTCCGCAATCTGTCGACAGTTTGGCCTTTTCGGGGCTGTAAAAGGCTTGACCTGGCGATACTGTCGACACTAGGAAGGTGGGGCAGGGGCCGATCGCATCAGGCGGTGCCCGGCACCCGGCACACCGGACCAAGCGCTCCCAGGAGGACACCGTGACGACCGAAACCCAGCCCGCCCCGGCGCCCGGCACCGGCCGGCTCTCCGGCAAGGTCGCCCTCGTCACCGGCGCCGGCGCCGGAATCGGCCAGGGCTGCGCGCTGCTCTTCGCCGAGCAGGGCGCGACCGTCGTCGGCTGTGACATCGATCCGGCCGCCGCCGAGCGCACCCGCAAGCTGGCCGCCGACCGCGGTCTCGCCGTCGACGTGCTCGCGCCGCTGGACATGACCGACCCCGCCGACGCCCGGCGCTTCGCCGACGAGGCGTTCGAACGGCACGGTCGGATCGACGCGCTGGTCACCGCGGGCGCCATCGCCCCGCACATGGCCACCGCCGCGGAGATGGACTTCGACGCGCAGTGGACCCCGACCATGCGGGGCGAGGTGGACGTGGTCTTCCTGCCCGTGCAGGCCGCCTGGCCGCACATGGAGGCGTCCGGCGGCGGCTCGATCGTCAACTTCGCCTCGGTCAACGCCTTCCGCGGCAGCGGCACCTTCGGCATGGTCGCGCACTGCGCGGGCAAGGCCGCCGTGCTCGGACTGACCCGTCAGCTCGCCGTGGAGGGCGGGCCGCTGGGGATCCGGGCGAACACCATCTCGCCCGGGATGGTCCGCACCCCCGCCACGGAGTCGGCGGGCGCCCACGAGGGTCCCGCCCGCGAAGCACTGCTCGCCCGTATTCCGCTCGGCCGGGTCGGCCGGCCCGAGGACATCGGCTGGTGCGCGGTCTACCTCGTCTCCGACGAGTCGACGTGGGTGACCGGCGGCAACTTCCCCGTGGACGGCGGAGTGCTCGCCAAGTAGGCGCGCGGCCGGGCCCGTTCAGGCGGTGGGCCGCCGCCTGCGCGCGGGTTTGCGGCTGCCCGCGGCATCCTGCTCGATCTGCTCCTCCACGGCACGCAGGGCACGCACGGTCGCACCGGCGATCAGCGCGGAGGCGAGCTCCCCGTCGCGTTCCTCGCAGGCCTGGATCAGCCGCTCCTGGTCGTCCACGCTGTAGGCCAGCCGGCCGGGACGGGTCAGGCTCAGGTGGCGCAGCATCAGGGTCCGCAGGGCCAGCGAGTCCAGGATCTGTTTGAGCGTGGCGTTCTGGACGATCTCCGTCATCCGCTCCTGGAGCTGCACATGGCTCCAGAAGTACGCGTCCACGTCACCGGCGTCCGCGAGCCGCCGCATCGTCTCGACCCAGGTGCGCAGCTCGGCCAGCTCGTCGTCGGTGGCCCGCTCGACCAGCAGGCCCGCCAGCATCGACAGCAGGTGCCGGCGCACCGCGTAGATGTCGCGGATGTCGGTGAGGGAGGGGGCGGCGACCCGGGGGCGGCGCCGCGCCTTCATCTCGACCAGGCCCTCCTGCTCCAGGAGCATCAGCGCCTCGCGCACGGGGGTGCGGCTGGTGTCGAACCGGCGGGACAGCTCGACGCTGTTGAGGTCCTGCCCCGGCTCCAGCCGCCCCTCGATGATGCCGGCCCCGACCCACTCGGCGATCTGCGCCACCAGCGGCTCGCGGCGGTCCCGCAGCCGCAGCAGCCGCTCCAGCACCACGTGCGTGTCCTGATCCGACATGCGCCGCGTCCCCCTGTTCGGTCCGGGTGTCATAGATGACACAACGGTGTCGACACTACCGCATGCCCGACGGGCATCCTGCCGTGTTTGAACACTCGCTGTCGACACCCGGCGAGTAAAAGCCCGGCGGACCGCGCCCCGCGCTCCGCCCACCCCCAGGTATGGGAGGAAAAAGAGTGAAGAGAGCCAAGAGAGTGCGCGACGACGACGGGACGCCGTCGGCGCTCAGCCGACGTGCCGTGGTCGGCGGCGCCGCCCTGGCCGCGCTGACGGTGACCGGCGCCGCGGCGGGCACCGCCGTCGCCGCGCCCGCCGCCGCGGCCGGCACCGGACTTCCCTGGGAGCCCGTGCCGCTGCCCGAGCAGCGCCCGGTGACCGAGTACCAGGTGCCCGTGGCCGGCGGCGGCAGCCTGTGGTGCTGGGACACCGGCGGTGACGGCGAGCCGGTCGTGCTGCTGCACCCCGGCTCGGGAAGCGGTGAGAGCTGGCCGTACCAGCAGCCCGTGCTGGCGGCGGCCGGCTACCGCGTCATCGGCTACTCGCGGCGGGGCGCGTACCGCTCCGTGGCGGGCACCAAGGCGGAGGCCGACACCGCCTCCGGGGACCTCGACACGCTCGCCGACCACCTCGGGCTGGACCGATTCCACCTCTCCGGCTCGGCCGCCGGCGGCCCGGTGGCGCTGGACTACGCGCTGGGGTACGAGGACCGGCTGCTCAGCCTGACCGTCTCCGGCAGCATCATGGGCGTCCAGGACGCCTCCTACCTCGAACTGACCGAGGCGCTCCAGCCCGACCCGTTCGGCGACCTGCCGGTGGCCGTGAAGGAACTGGGCCCCTCCTACCGGGGCGGTGATCAGGACGGGGTGGCGGCCTGGCTGGCCGTCAACGCCCGGGCACGCACCGCGGACGCCTTCGCCCAGTCCCTGGCGCACACCCTCACCTGGGCGGCACTGGAGACGCTGACGCTTCCGGTGCAGCTCATCACCGGCGACGGCGACCTCTACAGCCCGCCCTCGATCATGCGGCTCAACGCCCAGCACCTCAGGGCGGAGCGGACGCACGTCGTGGCGGAGGCGGGGCACAACCCGCACTGGGAGCAGCCCGCCGCGTGGAACCGCCTGCTGATCGCGTTCCTCCGGCGGCACGGCGCCCGAGGGCGCTGACCCGCCGACGCGCTCGAAGGTCCTGAGCGCGCGCACACTCCGGCCCCCGGGATGCGGTCACATCCCGGGGGCCGGCTTCATGTGCGGGTCAGGCCACGGTCAGCGTGAGCGCTCCCGTGTAGGAGCGGCCCGCCTCGATGGCGGTGGGCGTCCCGTCGACGGTGAGGGTGACCGTCTTGCCGCGCGGGGCCTTGACGGAGGCGTCCGCGGCCAGGGTCAGGGCGCTCAGGTACGAGGTGCCGGTGACCGTCCACCGGGAGCCGGTGCCCAGGGTGACGACGACGCCGTTGTTGACGACCGCGCTCGGGGTGTTGGTGACCTCGCTGATCTCCCGGTACTCCGCGATGGTGATGGTGGAGACCCGGTGCTTGGTGGTGCTGGCGGAAATGACGCCCTGGACGGTGGAGCGGGTGAAGTCCAGCACCAGGTTCTGGCCCTGGAGGTTGGCGTTGCCGCCCCCGCGGACGGCGTTGTAGAAGTCGCCGGTGAGGTCGATGTCGGTGAAGGAGGCGGTGGCGTCGGTGGACTGGGCACTGGTGGTGACCCAGGTCGTCGACTTGACGGCGGAGCCGGTGGGCTCGGTGTAGGTGCCGAGCATCTCGGTCTTCCAGGGCTTGCCCGTGACCGAGACGCTGCTGGGCCGGTCGGTGTCCATCAGCTGGAAGATGACGCCGTTGCCGGGGTTGAGGGCGGCGCCCTGGGAGCCGTCGACGGTGACCTTGCCCGCGACCGCCTTGCACATGAAGGTGGTCTTGCCGGTGTTCACCTGGGTGCCGCCGTCGATGGCGACCGATCCGGCCGCGTACCACAGGACCATGAACCGGCCGGCGTCGATGACGGTCGAGCGCACCGGCAGCTTCTTCAGCTCGCTCGCGGTGAGGCCGATCTCCAGCGACTCGTTGAGCTCCGCGACGGCTTCCCTGGTGCTGTCGCCGTAGTGGGCGGAGGCGCCCCAGTGGATGAGGGCGTAGTCGCCGACGTCGAAGGTGCAGCCCAGGAAGTGCTCGGTGACGCTGCCGATGGCGTAGGAGCCGTAGCCCTGGCCGCCGGTGTTGCCGATGTGGCTGTTGATCGCGGTGAGCGTGCAGTTGCTGCCGCCGTCGACCGAGAGGGCGCCCCACTTCTCCGAGGTGATGGAGGAGTTGACGTAGGTCGCCCGGGTGCTCTGGCCGAGCAGGTTGGTGGTGCGGACGTTGCCCGACAGGCCGAGCATCCACGGCACGGTGATCATGTACCGGGTGTCGCCGGTGCCGGTGGCCGGGTACTCGTCGGGCACGTGGCTGCCGTCGGCGCAGTGCAGGGTGGAGTTCTTCACGACGACGTTGGCGGTGGAGTCGGCGATGACCGCGGTGCGGACCAGGCCCTCGTTCTTGATGGTGGCACCGTCGAGGACGAGGGTGGTGCCCTCGCCGGTGCCGACCACGGCGGCGCCGTAACCGATGAAGTCGCAGCGGCCGTTGCCGTCGAAGGCGATCTCGGGCCGGGTCAGGGTGTAGGAGCCGCCTCCCGTGACGTAGACGCCGTTGAAGGACTCGCCGTTGGACAGCAGGGTGATGTTGTTCGCACCGGTGTCCGTGACGGTGCCGCCCCGGACGTCGGACGGGACCGACTTGCTCTCGTCGACACCGTTCGCGTCGACGTAGAGGGCCTGGCGGATCGGGAAGGACATGTCGCTGTAGGTGACGTCGTTGGCGACGGCGACGGTCAGGATCACGGTCCCGCGGTAGGTGCCGACGGCGATGGCGGTGGCCAGTCCGCCGTAGCCGTCGGTGAGTGCGCTCAGCTTGCCGCCGGTCTCGACGCCGTTCACGGTGAGGGTGAGGCGGTAGCCCTCCGGGGCGGCGATGACTCCGCCCTCCGCGATGGTGAGCCTGCTCACCGTGGTGGTCTCGGTGAGTTCCAGGGTCTCCCCGGACCCGACGGTGAGGGTGTTGCCGCTCTTCGCGGAGGACGCCGAGGTCTGCCGCGAGGACTGCGCCGAGGCCGGGGTGACCAGCGCCGGGGCCATCGCGAGTCCGGCGACCGCCACGAGGAGGGCGCGGTTGCGGGCCCGGTAGGTGACGTCCTGCTCCATCACGGACCCGCCGGCCGCACGGCCGGCCTCGGTGCTGTTTGTGCGTACCACTGTGAACTCCCTTGTCTTCCAGTGTGTTCGGGCATGGCCGGCCGGCACCGGCGCAGCGGACGGCGGCGGTGCGGACGACGGGTGAACCGATGAGGAGAGCCTGCAGGCGAGGTTCGACTGAGACGTTACTGTCGACACTTCGCGCCTCACAAGGGGTGCGACACGGATGCTCGCCCATAATCTGGCGACACTAAACTGGGGTGGGAGAGGCTCCCGCACCGCAGGAACGGCCCGACGCCCCCGCGGGACGGCGAAACCGGGTGGAACCGCGGAGCCGGCGCCGCCTACCGTCGGCCCCATGGTCGACGCATGCTTCGGACATCCACGGCTTGCCGCGCTCTACGACCCGCTCGACCCCGACCGCGGCGATCTCGACGCGTACCTGCGCATGGCGGAGGAGTTCGCGGCGCGCCGCGTGCTGGACATCGGCTGCGGAACGGGGGTGTTCGCGCTCCTCCTGGCCGGTCGCGGCATCGAGGTCGTCGGACTCGACCCCGCAGGGGCGTCCCTCGAGGTGGCCCGGGGCAGACCGGGCGGTGAACGCGTGCGCTGGATCCACGGTGACGCGACCGCGCTCCCGCCGCTGCGGGCCGACCTGGCGACGATGACGGGGAACGTGGCCCAGGCCATCGCGGATCCGGACATCTGGCAGGAGACCCTGCGGCGGGTGTACGCGTCCCTGCGGCCGGGCGGGCGTCTGGTGTTCGAGACCCGGGACCCGGCCCGGCGCGGCTGGGAGGAGTGGAACCGTGAGGATTCGTACGTCGCGGCGGACGTCCCCGGCGTCGGCGTGGTCGAGAGCTGGCACGAGGTGACCGACGTCAGCCTGCCCCTGGTGACCTTCCGGACGACCTACGTCTTCGCCGCGGACGGGGAGGTGCTGACGTCGCGGTCGACGTTGCGCTTCCGCGAGCGGCGGGAGGCCGAGGCGGACCTCCTCGCGCACGGCTATGTGATCGACGACGTCCGCGACGCCCCCGACCGCCCGGGCCGGGAGTTCGTCTTCGTCGCACGGCGCCCGGGGGAGGGGCACGGGTGAGGGCGGGTGCGGGGCGGCGACGAGCGCACGCCCGGCACCCGTAGCGGGCGCCGCCCCGGCCCACGAGCGGTACACCGGCCGACCGGGCTGCCGGCCGGCGCGTCGTACCCGTCGACTCCCCCGCGCGGACGGCAGCCCCGCGTCGACGGCGTACTCCGCCGGGATGCGGGCGCGCGCCGCCGCGTCCCGCGGCGTGAGGGCCCGGCGTGGCCGGGGCCGCGGAGGCGGCGTCCGCGGACCGGGCCCCTCCTCCCGTCAGGCTCCCGTCAGGCGATGGCCGCCTGACGGTGGGGGACGAGCCGTACCGGACCGACGAGGCCGTAGTCCTGGCGGGCGGCGCCGCCGAAGACCGCGGGCTGGGCGACCCGGAGCCGGTTGATCAGCGGCGTGGCCACCTCGATCACGATCTCGTTGGCACCCGCCCGCAGCGTCGATTCGAGGTCGACCACCGGATCCAGCCGGTCCGCGGCCGGCAGCCGCGTGCCGTTGACGGTGACCCGGAAGGTGTCGCTGACCTGACCGAGTTCCAGCGTCGCACCGTGGGAGCCGTCCCAGTCGGCGGGCAGGGTGACGGTCGTCCGGTAGCGGCCGATGCCCGCGGAGTCGGCCAGTTCGGGGATCTTCGACCAGGGCAGCAGGGTGTCGAGGGTCAGTGACCGCGACGTGCGCTCGGTCCGTGTCGCGGAGGAACCGGGGCCCCAGTCCTCCACCTCCAGCCGCCAGCTCGCCGGGACGACCGGCTCGGGCACCGTGTCGAACGTCGTGGTCACGGTGCGGCCCGTGGACAGGCGCGTGGTGTACCGTCCGGCCGCGGTCGCCCGGACGGAGAGGCCACGGGCCGTGAACAGCACGCCGCCGGCGTCGGTGGCCGTCGCGTACGGGCGGTTGCCGTCCCGGTCCCCGAACAGACCCGGACGTCCGAGCACGACGATCGTGCTCTGGCCCGGCTGGAGGGCGACACGGAGGGTGAACTCGTCCCCGTCCCGCGTGTAGCGGCCGGCCCGGGTGACCGTGCCCGACCAGGGGTCGAGCAGATACGGCACCGCGGTGCCGCGCCCGGAGCCGCGGAACGTGCGCCGCACGGTGACCTCGTGGTCGATCGCCGCCACCGCGGGCTTCACGGTCTCCGCGTGCTTGCCGTTGCAGAAGTAGTAGAAGTCGGCGTCGTCGGTGACACGATGGGCGTTCAGCAGCGTCGAGGAGACGGAGTGCCGCACGTCCGGCTCCACGCCCAGCCGGGCCAGGGCGTCACCGACCGCGGTCTTGTCCGTGATCCGCACGACGTGGGGCAGGGCGAGAAGCCGGGTGAGGACCTCGGTCAGGCGGGCCGTCTCGCCCTCATCGGGAACTCCCGGGGTGAGCGGCAGGTCGAAGGCGCCGAGCAGGACCACCGGCAGCCCGTCCCGGGCCAGCGCCAGAACGGCCTCGGCGTCGGCGAGCGCGAGCGTGGGGGCGGAGGAGTAGAAGAAGTCGCCCTCCACGAACAGGGCCTTGTAGGCGGGGCCGTCGGGCGCGAGGCGTCCGTCGTCGACGGTCGCGCTGGGCAGGGCGAGGACGGGCCCGCTGAGGAACTGGTGCGTCCAGCCGAGCGGTACACCGGTCGAGGTGAACCAGGACGCGCCGATGCCGGTGGCGGTGTAGCCGGTCTGACGGAACACGGCGACGTCCGCGCGGGCCTTCCCGGCCTGGAGCACCTGGTGGACCCGGGAGAGGTAGCCGGACACGTCCTCGACGTGCTCCCAGGTGGGCTGCCGGGGGCCCCACGACTCGCCGTAGCCGGGAGCGCCGTTGTACGGGCTGAACGCGGCGAAGCCCGGCCAGCTCACGTTCGGCGCGGTGGCGTAGGAGAAGCCGTGCAGCACGGTCTGGTTGACGCCGGCCGCGTAGGCGCCGCCCATGGTGCGCAGGAAGCGGTCCCAGGTGGTGCTGTAGGCGGAGCCGTTGTAGGCGCCCGCCTCGCAGGACAGCACCGTGTGCCCGGCCATGTCCCGGCCGCCCGCCAGGCAGCGGTAGTCGTCGAGGTTCTTGAAGCCGAGCGACTCGCCCTCGGCGATGTCGAGCAGGGTGGCGGAGGCGATCGCGTCCGTCTGGAGGCCGTACGGCTGCGAGCGCAGCTCCATGTGCAGCGCGTGCGCCCAGTCCCGCAGGGCGCCCAGGTGATGACGGTTGAACAGCTCGGAGACGGCCTCCCAGAAGTCGTGCCGGATCTGCCGGGTGAGCTGGGCCTCGAAGGCGAAGACCTGGTTGCTGTCGTCGAGGACCAGGGCGGGCAGGTACGGCAGGAGGGGGCGGCCGGTGTGCTTCTCGAAGGCCTCGGGCAGCCGTGAGGTCCAGACGAGGCCGTCCGTCTCCAGCTCCACCGAGTCCTCGAAGAACGCGCCGCCCGCGGCCTTCAGCAACCGGCGGAGCGTGGACGTCAGAATCCGGTCGTCCCAGAAGCCGGTCACCGCGGTGGTGCCGGCCGCGCTGAAGTGGTCGACGACGTACGCGGCGGGCGAGGAGTGCGGGCCCGACTCGGGCTGCTGGGCGGAGCCGCGCTGCCAGTAGGAGATCAGGACCCAGTCGCCGTCGTCCGGTGCCGTCCAGGTCAGCGCGCCGTCGGCGACCGTGGCGGTCAGGTCGCGCACGCTGGCCAGGTCGAGGCCGGTTTCCTTGCGGGTGGAGTTCGCGGTGTCGACGCGGGCGGCCTGCACCGCGATCAGCGACTGCCGGGTGACACCGGAGGCCGGGGCGTGGACGGGCGGGGGGACGGGACCCTGGTAGGTGCTCCCCGCGGTCAACGAGACACGGCCGTACGCGAGTTCCTGCGCCGCGGCGTCGTCGTCCGGGGCCAGGCCCGGGACCGCGACGGGCCAGGCGGGGCCGAGGGTCAGGTCGATGGTGACGCCGCGGCGCGCGGCGCGCCGCAGCGCCGCCTCCACGCCCTCCCGCCAGGGCCGGCTGCCCCAGCCGTGGTGCTCGGTGTCCAGCACCGACTTGTCCTTGATGCTGTGGTGCACGGCGGCGATCTCCATGCCGCCGAAGCCGGCGTCGGCGATCTGGTCGATCTCGCGGGCGATCTCGTCCGGGTCGACCAGGCCGTCCGGCCACCACCAGCGGAACTTGGGGCGCACGGAGGCCGGGGGCCTCGCGAACCAGTCGGCTCCCGGGGCCTGACCGGCCGTGCCGGTCGCGGGAACCGCCTGCGCGGGGGAGACGGCCCCGAAGGTGAGCGCGGCTCCGGCGGTGAGTCCTGCGGTCACGGTGAGGACCGAGCGGCGCGTCAACCCGCGGCGCTGGGGGACGGGTTCGTGCATGGGTGCATCCCTAGGTGAAGGGTGAGAGGTGAGCGTCACCGGTGATTGAATCGATTCAATCCTCGGTAAACGCGGGAACGCTAAGCCTGTGGATCAACCGGGGTCAAGATGTGTGCACCATGTGTGTCGCCGATTCGTGAAGACGAGTCGCCGTGCGGCGGGGCGAGTTGCCCCGGTATCGGATCGCGGCGTGCGTACTCCGTGGCGCCGTCGGCGCCCGCACCCGTTCCGTCCGTTGCGCCCGTAGCGCCCTCATGGACCCCGTCTGCGCCGTCCGTGCCCGTTGCACGCGTGACGTCCGTACGTGACCCGCCGGACGGCCGTCGCAGCCGTATTCACTTGGAATTAACCCCAGGTACTAAGGCTGTTCAGAGAGGTCTATCACGACTCTCTCATCTCTTACGGGTTCCTTACGGGGGGAGGCCTACCCCCCAACCGAAAGGCACCCATGACTGGCTGGCTGACAGGCCGCCGCCGTCACCGCCCTGACGACGGCGACACGGCGGCGCCCACCGCGACCGCGGCATCCACGGACCCGACCCCCCACGACGAGCCCCTGCGCGTCGCCAGCAGACTCCACGCGTTCAACCGCTACGAGCTGAAGTACCTCGTCCCGGTCGACCAGGCCGCCCGGATCCGTGACGAGCTCGGTGAGCGGATGGACCAGGACCTGCACAGCCCCGTGGGCGGCTACGGCGTCTGGAGCCTCTACTACGACACGCCCCAGCTGCGCTTCTACTGGGAGAAGATCGAGGGCCTCAAGTTCCGCCGCAAGCTGCGCATCAGGCACTACGGCGACCTCGACGGCGTCACCGACGACTCCCCGGTCTGCGTGGAGATCAAGCAGCGGGTCAACCGGGTGACCCAGAAGCGCCGGATCACGCTGCCGTACGCCGTCGCCCGCCAGCTGTGCGACGGGCGGGAGGAGATCGCGCACTCCGCCAAGGAGAAGGCGTTCGTCCACGAGGTCCTCGAACTCGTCGTCCGGCTCAACCTCCAGCCCACCGCGATCACCGGCTACCAGCGCGAGGCCCTCGTCGGCCGCGACCAGGACACCGGACTGCGCGTCACCTTCGACCGGCGCATCCGCGGCCGTGACCGCGACTTCCACTTCGGCACGGAGCGCCCCGAGAACCGGTTCCTCATCCCGCCGCACATGTCGGTGATGGAGATCAAGGTCAACGAACGCGCCCCCTACTGGATCACCGACCTGGCGGCCCGGCGCAACCTCAACCTGATCCGGGTCTCCAAGTACGTCCAGAGCATCGAGGCGTTCGGCCTCGCGCCCCGGTCCGTCTTCCATGTCCGGGAGGAGGACCTGCCGCCGGCGCCTCCTGAGACCGCCGCCCGGTCGGTCCCGGTGTTCACCGCACCCGTCGTGTCCCCCCGTTCCCCCCTGTCCCCCGTACACCCCACGACCCCCACCACGGAGGTACTGCACCCGTGAACCTCAATCTCCAGGACCTGAGCGGCACGTTCAGCGTCACCGACATCGTGCTGGCCATGGCCCTGTCCTTCGTGCTCTCCACGATGATCGGGTACGTCTACCGCGCCACGCACAAGAACGTCAGCTACAGCCAGTCGTACGTCCAGACCCTGGTCATCGTCGGCATGATCGTCGCCCTGATCATGCTCGTGGTCGGCTCCAACCTGGCCCGCGCGTTCTCCCTGGTCGGCGCCTTGTCGGTGGTCCGCTTCCGCAACGCCGTCAAGGAGACGCGGGACGTCGGCTTCATCTTCCTCGTGATGGCCATCGGCATGGCCTGCGGCGCCCGCTTCTACACCCTCGCCGCCGTGGGCGGTGTCGTCATCGCCCTGATCATCCTGGCGATGAGCAAGTTCAACTGGTTCGCCCTCAACGTCCAGCGCCAGGTGGTCAAGGTCCAGCTCCCGGCCGGCGAGGACCACACCCACGCCATCCAGGACGTCCTGCTGCGCTACACCGACGAGTTCGAGCTGGTGAGCACGGAGTCGATCCGCGGCGGGACGCTGACCGAGGCGTTCTACACGGTGCGCATCAAGAAGGGCCACGAGCCCGGTGAACTGGTCGCGGCCCTCCAGGAGCGGACCATGGGCCAGCGGGTGACCGTCCTCACCGGTTACGACCAGACGGACCTCTGATGGCGACGCCCCGCAGGCGGCTGGTGCACCGCCTCCCGCTGCGGCTGCGGCACCACTGGAAGCCGAGCGCGCTGCTGGCCACGGGCATGGTCGTGCTGCTGGTCTTCTTCGGGGACGCCCGTGTCTCCCCGTTCGTCACCAGCGCCTCCCGTGCGGACGCCGACGAGATCACGGAGAACGTCACCGGGTCGGTCGACCTGTTCGACGACTCCCGCACCCACACCATCAGTCTCACGTACGACGAGACCGACTTCGACGACATGATGGCGAAGTACCAGGACGAGGGCGAGAAGGAGTACATCGAGGCCGACCTCACCATCGACGGCGTGTACCTCAACGACGTCGGCATCCGCCTCAAGGGCAACTCCACGCTCCAGAGCCTCCGCCAGACCACTCAGGGCGGCGGGCAGGGCCCCGGCGGGGGCATGCAGGGTGGCATGCAGGGTGGCATGCAGGGCGGCGCGCCGGCGGCGGGCGGTCAGCAGCAAGGCACCGGCCAGGACCAGCAGGACACCACCGGCCAGGACGAGCAGAGCACCGGTGAGGACGAGCAGAGCACCGGTGAGGACCAGCAGGACACCCAGCAAGGCGGGCAGGAGGCCGGGCAGGGGCAGCAGCAGGGCCGGGCGGGAGGGGGCGGCATGGCGCAGTACGACCTGTCCGCCGACCGGCCCGAGGAACTGCCCTGGCTCATCAGCATCGACGAGTACGTCGAGGGCCGCGCCTACCAGGGCCACCGGGAGCTGTCCCTGCGGCCCGGCGTCGACGACGCCCTGCCGTTGAACGAGGCCCTGTCGCTGTCCCTGATGGAGAAGTCCGGGCAGACGGCGGAGAACTTCGCCTTCACCGCCCTCACGGTCAACAACCGGCCGACCGCGACGCGGCTCATGGTCGAGAACCCGAGCAAGGACTACGCCGACACGGAGATCCCCGCCACCGGCGTCGCCTACAAGGCGCGCGCGGGCGGCAGCTTCGACTACGTGGGCGACGACCCCACCGACTACGAGACGTCCTTCAAGCAGCTCAACCTCACGGGCAGCCAGGACCTCTCGCCGGTGATGCGCCTGCTGAAGTGGGTGAACCAGGCCTCGGACGAGGAGTTCGCCGAGGACCTCGACCAGTACGTCGACGTGGACTCCTTCGCCGAGTACGTGGCCACGCAGAACCTGATCCTGAACTCCGACGACATGGCCGGACCGGGCAGCAACTACGTGCTCTGGTACGACCTCGACACGAAGAAGTTCTCGGTGCTGGGCTGGGACTTCAACCTCACCTTCAGCGGTACGGCCACCACCGGACCCGACGACAACACCAGCATGGGAGGCGGCGGTGGCGGCATGATGCCGGGCGGCGCCGCGGCCGGAGGCACGGCCGCGGACACCGGCGGGGAGACGGCCGGAGGTACGGGCGGGAACACGCCCGCCACCGGCACCGTGCCCTCGGGCATGCCGTCCGGTATGCCCGAGGGCATGCCCGGCGGTGGGGGACCGCAGGCAGGGAACGGCCAGGACGGCGGCGGGGGAGGTGGCGGCATGGGCGGCAACATCCTGAAGGAGCGCTTCCTGGAGACCGACGCCTTCGACAGCGTCTACCACGCCGCCTACCGTGAGCTGTACCAGCAGTTCTTCGCCTCGGGCTACGCGCTGGACGCCCTCGACTCGCTCGCCGCGTGGGCGAAGAAGTCGGGTGCCGACGCCACCGGGGTCTCCACCACGGCGAAGTCGCTGCGCTCCACGGTCACCACCCGGACCAGCAGCCTCGCCGAGAACGAGGTGATCACCGGCTGACCCCGGCTCCCTCACCACCGCGCATCGGCGTCCGGACCTCGCCAGAGGCCCGGACGCCGATGCCGCATGCCCGGCGCGGTCCCGTTTGCGCACCCCGGCGTGCATCCCGTCGTACATCCCCGACCCGACCCCTTCGCGGCCCAACGTCCCCGTCGTGACACCCCGGCCGCTCGCCGAAAGCCAGCCGCTCACCCCGAGAAGTCCCCGTCCGCAGCGCGAACTCCCGCACGGAGCAAGGGACATGACCACCGCACAGCGCACGCACAGAACGTCCCGTCACGTGCGGATGCGCGGCCCGTCCCGTGCGCCCCGGGCTGCCCCGAAGTGCGCTCGCCGAAACACGGTTCGAAAACGGGCTGGTCAACTCCTGTGGAGTTGATCGCAGTCTCTCGTATAGTGACGCCCAGTTGATCGCTGCCTACAGAAGTCTGTTCACATTTTTCGCCAGGACGACACAAAAGGGCCGCCTCCCGAAGCGGCCGCCCAAGGACCCGAGTGATGACCGCGCCCGCCTCTTCCGGCGACCGATCCAGCATCCGAACCCTTCTCCCCCCTGCCCTGCTCACCGCCGCCCTGTCGGCCCTCGCCGTCTGGTGGGCCGTCACCACCGCACCCGCCGCCGCGCGGGGCCTGGTCGGATCGTGCGGCGTCGCCGCCGCGGTCCTCCTGTGCGTGGCCGTCACGGTCGCCGCGCAGGCGCGGCACGCGGCACGGACCGCCCGCGCCGCGCTGCGCACGGCGACCGCCGACGCCGAGCGAGCCACCCAGGCACGTGACTTCCAGGCCGCGCAGTTGCGCCAGGAACACCAGCGGTACACCGACGCGGCCGCCCACGAGCGAGCCCGCCTCGCCGAGGAGTTCACCCGTGAACGGGCCCGCGTCGCCCAGGAGGGCGACGCCGAGCGCGCACGGCTCGCCGCGGAGGTCCGGGGGCTCACCGCGCGGCTCGACCGCGCCGTCGCCGAACGCGACCTCGCGCTCTCCGCCACCGCCAACGCGGCGGGCCGCATGCAGGCGCTGGCCACCGGAACCCTCGCCGACCTGCGGGCCATGGAGGAACGGCACAGCGACGAGGACGTGCTCGCCGACCTCCTCCACCTGGACCACCGCACGGCCCAGGCCGGCCGTCTCGCCGACTCCATAGCCGTGCTCACCGGCGCGCGCTCGGGACGCCGGTGGGCACGCCCCATCTCCATGGAGTCCATCCTGCGCGGCGCGATGGGCCGGATCAGCGGCTACCAGCGCATCCGTCTGCACTCGGCCAGCGACGCCGCCGTGGCCGGCCACGCGGCCGAGGGCGTCATGCACGCCCTCGCGGAGATCCTCGACAACGCCGCCAACTTCTCGCCGCCCAACGCCGAGGTGCACGTCTACGTCGAGGAGGTGCCGGCGGGCGTCATCGTCTCCGTGGAGGACAGCGGGCTCGTCATGAGCGACGTGCAGCTGCGCCGCGCCGAGCAGGCCGTGTCCGGCGAGGTGACCGAACTCAAGGGCCTCAACGGCACCCGCCTCGGCCTCGCCGTCGTCGGGCGCCTGTCGCGCAAGTACGGGATGAAGGTGTCGTTCCGGCCGTCCGCGCGGGGCGGCACCGGCGTCCTCATGCTGGTCCCCCAGGACATCCTCACCGCGGCCCCCGTCGAGGCACGGCCACCCGCCGCAGCAGCGCCCCGGCACACCGCCCCCGCCGACACCCCGCAGCCGGACCTCACCGCCCCCGCCGAGCCCGTGGCCACCGAGGCCCCCGAGGAGACGGACACCACCGGCCCGCAGGACACCACCGGCCCCCAGGAGACCGCCGGGCTGCCCAAGCGCCGCCGCGGACGCACCCTGGCCGCCGCCGAGAACGCGCGGGCCGCCGCCCACAGCGCCGAACGCCGCCAGGACAGCCCCGAGGACATCCGGACCCGCGCCGCCCGTTTCGGCAGCTTCCGCCGGGCGGTCCGCGCGTCCGACGCGGGGGAGCACACCGGCGGGCACCCGCTGCCGCCGGACCTCGACGACCCGCACTCCTCCCCGTCGGCCGCGGACTCCCCGGACACCCCGTTCCCGCCCGCCACGACGGCCCCCGACACCCCCACCCCCTCGCACCCGGAAGGCGACACCACCTCATGACCGGCACGACCACCGTCGACGAGAAGCTCACCTGGCTCATCGAAGGACTCCTGGAGCGCACCCCCGGAGCACGGCACGCCCTCGTGCTCTCCCGCGACGGCCTGAAACTGTGCCGCACCCCGGAGCTGACGGTCGACCAGGCCGACCAGCTCGCCGCCATCGCCGCCGGCATCCAGTCGCTGTCGCACGGGGCCTCCATCGAGTTCGGCGACGGCAGCGGAGGCGTGCGCTCGTCGATGACCGAGTTCTACGGCGGGACCCTGTTCATCGTGGAGGCCGGCCAGGGCGCCCACCTGGCCGTGGTCACCAGCGAGGAGGCCGACCCCGGACTGGTCGGACACAACATGAGCGAGCTGGTGGAACAACTCGGCGAGCACCTCACGGCCCAGCCCCGATCCGCATGAAGCGCCCCGGCAGGGACGACGCCCCGGACCGGCTGTACACCCTCACCGGGGGACGCAGCCGTTCCGGGCCCGACAGTCCTTTCGACCTGGTGACGCTGGTGGTGGCCGAGTGCGACCCGACGCCGGGCATGCAGTCGGAGCACGCGGCGATCCTCACCATGGCGCAGGCCCCCACCGCCGTGGTCGAGGTCGCCGCCGAACTGGGGCTCCCCGTGAGCATCACGAAGATCCTGCTGTCCGACCTCCTCGCCTCGGGCCGGGTCAGCGCCCGCCACCCGCAGACCTCAGCCCTTCCCGACCTCGACATCCTGGAGCAGGTGCTCGTTGGACTCCGCAATCTCTGACGCGCGCACCCCCCTGGGTGCCACCGCCGACAACGGTCTGAAGATCGTGGTCGTGGGCGGTTTCGGCGTCGGAAAGACGACCTTGGTCCGCTCGGTCAGCGAGATCCGTCCCCTCAACACGGAGGAGACGATGACGCAGGCCGGAGAGGCCGTCGACGACATCAGCCGGGTGCGCGGGAAGACCGCGACCACGGTGGCCTTCGACTTCGGCCGGATCACCCTCGACGCGCGCAACGTGCTGTACCTGTTCGGCGCCCCCGGCCAGGAGCGGTTCTGGTTCCTGTGGGACCGGCTGTTCTCCGGCACCCTCGGCGCGGTCGTCCTGGTCGACACCCGCCGCATCGACGACTCCTGGTACGCGATCGACCGGCTGGAGAAGCACGGCACGCCCTTCATCGTGGCCTGCAACGACTTCGGCGGTCCCGGCCACGCCCACGAGGACGTCCGGGAGGCCCTCGACCTGGATCCGGACGTGCCGCTGGTCGACTGCGACGCCCGCTCCCGGGAGTCGAGCAAGCAGGTCCTCATCACCCTCGTCCAGCACATCAAGAACCGGTACACCGGGCAGGCGGCCCGAGCCGCCGCGTCACCACGGGAGTTCGCGTGACCACCGACGCCGTTCCACTGGGCGGCCCCCGCTTCCAGACCGACCCCGCCCAGCTGTACCGGGAGATGCGCCGCGACCACGGTGCCGTCACCCCGGTCCTGCTGGACGGGGGCGTCCCGGCCTGGCTCGTGCTCGGTTACCGCGAGCTGCACCAGGTGACGGGCGACCCGGTCCTCTTCAGCCGCGACTCCGAGCTGTGGAACCAGTGGGACGTCATCCCCGGCGACTGGCCGCTGCTGCCGATGATCGGCCGCAAGCAGCCGTCGATCCTCTACACGGTCGGCGAACGGCACCGCGAACGCGCCGCGATGATCAGCAACGCCCTGGAGGAGGGCGACCCGTCCGAACTGCGGCGCCACGCCGAGAGGTTCGCCGACGAGCTGATCGACGCGGTCTGCGCCGCGGGAGAGGCCGACCTGATCGGCCAGTACGCCATGCTGCTGCCCGTGCGGGTGCTGGCGCGGCTGTTCGGCTTCTCCGACGAGGAGGGACCGGGCCTGGTCACCGCCCTCAACGACATGATCGACGGCGGTGAACGGGCCCTGGCCGGCCAGCACCACCTGGCCACCTCCATGGCGGAGCTGGTCGCCGCCCGCCGGGCCATGCCCGCCGACGACGTCGTCTCCCGCATGCTGGCCGACCCGAGCGGCTTCACCGAAGAGGAGGTCATGCAGGACCTCATGGTGATGCTCGCGGCCGGCCATCAGCCCACCGCCGACTGGATCGGCAACTCCCTGCGCCTGATGCTCACCGACGACCGGTTCGCCGCCTCCCTGTTCGGCGGCCGCAGCAGCGTCGCCGAGGCGATGAACGAGGTGCTCTGGGAGGACGCGCCGAGCCAGAACGTCGCGGGCCGCTGGGCGTCGCGCGACACCCACCTCGGCGGCCACCACATCCGGGCCGGCGACCTGGTGCTGCTCGGTCTGCAGGCCGCCAACTCCGACCCGCAGGTGCGCCCCCACGGCTCGGCGCTCACCGGCGGCAACAACGCCCACTTCTCCTTCGGCCACGGCGAGCACCGCTGCCCGTTCCCGGCCCAGGAGATCGCCGAGGTGATCGCCCGGACGGGCATCGAGGTCGTGCTGGACCGGCTGCCCGACATCGACCTGGCCGTTCCGGCCACATCCCTCGCCCGCCGTCCCTCGCCCTGGCTGCGCGGGCTCACGGAGCTGCCCGTGCGGTTCACACCCACCCCTGCCCTGGGAGGCAACTGACCATGACGTTAGGAACCGAAGAGCTGCGGATCCCCCTCGACCCCTTCGTCAGCGACCTGGACGGCGAGAGCGCCAAGCTCCGCGCCGCCGGACCGCTGGCGGCGGTCGACCTGCCCGGAGGCGTCCCGGTGTGGGCCGTCACCCACCACGCCGAGGCCAAGGCGCTGCTGACGGACCCGCGGCTGGTCAAGGACATCAACGTGTGGGGCGCCTGGCAGCGCGGCGAGATACCGCCGGACTGGCCCCTGATCGGCCTGGCCAACCCCGGCCGGTCCATGCTGACCGTGGACGGCGCCGACCACCGCAGGATGCGCACCCTGGTCGCCCAGGCCCTCACCCCCCGCCGGGTGGAGGAGATGCGCGCCCGTATCACCGAACTCACCGAGACCTTGTTAGAGGGCCTGCCCGCCGACGCCGACGTCGTCGACCTCAAGGCGGAGTTCGCCTACCCTCTGCCCATGTACGTCGTCGCCGACCTCATGGGCATCGAGAAGAGCCTGCTGCCGCGGCTGAAAGTGCTGTTCGACAAGTTCTTCTCCACCCTGACCCCGGGCGAGGAGGTCGTCGCGACTCTGGTCGAGCTGTCCGGGATCATGGCGGAGACGGTCGCCGCGAAGCGCGCCGAGCCCGGCGACGACCTGACCAGCGCACTCGTCCTGGCGTCCGAGGACGGCGACCGCCTCACCGACGAGGAGATCGTCTCCACCCTCCAGCTCATGGTCGCCGCCGGGCACGAGACCACCATCTCCCTCATCGTGAACGCCGTGGTCAACCTCTCCACCCACCCCGAGCAGAGGGCGCTGGTGCTGTCCGGCCAGGCCGACTGGTCGGCGGTGGTCGAGGAGACCCTGCGCTGGTCGACGCCCACCTCCCACGTGCTGATCCGGTTCGCCACCGAGGACGTGCCGGTCGGCGACCGGGTGATCCCGGCGGGCGACGCGCTCATCGTGTCGTACGCCGCCCTGGGCCGCGACGAGCAGGCGCACGGCCCCACGGCCGGCGACTTCGACATCACCCGCGAGACCCGCACCCGCCACATCTCCTTCGGCCACGGCCCGCACGTGTGCCCCGGCGCGGCCCTGTCCCGCCTGGAGGCCGGTGTGGCGCTGCCGGCGCTCTACGCCCGGTTCCCCGGACTCGATCTGGCGGTGCCGCCGTCGGCGCTGCGCAACAAGCCGGTCGTGACCCAGAACGACCTCTTCGAACTCCCGGTCAGGCTCGGCCCTCCGGCCGTCTGATCCCGCACGCCGCCCCGTCGCCCCGCCGCGCCGGCACCGGTCGGCGGGAGCGGCACCCCGGACGCCCCGGCCCTTCCGTACCGGCAGCCGGCCGGTCGCCCGTACTGGCGCAGTGTGCCGTCCCGGACGCGGGGGCGGTCGGACGCTGCGCCGGAGCGCGGGACGCTCCCCGTGTCACGGCGCCGGGTGGCCGCGGCCGGTCTCGAGGCGGGTGTGGCCACCCCGGCGGGGGCCGTGCGCCGCTCCGACGGACCCCGTGGCACTACTGTCCTCGGCATGACCGAAGACTCCCTGCGCTCCGTCACCGTCGAGCGGACCGCCACCGGCCGCTTCACCGCCACCAACGCCCGCGGCGGCGTGATCGGTTTCGCCGCCGGTGCGGGCCCGGACGGCGGGAGCGAGTTCACCCCGGTCGAGCTGCTGCTGGCCGCGATCGGCGGCTGCTCGGCCGTCGACGTCGACGTCTCCACCGCCCGCCACAGCGAGCCCACCGGCTTCACCGTCACCGTGACCGGCCACAAGGTCACCGACGGGCTCGGCAACCGGCTGACCGACCTCGAGGTCACCTTCTCCGTCGCCTTCCCGGACGGCGCAGCCGGTGACCGGGCCCGCGCGATCCTCCCGCGGGCGGCCAAGGCCTCCCACGACAGGCTCTGCACGGTCAGCCGTACGGTGGAGACCGGCACCCCCGTCACCACGACGGTCACGGACGCCTGACGCGACCCACCCCGGACGTCAGGTGCGCCCGGGACGGCCCTCCTGGGCGTCGGCCTGCGGATCGGGGCCCGCGGCGGAGGCGATCCCGGCGCGGGCCGCTTCGAGCTGGGCGGCGAACGCGATGCCGAGGAACAGGGCGACGCCGGTGACGTTGGCCCACAGCAGCAGCGCGACGAACGCCGTCAGCGGCCCGTAGACCGCGCCGAACGCGGCGCTGCGGCCGACGTAGAGCGACAGCAGCCAGGTGGCCGCCACCCACAGGACCAGGTGGACCGCGCTGCCGACGGCGAGCCAGGTGTAGCCCGGCTGCCTGCGGCGCGGCGACCACCGGAAGATCACGGCGGAGGCGATCCAGGCCAGCGCCGCGCCCACCACGACCTCCAGCGCCTGCCACCAGCCGGGCCCGCCGCCACCGGATCCCACGGTCGCGGTGACGGCGTCGCCGACCGCCTCCCCGGCCACGAGGACCACGAACCCCAGCACCATGGGCAGCCCCGCCGCCACCGACAGCAGCACGGCCCGGCCGTACTTGCGGGCGAAGGGACGGTCGCGCTCGATGCCGTAGATGCGGTTGGCGCCCCGCTCGATCTGGCCCATCGCCGACGCCAGGTTCAGCACGGCGAAGCCCAGGCCGAGCCAGAGCGCCAGGGCGCCCCACACATCGTCCCGGGCGCTGCGCCGCGTCCCGGCGAACGCGTCGTCGAGCAGGTCGGCGCCGGCCCCGGGCACGATGTCCGCGAGGGTGCGCTCGACGACGCGGCCCACCGCGTCGGTGTGCACGGACGCCGCCAGTCCGACCAGGGCCAGGGTGAAGGGCACCAGGCCGAGCACGATCTGGAAGGCGAGCGCCCGCGCGTTGGTGAAGCCGTCGGCGTAGCGGAACCGGGTGAAGGAGTCCACCAGCAGGCGCACGCCCCCGTAGTGGCGCAGCGCGGCCAGCGCCTCGTCCCCGGACAGCTCCTCCCCGATCATGTCCCTGGTCTGCGGAACGTGGACGGCGGTTCCCATCGCGGGCGGGCTCCCTCCCGTGCGGCCGGATGTCACTGGGGACCGCGTGCCCGGTCCGGCCGCCCGTGAACGGCCGGGGGCGATGTGAGGCCGGTCAGGCGTTCAGGGCGTGGTGCGGTGTGGGATAGCAGGCGATGAGGGTGTCGATGCCGACGAGCTGGAGGGTGCGCAGGACGGGCTGGCGGACGTCCGCCAGGCGCAGCCAGCCCGGCTCGCCGTGGGCCTGGTGGGCGGCGATGAGGACGTTGATGCCACTGGAGTCCAGGAACGTCACGCCGCCCAGGTCCACCACGGTCCGCGGTCCCACGGCGCCGTCGGCGGGGGTCAGTGCCCGGCGGAGGGGGCCGGCGGTGTCGTGGTCGACCTCGCCCGTCACCGTGACGACCGCGACCTCGTCGACGATGGCGCGGGAGACCGTCAGCCGTTGCGGTTCTGCCACTTCGCCGATGTCTGTCACTCTTCCCTCTAACGCTCGGTGAATCTCGGGCCAGCGTCTTTCCGAGAGCCTGCCCCGGAATGCTACGGGAGATGCCCGGACGCCGCCGTTCGGGGCGGAGCAGGCCTGTACGCGGTGGGCGTGGGTACACGCCGCCTGTGAACGGGGCAGCGAAGGTGGTTCGGATGGGACCAGGAGCCCTCGGTGAGGGCCCGACAGCACCAGGAGACGACTCCCTGCACGTCACGGCCGCGCTGGAGGGCGGCGGTGCGTGCATCGCCGTGGGCCGTGATCTCGCGGCGGACTTCCTCACCCGGGCGCGGGCCGTCCACGGGGTGCCGGTGACGGCCCGCACGGTGGACCTCACGCAACTGGTGGTCAGCGAGCTGGTGACCAACGCGCGCAAGTACGCGCCCGGTCCGGTGCTGCTGGAGGTGCGGGTCGCCGAGGGGGTGGTGGAGGTGAACGTGTGGGACTCCGATCCGGTGCTGCCGGTGGCCCGGGCCGCCGACCCGGGCCGGGTGGGCCAGCACGGTCTGGAGATCGTGCTGGCCGTCGTCAGGGAGTTCGACGCGCGGCGGGAGCCGGTGGGCAAGCGTGTCACCGCCCGGATCGCCCTGGAGGAGGACCCGGTCCCGGCGGGCGGGAGCCGCACGGGCCGTCCTTGGTGAACCGGTCACGCGGTGACCGGTGATCCGGTGTCGGTGACCCGGTGACCCGGTGACCCGGTGACCCGGTGACCCGGTGACCCGGTGACCCGGTGACCTGGTGACCCGTGGCGCGGGTGGCGCCCGGCGCGGGAAGTGCCGGTCCCGGGGGCGAGCCCTCCCGGCGCCGCGCGTGCGGCCGCGTACGACCGCACACTGGGCATATCGCCCCGGCCGCCCCGGTCCACGACGTCGGCGGCGGCCCTGTTTCCCCCGGGTCGGGAGGGCAACTCGGTGCCGACGGCACGCCGACGCCTCCCCCGACATCCCGAAGACCCGCCCCCGCGTGCCCCGAGGAGGCCGGATGACCATCACCCCGCCCGCACCGTCCCGCCGGACGGGCCCGCGCATCGGCGTGCTCGGCTCCTACGGCGGATTCAACACCGGCGACGAAGCCATCCTGACCTGCGTGCTGAGCTGCCTGCGCGCGCACCGGCCGCACGCCCGGCTGGTGGTGCTCAGCCGCGACGTCGAGCACACGCGCCTGCACCAGCTGGAGGCCGACGAGGTCGTCGGCTGGGAGGGCGTCCCGCAGAAACCCGTGCTCGACGTCCTGGCGGGCCTGGACCTGCTGGTCCTCGGCGGCGGCGGCATCCTGTACGACGGTGAGGCGCGCCGCTACCTGAGGCTCGTGGGCGCCGCCCAGGCCCGGGGCGTGCCGACGTTCGCCTACGCCATCGGCGCGGGCCCGCTGCGCGACGCGGACGACCGGGCGGCGGTGCGCGCGGTGCTGCCCGCCCTGGACGAGCTGGTGGTGCGCGACGAGGAGTCCCGACTCGTCCTGGAGGAGGTCGGCGTCGACCGGGACCTCACCGTCACCGCCGACCCGGCGTTGCTGCTGCCGCCGGAGCCGTTCACCGAGCAGATGATGCGCCAGGAGGGCGTCCCGGCCGGAGTCAGACTGGTGGGGATGTCCGTGCGGGAGCCGGGCCGGGCGGCCGAGAAGCTCGACGAGGGCGATTACCACGCGCTCCTCGCCGACGTCGCCGACTTCCTCGTCCGGCGACTCGACGCCCACGTGGTCTTCGTCCCGATGGAGCGCCAGGACGTCCGCCACGCCCACGGCGTGCTGTCCCGGATGACCGCACCGCACCAGGGGCGCATCCTGAACAACTCCTACAGCCCCGGACAGGTCCTCGGCTTCATGAGCCACCTCGACCTGGTGGTCGGCATGCGCCTGCACTTCCTGATCTTCGCGGCGATGTCCGGTCTGCCCCTGCTGCCGCTGCCGTACTCCGGGAAGGTCTTCGACTTCGCCCGCCGTATGGGCGCCCCCGCCCTGGTCGGGGTGGACCGCGAGCAGGCGGGGCTGCTGCTGGCGGAGGTGGACCGGCTCTGGGACGAGTTCCCCCAGCGGCGCGCCGACCTCGACGACCGCGTCCGGCGGCTGCGGGACCTGGCCCGGGAGACCTGCGTCCGCTGCGGCACGGTCCTCGACCGCGTCCAGGCCGGCGGGCCCGCGGTCCACCACGCACACCTCGAAGCCGGTGCGGGCGCACCGCTGGGGGCGGCGGCGAGCGCCGCACCCGCCTGACCGCCCCGCCCGCACACCCCGGCCACCGGCCACCGGCGACCAGCCACCGCCGGCCGGCCGACCGGCCGGCGGGAAGACGGGAAGAAGCCATGCCCCTCCTGGAACCGCCCCGAGAGCCCCGTACCGTCACCCTGCCCCCGCGCCCCGCGCGCCACGGGGGCCGGGTGGACGTCCTGGTCGTCGGCGGCGGGCCGGCGGGCACCGCCGCGGCGCACGCGGCCGCCGACGCCGGAGCCGACGTCGTCCTGGTGGAGCGGTACGGCTTCCTCGGCGGCAACGCCACCGCCGCCCTCGTCATGCCGCTGATGTCGTTCCACAACGAGAAGAAGCAGGCCGTGTTCGACGACAACGGCCTGGACCACCGGCTGCTGCCCTCCGACCACGGCGAGGGCGAACCGGTCGTGGCCGGGTTCCTGTGGCGGCTGCTGGACCGGCTGGGCGCGCGCGGCGGCTGCATCCAGCCGTCGCTGGACACCGGCTACACCGTTCCCTTCGACCCGGAGATCTTCAAGCTCGTCCTCCTCGACCTGCTCGACGAGGCGGGCGTCCGGCTGCTGCTGCACGCCTTCGCGTCCACCGCGCTGCCCCTGGACGACGGCTGGCGCGTCGTCTTCGAGACGAAGTCCGGCCCCGTGGTGATCGACGCGGGCGTCGTCGTCGACGGCACCGGCGACGGCGACGTGGCGGCCGCCGCCGGAGCGCCGTTCGAGGTGGGCCGGCCCGAGGACGGGCGGGTGCAGCCTATGACGCTGATGTTCCGCGTCGCCGACTTCGCCGCTCCCCGCTTCGCCGAGTACGTGCACGAGCACCCCGACCAGTGGCGCGGCGTCCACGGACTGTGGGACCTCGTGGAGCAGGCCACCGCGGCGGGCGAACTGCGCCTCGCGCGCGAGGACGTCCTGTTCTTCGGCACCCCGCACCCCCGCGAGCTCAGCGTCAACAGCACCCGGGTCACCAACGCCCTCGGCGTCGACGTGTGGGACCTCACCCGCGCCGAGTGCGCCGCCCGCCGCCAGCTGGAGCAGATCGACCGCTTCCTGCGCACCCGCGTCCCCGGCTTCGAGGAGTCGTACGTCGCGCAGAGCGGTACCCAGATCGGGGTGCGCGAGACGCGCCGCATCCTCGGCGACTACCACCTGACGGGCCACGACATCCTCGGCGCCCGTTCCTTCCCGGACGTCGTCGCGCACGGCGCGTACCCCGTCGACATCCACAACCCGCGCGGCCGGGGCACCGTCCTCCGACGCGTACCGCAGGGCCGCTTCTACGACATCCCCCTGCGCTGCCTGCTCCCCGCCGGCACCGAGCGGATGCTCGTGGCCGGGCGCTGCATCTCCGGCTCGCACGTGGCGCACTCCTCCTACCGCGTGATGCCCATCGCGATGGCCACCGGCCAGGCCGCGGGGGTGTGCGCGGCCCTCGCCGTACGGCTCGGCCGGGTCCCGCGCGCGGTACCCGCCGACCTGGTGCAGGAGGAACTGCTGCGCCAGGGCGCCCGGCTGCGTCGCGGCGCCGACAGTGAGCCGCCGGTCGACAGTGAGCCGCCGGTCGACAGTGAGCCGCGGACCGCCGGCGCGGCGCGGACCGCCGGAGAGGCCCGCGCCGAGGGCGGACGGCACACGGTGTCCGACGACCCGGCGTGACGGACCGCCCGCGGGCCACGGCTGAGGCGGGGTTCAGCGGGCACCCGGAGTCCCTGCGCATCCGCACCGAGGAGTGACATCCGCACCGAGGAGTGACATCCGCACCGAGGAGTGAGGGGAGCGGGCCATGGAACGGAAGAGGACGCGGTCGGAACGGGACGACGATCCCGCCCGCCGCCTGCGCGCGATCGGCGCCGACGTGTTCGGCTGGGACACCCTCCTGCCCGAGCAGCTCACCGCCATGGAATGGGTGCTCCGGGGCGAGGACGCCCTGGTCGTCATGCCGACCGGGTCCGGCAAGTCCGCCGTCTACCAGGTCCCGGCCGTGCTGCTGACCGGGCCGGTCGTGGTCGTGTCGCCCCTGCTGGCCCTCCAGCGGGACCAGATCGCCGGTCTGCCGGACGGCGACCGCGCCCCCGGGGCCGTCGCGGTCAACTCCGACCTCGGCGCGGCAGGGACCGAGGCCGCCTGGGAGGCGGTGCGCCGGGGCGACGCCCGTCTGCTGTATCTGTCGCCGGAGCAACTGGCCAAGGAAGAGGTGCTGGAGCGGCTGGCCGAGGCGCGTCCCGCCCTGTTCGTGGTGGACGAGGCCCAGTGCGTGTCGTCGTGGGGTCACGACTTCCGCCCCGACTACCTCCGCCTCGCACAGGCGGCGCGCCGCGTGGGCGGACCGCCGGTCCTCGCCCTGACCGCGACCGCCGCCCCTCCGGTGCGCAAGGAGATCGCCGAGCGGCTGGGCATGCGCCGGCCGCGGGTGATGGTGACCGGCTTCGACCGGCCGAACATCAGGCTGGAGGTCCGCCGGTTCCAGGACGAGGACGACCGGCGCCGCGCCGTGGTCGAGCGGGCCGCCGCGGAGCCCAAGCCGGGCATCGTCTACGCGGCGACGCGCAAGGACAGCGAGTTCTACGCGGGGGAGCTGTCCGCACTGGGCCTGGCCGCCGAGGCCTACCACGCCGGGGTGCGCGCCGCCGAGCGCGCCCGGATCCACGACGCCTTCCTCTCGGGCGCGGCGGACGTGGTGGTGGCGACGTCGGCGTTCGGCATGGGCATCGACAAGGAGGACGTGCGGTTCGTGCTGCACGCGTCGCTGCCGGGCTCCCTGGACGCCTACTACCAGGAGATCGGCCGCTGCGGCAGGGACGGCCGGCCGGCCCTCGCCGTCCTGCACTACCGGCCGCAGGACACGGGGATGCGGACCTACTTCGCAGGCCGCACCCCGAGCCGTGACACCTTGTCCGACGTCACCGACGCCGTCCACGACCACCGCGGGGAACCCGCCGGCCTGGACGAGCTGCGCCAGGACACCGGCCTGTCCAGGAACCGGGTCACCGCCGCGGTGAACCTGCTGGAGGAGGCCGGTGCCGTCGCCGCGGGGGAGGAGGGCGAGGTGCGGCCCGCCCCGGGGGTGTCCCCCGGCCGGGCGGTCGAGCGGGCCGCGCGGGGCGCCGACGCGCATCGCCGGACCGAGCGCACACGGGTCGAGATGGCCCGGGCGTACGCCGAGACGACCGGGTGCCGACGGCACCTCCTGCTCGGCTACTTCGGCGAGGAGCACCGGCCGCCGTGCGACGCCTGCGACATCTGCGACGGCCCCGACCGGGACGACGCGGTCGCCGCCGAAGCCGCTCACGAGGAGCGGCCCGCCCATCCCGCGGCGGCCTCCTACCCGGTCGGCACCGAGGTCCGGCACGAGCAGTGGGGCGAGGGAACGGTACTGAGCGAGGACCAGGACCGCATCACCGTCCTCTTCGACCGGGCCGGCTACCGCACCCTCCTGCTGGCGGCGGTCGCCGGGCGCGACGACCTGCTCGAGACGGTGCGCCGGCCGGGCGAGGACCGGCCGACCGCCTGACACGCCCGGCCCGGCCCCTTCCCGGAACGCCCGCCGGAGCCCCGCGCCGCATACCAGCCATACGAACGCCCGATGGCCCTCTCCCGACGCCTTTCTTGTTCTGGCCAAAGGCCCTACCTACGCTGCCACCACCGCACTCCGGCGGTACGGAACAAGGGACAGCAGCAATCATGGGTCGACTGGCCGGGAAAATCGCCTTCATCAGTGGCACGGGAGCCGGAATCGGAAGGGCCGCCGCCCAGGTATTCGCAGCGGAGGGCGCCCAGGTATTCGGCTGTGACATCGACGAGGACAACGCGGCGGAAACCGTCGAACTCGTGGAAAAAGCCGGGGGCGTCATGCGGTCCCTCGCCCCCGTCGACCTCTCCACCCCGGAAGGGGCCCGGGAGTGGATCGAGGCGGGCGTCGCGGCCTTCGGCGGGATCGACATCCTCTACAACAACGCCTCCGCGCTGCGGAACGGGCCGTTCGAGACCATGCCCGCCGAGGACTGGTACTTCACGATCAAGAACGAACTGGACATCCCGTACTTCTGCACGCAGGCCGCCTGGCCGCACCTGATCGCCCGCGGCGGCGGCGCCGTCCTCAACGTCGCCTCCGTGGCCGCCGTCCGCGGCGCGCCGTTCATGCCGATGGTGCCGCACGGCGCCGCCAAGGGCGGGGTGCTGGCGATGAGCAAGCACCTCTGCGCGGCCGGCGCGCCGCACCGCATCCGGGTCAACACCATCGCCCCCGGCATGACCCGCACCTCCGCCACCGCGCCCTTCCTGGACGACCCCGACGGGCCGAAGGCCCAGCTGGAGGCGCGGATCCCGGTCGGGCGGGTCGGGCAGCCGGAGGACATCGCGCGTGCCGCGGCCTTCCTCTGCTCCGACGAGGCCGCCTTCGTCAACGGCGCTAACCTCATGGTCGACGGCGGCGACAGCGCGATGGCGGGCTGACCCGCCGTGGACACCCGACTCGACCACGTGGGCGTCACCGTCCGCGACCTCGCCGCCCAGACCGCCTGGTACACCACCGCCTTCGGCCTGAAGAACGTCTTCGCGTTCCACCTCGAAGGCCCCGGACTCGAGGGCGTCGTCCTGGAGCACCCGCACGGCTGGCGGATCGAGCTGCTCGCCCGCCCGGGATCCGGCCCCGGCCTGAGGGCCCCGGACCCGCTGACCGCCGCCCTCACCGAGGGATACGGGCACTTCGCGGTCACCACCCCCGAACTCGACCCCGTCCACGCGGCCCTCCTGGCCCATGGGGCGGGCGAGGTCGTGCCACCCGGGCCCTCCCCCGAGCCCGGCGTGCGCATGGCCTGGGTCAGCGACCCCGAGGGAAATCTCATCGAACTCATAGAGAAGAACGTCGCACAGCACGCCGACCGGAAAGCAGAGTGAGGGCCCGCACGATGACGGAATCGATTTCCTTGAAGAGACTCGACCTGGGAACGCTCATAGCATGCTGCCTCGCGGTCGCCGCGGCGCAGATGTGTATCACGGTACCCACGCCCATCAACGGAGAAATCCAGGCCGCTTTCGGCGCGTCCGGTTCCCAGGTGGCCTGGGTGACCTCCGCCTTCATTCTCCCCACCGCGATTCTTGAACTGAATTTCGGTGTGGTGGGCGATCTCTTCGGGCGCAAGCGGCTGCTGGTCTTCGGCGGCTTCGTGCTGGCCCTCGGTGAGCTGCTCAACGCCACCGCCCAGAACATCGAGATGCTGTGGGTCGGCCAGACCCTGGCGGGCGTCGGCGCCGCCGCGCTCTTCCCGAGCTCCCTCGCCGTGATCGCGGCCGCCACCCCCGGGGAGAAGGACCGCGCCAAGGCCGTGTCCACCTGGGCCCTGAGCATCTCCATCGCCTCCGCCGTGGGCCCGCTGTCCTCCGGTGTGCTCGCCACCTACGTCGACTTCCACTGGGCGTTCGTGCCCCCGATCGTCCTCGGTCTGGCCGTCGGCGTCTGCTCCTGGATCCTCGTCACCGACTCCAAGGCCCCCGAGGGCCGCTCCCTCGACTGGCCCGGCCAGATCACCATCGCGGTCGGCCTCACCGCCCTGCTGTGGGGCATCATCGAGGGCGGCGAGCGCGGCTGGACGAACCCCGCCATCGTCGGCTCCCTCGCGCTGGCCGCCGTGTCGCTGGTCGCCTTCTTCCTCGCGGAGAAGCGTTCCGCCTCCCCGATGTTCAACCTCGACCTGCTCAGGATCCCGTCGTTCGCCGCGGCGGCGGTCGTCGCCCTGGTCGGCATGTTCGGCTTCATCGGCACCGCGTACTGCGTCTCGATCCGCCTGGGCGCCGTGATGCACCTCAGCGCGCTGAAGGCCGGCATGCCGTTCGTGATCCTCCAGCTGATCCCGCTGCTGCTGGCCCCCGTGCTGAGCAAGATGCTGACCCGGGTGGACGCCCGCTGGCTGCTCACCGGCGGTCTGCTCCCCATGGCGGCCGGACAGTTCTGGATCGCGGCCCTGCCCGTCACCACCACCTCCCTCGCGGCCTTCATCGGCCCGGTGCTCCTGCTCGGCGTCGGCTTCATCTGCGTGGTGTCCTCGCTGACCTCCGCGGCCGTGAACGCCGTACCGCTGCACATGACCGGCATGGCGTCCGGCGCGACCAGCCTGGTCCGCGAGTTCGGCCAGGGCCTCGGCCCGGCGGTCATCAGCACCATCGCGATGAGCGCCGCGTCCTCCGCGCTGGTCGGCAAGCTCAGCGGCGCCGACGCCGGCATGGAGGCGGCGGCCGGACCGCTCGCCGTCGTCAACGCGGGCAGCGACAGCGCCCGGGCGGCCGCACAGGCCGCCCTCGGCCACGGCATGGCCGTCGGCGTGGTGATCTGCGGCTGCGCCTCCCTGCTCGGCGCGGTGGTCACCCTGCTGCTGGTCCGCAAGAACTCCGCCCGGGAGACGGCACCGGCCGGCGAGCCGACCGTCCAGGCGGCGTCCGCCTGACGGACGGACGCAGGGACGGACGGACGCACGGACACACGGTCGCACCGAGGCGGCCGGGGCTCACCAGCCCCGGCCGCCTTCTGTGTTTCCCGGCTCGTGCCGGCCCGGGCCGGGTTCTCCGGGCTCGTGCTGGCCGGGTTCTCCCGGCCCGTGCCCCCGGGTTCTCCCGGCCCTACCGACGACCCCGACGCACCCCGTGAACGCCGGTGGCGACGCTCCCCCTGAAACGCCGGTGGCGGCGACCCGCGGGTCGCCGCCACCGAGGCCATGGGCCGTCGAGCCGTGGCTCAGGAGCCGACGCCGTCCAGGGCGTCGGTGATGGCCTTCACCGGGCCGTGCGCCGAGTAGCCGCCGTCCACCGTGATCTCCGCGCCGTTGACGTACGAGGACTCGTCGGACAGCAGGTAGACGACCAGCGGCGCCACCTCGTCCACCGTGCCGGGACGGCCCTGCGGGGTCATCGCCAGATGGGCCCCGACGAACACCGGGTTCGCGGAGGCCATCAGCGGTGTCTCGATGTAGCCGGGGTGCACGATGTTGGTGCGGATGCCGCGCGGGGCCAGCTCCAGGGCGGCCACCTTCGACAGGCCCCGCAGCGCCCACTTGCTCGCCGTGTAGGCGACCGCGTGGTGGGCGGTCAGGCCCGCGACCGAGCCGACGTTGACGATGGAGGACCCGGCCGGCATGAGCGGGGCGAGCGCCTGGATGCCGAGCAGCGCTCCGGTCGTGTTCACGGCGAACGCGCGGTTCCAGTCGTCGAGCTCGACCTGCCCGAGCCGCGCCCGCACGGGGATGCCGGCGTTGTTGACCAGGCCGTGCACGACGTCCAGCCCGGCGGCGAGCGCCGCCCAGTCGTCCGGCGAGGACACGTCCAGGTGGCGGTAGGACACGTCGAGGCCGCCCCCGCGCAGGGAGGCGGCCAGTTTCTCTCCGGTCTCGTCTAGGACGTCGGTCGCGATCACCGTCGCGCCCTCCCGGGCGGCCGCCGTCACCTCCGCGGCCCCCTGGCCCTGTGCTGCTCCGGTGACGACGACGGTACGGCCCGTCAGACGTGTACGGCTCACGGCTCCTCCACTGAACGAGTGCGGGATGTCTCCCGTCCACGCTAGGAAGCGACCGTCAGCTCCGGAAACGCGTGTTCGCCATGGCTGGCATCCGCGGCGGTGATCTGCCGCGGCAGCGGTTCGTCGAGCGAGGCGCCCACCCGCCGCACGGTCTCGCGCAGCCAGCGGTGCGCCGGGTCGGCGTGCCGGTTGTTGTGCCAGTACATGGCCTCGATCAGGGGGACGTCCGGGAACGGCGTCGGCACGACCGCGCACGCCGCGAAGCTCTCGTAGCGCCGTGCCAGCCGCTCGGGCACCAGCGCGACCAGGTCGGTGCCGGTCACCACGAGCGGCAGGACGCTGAAGCCGGGCGTGGTCACCTGCACCCTGGCCGTGATGCCGAGGGTCTCCAGCTGGCGGTCGGCCGGGGTCTGGCTCTTGCCGATGGAGCACGCGGCGTGCGGCATCTCCGCCAGGTCGCGCAGGGTCAGCCGCCCGTCCACCAGCCGCGGGTTGCCGGGGTCGACCAGACACACGAACCGGTCGTGCATGACCGCCTCGCTCACCCCCGGCAGCTGGTAGCCGAGCGGCACCAGCATCAGGTCGTGGCAGCGCAGGTGGGTCTCGGTCTCCAGCTGCCCGTCCACGATCGGGTGGAAGTCGATGCGGACCCCGGGCGCCTCCTGCGCCATGACCCGCAGCAGCGGCTCCACGAGCACCGTCATCACGTAGTCGGACATCACCAGGGAGAACCGCTGGCGGCTGCGCTGCGGGTCGAAGCGCCGGGTCAGCGTCAGCGCCTCCTCCGCCTTGTACAGCGAGGCCTGCACGACCGGCAGGAGCCGCTCCGCCAGCGGTGTCAGCTCGTACTCGCGGCCCACCCGCACCAGCAGCTCGTCGTTGAAGTGGCGCCGCAGCCGGGCGAGCGAGCCGCTCATCGCGGACTGGCTGGTGCTCAGCCGCACCCCGGCGTGAGTGACGTTCTTCTCCTCCAGCAGTGCTTCGAGGGCGACCAGAAGATTCAGGTCGATCGCTCCGAGACCCATGCGTGTTCCCTTCCGGCCGCGTCGTTGAAGCCCGGTTCACGGGACTGTAACCAGCGGATCCCCGACTAGGAAGAGACTGGAAGGGAACTCACAGCGATCCGATGACAGCCATCGGATCGGAGGATACGACCAGGTCAGGGCCGTATCACGGTCGTGTCACGGACGGGGGGTGCGGCCCCGTCGGCGGGCCCGCGGAAGATAGGCGTCCTGACGCCCCGCCACGACGCGGTTGCTGAGCGTCCCCAGCCGCTCCACGGTCAGGGTCACCTCGTCACCGGGGCGCAGCGGCGCCGGCGTGCGCTCGCCGACGCGGCCCCAGAACTCCGCCAGGGCGCCCCAGCCGCAGGTGCCCGAGCCGAGGACGTCCCCCGGGCGCACCCAGGCGTCCCGGGAGGCGTAGGCGACCATCTCCTCGAACGTCCACGAGACGTTGGCGAGGGTGTCCCGGCCGATCAGCTTCCCGTTGAGGGTGACCGTCATCTCCAGGTCCAGGAAGCCGTCCGCGTCGCGCCGGTCCTCCACCTCGTCGGCGGTGACCAGGTACGGCCCCAGCGTGTTGGCGAAGTCCTTGCCCTTGGAGAAGCCCAGGCCGAGGTTCTTCTCCGGCTTCTGGAGGTCCCGCGCCGACCAGTCGTTGAACACCAGGTAGCCCACGATGTGCTCGCGGGCCTCCTCCGGTGTGAGGTCGCGCCCGCTGCGGCCGATCACCGCCCCGACCTCCAGCTCGAAGTCGAGCACCGAGCAGCCCGCCGGCACGGGGACGTCGTCGTGGGCGCCGTAGGCGGCGTGCGGGTTGGTGAAGTAGAAGTTCGGGGCCCGGTACCACTCCTCCGGCACGTGCTCCAGCCCGTCCAGCGACTTCGACACGCCCTCGATGTGCGCCTCGAACCCGACGAAGTCCCGGATCGAGGGCGGCTTCAGCGGCGGCAGCAGCCGCACCTGGTCCACCCGCAGCGCACCGGGGCGGGCGAGGGCCTCCTCCCCGGCGGTGTGCAGGGCCCCGTCCTCGACGAGCGCCGTCACGGTCTCGCCCACGGGCAGCGGATGGATCACCCCGTCCCGCACCACCCCGGCCCGCTCCACGCCCTCGTGCTCGTATGCCGCGAAACGCATGCCTCAGTGCTCCCAGTGGTTGGTGTTGGTGACGGTCCCCGCGCTCAGGTAGCCGGCGAAGAGGCACTCGGGGTCGCGGACGGCGCGGATCTCGTTCAGCCGGCGCCACTGCGCGTCGCCCATGAACCGCAGCTGCCGCACGGTGAAGTCGGAGTCGCCCAGGTACTGGCCCGCGGTCACCCGCTGCATCGCCGCCATCGCGCCGTCCAGCCAGGCCCGCAGCTCGCCGTCCCGCTCGGGCTCGTCGTGCACGACGTAGGTGGCGCAGTAGATCTCCGACTGGAGCGAGAACGCCATGTCCGGGAGCGGGCGCAGGGGAGCCATCGAGAACCAGATGGTGAACGTCTGCCGGGTCGGATGGGTGGTGAACGCCTTGCGGATCGCCGGGACGACCTCCTCGGCGGGCCCGGTCAGCCAGGCGTTGTCGACCAGGTAGCGGTGGCCCTCGGGGTTGGCGGTGCGCTGGCCCGCGAGCTGCTCGGCGAGCGTGGTGGGCTCGGCCTCGACGCGGAAGAGCGCCCGGTCGGCGTACGGGTTGGCGTGCAGCGGCGCCAGCGCCTCGGCCGCCTCCCGCGGAGTGTCGGTCATCGACACGCCCGTGACCAGCAGCACCGGCTCGTCGGCGCCGGGCGGGGTCTGCGTCAGGGCGACGATCTCCACCAGGTCCGACACGGTGTGGTGCATGCCGTGCAGCCAGGTCATCACCTCGTCGAACAGGTCCAGCGGATACGCGTGCACGGTGTGCGCCAGGTGCTTCGGCAGCGGACGGGTGCGCAGGTGGAAGCGGGTGACGACCCCGAAGAAGCCGGGACCGGCGCCGCGCGCCGCCCAGTACAGGTCGCTGTTCGTCGACGCGTCGGCGCGCACCAGCTCACCCTCCGCGGTGACCACGTCGACGGCGACGACGTTCTCCGCCGCCCAGCCCCAGCCGCGCGCGTTCCAGCCCTGCCCGCCCTGGAGCAGGAACCCGCCGATGCCCACGGAGGGACAGTGCCCGCCGTTGAAGAAACGGCCGAACCCGCCCAGGTAGGGGTTGAGCTCGTCGCCCCCCTTCACGCTCGGCGTCGCCGTGACGATCCCGGTCGTCTCGTCGTACGCCATCTCGCGGAAGCCGCCGAGGTCGATCAGCAGCGCGTCCCGCCGCACCGACCAGGAGGCCCAGCTGTGCCCGCCGGAGCGCACCGCGACCTGCCAGCCGCGTTCCCGGGCGAGCCGGACGCCCTCGACGACGTCCTGCTCGGTCAGCGCCTCCAGCACGGCGGCCGGCCGGCGGTCCGCGGGACGGCGGGCGTTGAAGACCCGCCCGAGGCACGCCTCCTCGAAGTCCGCGTCGCCGGGGAGGTGGAGGGTGCCGGAGAAACGGTTCGTGTTCATGTGCACCGTGTCCACTGTCGTGTTCATTGTCCTACTCACTTCACCGCGATCGGATTGACGGGGGCTCCCACCGCGCCGGTCACCGGCAGCGGGGCCGCGACCAGCAGGAACTCGTAGACGCTGTCGGCCGCGCAGTCCGCGGCCAGCGCCTCCAGGTCCCACATCTCGCCCAGCGGCAGGCCCATGTTGGGGATGGCGATCTGGTGCAGCGGGGACATCGCGGGCTCCGCGAACTCGTACGGCCGCACCTCCAGGCCCCAGGTGTCCGAGGCGATCGCGGCGATCTCCGTGCGGTGCAGCCAGCCGAGGGTGCTGAACGACAGGCCGGGCGCGTCCCCGGCCGCGTACGTGCCCCAGGTGCCGAGCCGCCGCACGCGCCCCACCTGTCCCGTGCGGACCAGGACCAGGTCACCGCGGCGGACGTTCGAGGTGGCGCCCTGGGCCTCGATCGTGGCGCGCAGGTGCTCCTCCAGGATCGGGAAGCCGTCGGGCAGCTCACCGTTCTCGTCGCCGATCGCGCGGCCCACGTCCAGCAGGACCCCGCGCCCGGTGAACACGTCGGCCATGTGCTCGATGCCGGTGACCGAGTCGCCGTTGCCGTTCACGATCGTGCAGGGACGGCCGTTCCACGCCTGCTTGTTGTCGAAGATGTGGCCCAGCCCGTCCCACTGCGTGGACGCCTGGAGCGGCATCACCACATGGTCGTCGGCGCCGCCGAAGCCGTGCGGGAAGCCCTGGGTGCCGGCGGCCGCGTCGGACCCGGTGTCCTTCATGTAGTGCACCGGGTTGATCCGGCCGCGGAAGCCGCGCTGCGGCCCGTCCTCGTTGAACTCCAGCGCCAGGGAGAAGGTCCGCCCGCGCCGTACCAGGCTCGCCGCGTGGGCCCGTATCGCGTCGTCGATGAAGTTGAGCGTGCCGAGCACGTCGTCCTCGCCCCAGCGGCCCCAGTTGCGGTACGCGGCACGGGCCTTGGCGAGTTCCTCCTCGATCGGACCGAGGGGTGCGGTGGTCATCGGACACGTCCTTTCAGCAGCAGGTCGAGGGCGTTGCCCCCGGCGATCGCGTCCCGTTCGGCCGGCGCCAGCCCGGCGGCGTCCAGACGGTCCACGGGGTCGGTGACGCCCATGTCGAAGGGGTGGTCGGTGCCCAGGACGACCCGGTCGGCGCCCACCTCCTCGACCAGATGGCGCAGCGCGCGCGGGGTGTAGACCAGCGCGTCGAACCACATCCGGCGCAGGTAGGAGCTGGGCGGCTCGGCGCAGCCGCGCGCGTCCGGCCGTTCCCGCCAGGCGTGGTCGGAGCGGCCGATGTACGTCGGCAGGTATCCGCCGCCGTGCGCGGCCACCAGCTTCAGCCGGGGGAAGCGGTCCAGCACCCCGGTGAAGATCAGGTGCGAGAGCGCGACCGTCGTCTCGACCGGCTGGCCCACCGTGTTGCCGAGGTAGCGGGTCGCCAGCCGCTCGCCGAGCGAGCAGCCCCACGGGTGCACGAAGACCACCGCGCCCAGCTCCTCGGCCCGGCGCCACACCGCGTCGTGGGCCGGATCGGCCAGCTCGCGGCCCTCGACGGTGGTCGACACGCTGACGCCGTACAGGCCGTGCCCGGTGACCGCCTCCTCCAGCACGGTCACGGCCAGGCCGGGGTGCTGGAGAGGGACCGTGCCCAGGCCGTACAGCCGCTCGGGTGCGGCCGCGCAGTGCCCGGCGACCGCCTCGTTGACCGTGGCGGCCAGGCGCGCGGCGAGATCCGGGTCCGCCCAGTAGTGGTGCATCGGCATCGGCCCGACCACCTGGAGGTCCAGGCCCATCGCGTCCAGGTCGGCCAGCCGGGCCGCCACGTCCGTCAGCCGGTCCGCGAGCCGGGCGAGCTGCGCCCGGTTGGCGGCCAGTGACTCGGGGGAGTGGGCGCGCTGCTCGGCCGCCAGTTCGGCGGCGAACCCGGGTGTGCCCGCGACCAGGGCGTCGGCGGCCGGGACGGCCAGGTGGCCGTGGAAGTCGACGACCGGCGCGCTCATGCCGCCGCCGTCAGCGAGTCGAGCGTCTGCGACATGATGAGCGCCGGGTCGATGCCCGGGGTGCCGGGGTGGATCTCCCACTCGGCCAGCCGCAGCGAGTTCTCCAGCACCATCCGCACCCGGGGCAGCCGCCGGGACATGAAGCGCTCCAGCGCCCTCTCCACCGGGTCCTCCCCGGTGACCAGCTCCGCCAGCAGCACCGCGTCCTCCATGCACATCGCGGCGCCCTGCGCGATCAGCGGCGGACAGGCGTGCGCCGCGTCACCGACGATCATCGTGCGGCCGCGGTGCCACGGCTCGTCCACGAGCACCGCCTCGATCCACCGGTAGTCCACCGCGGTGTCGTCCGGCAGCGCGGCGATGATGTCGCCCCAGGTGCCGCCGTACCCGGCGCCCCGCTCGCGCAGCAGGGAGAGGGGCGCGCGCGGGCCCATGAGGGAGGCGTCGAGGTTCTCGTCGAGGAGGTAGGCGTAGCACTGGTCCGGGGAGATCGGGCTGTAGCCGGCCTTGAAGCGGGGGCCGCCGTAGTACACCTCGGCGCAGTCCATCGTGGCGGGCCGGTCGGCGACCACCCGGAAGATCGACATGCCGACGGGGTGCGGGACGGTGTCGATGCCGATCAGGGCCCGCATCCGGCTGTTGATGCCGTCCGCGCCCACGACCAGGTCGTAGCGGCCGGTGGAGCCGTCGGTGAAGCCGACGTCCACGTGGCCGGCGCCCTGGTCCAGGCGTTCCACGCTCAGGCCGAGGCGGACGCGGACGCCGTGCGCGTACACCGCGTCGCACAGCGCGTCCTGGAGGTCGGCGCGCAGCGCGCCCGCCGTCGAGGGCAGGTCGGGGCCACCGGTGTGGGGCGTGTCCAGCCGGCTGATCAGCGAGCCGTCCGCGTGGCGCAGCCGCATGAAGTCGAACGGCACGGCCCGGGCCAGCACCCGGTCCAGCACCCCCACCGAGCGCAGCGCTTTCAGCGCGTTGCCCTGGAGGGTGATGCCATGACCCACCCCGAACCACTGGGGTGAGATCTCGACGAGCTCGACCTCGGCGCCACGCTGGGCGAGCGCGAGGGAGAGCACGCTTCCGGTGATGCCGCCGCCGACGACGAGCACCTTGTTCACGGGCATGGGCGATCCTTGTGAAGACGTAGAAGACGTAGAAGACGTCGGAGACGTCGGAGACGTGGGCAGCAGCGGGGTCAGCCGGAGAACCGCGGGCCGAGTTCACGGAAGTGCTCGACGGCCGGCGGCGCGGCGAAGAACGGCCCGACCAGGGACCGCCAGCGCCCGAAGCGCTCGGACTGCCGGAAGCCGACGGTGTGCGCCTCGACCGACTCCCAGCCGACCAGCAGGAGGAACACCCGGGGCCGCTCCGCGCAGCGCAGCAGTTCCGCCCAGCGGAAGCCGTCCGCCTCGGCGAGCACCTCGCGGGCCTTGCCGAAGGCCTCCTGGAACTCCTCCTCGCGGCCTTCCTCGACGGTCAGCTCGGCATGTTCGACAACCACGGCTTCTCCTGGGTCTCGGGGTGGCTCCGAGCCTGATCGGAGGTCCGTGCAGGGTCAACGGATCGAGGCATCGCCAAGGGGGACCCCATGCATCCCGCACGGCGATGGAGCAGCCACCCGGCGGGCGTACATCGCCGCAGGCAGGGCCCGGACTCCCCGCCGATGGCAGCCATCGCCAACGGCCATTTCCGCCGCCCGCCCCCGGTGCCTAGCGTCGACGGCGAGCCACCGTCCCAACGAGGAGAGCGAGCCGCCCGTGCCCGATCAGCTTCCTTCCCACGCCGGAGCGTTCGCGCTCGGCACCTTCCGCAGCGCCTCGGGAGTCTTCCCGGGCCTGGTCACCGGGGCGCGCGTCCGTGATCTGTCCGACCTGGTGCCGTCCGTCCGCGCCCTGGTCGAGGAGTGGGACGCCTGGCTGCCCCGCCTGCCCGACCTCGCCGCCGGGCCGGACGGCGTCTGGCACGACCTGGCCGGCCTGCGGGTGCTGACCCCGCTCGAACCGGGCCAGATCCTGCAGAGCGGCGCCAACTACCGCAAGCACGTGGTCGACCTGGTCGCCGCCGAGAAGGAGAGCGTGCACGGCGCCACCCCCGAGGAGGCCCGCGCCGACGCCGAGAAGATGATGGACGAACGGATCCGCAACGGCGTCCCGTACGTCTTCCTCGGCTCGCCCCGCGCGCTGACCGGCCCCTACGACGACATCGTGCTCCCCGCGCTCGGCGAGCAGCACGACTGGGAGCTGGAACTCGCCCTGGTCATCGGCAGGGAGGGCCGGAACATCCCGGCCGAGGAGGCGATGGACCACGTCGCCGGCTACACCATCAGCAACGACCTCACCACCCGCGACCGCCTCTACCGGCCCGATCTGAAGGCCATCGGCACCGACTGGTTCACCGCCAAGAACGCCGACACCTTCCTGCCGACCGGGCCGTTCCTCGTCCCGGCCGCCTTCGTCGGCGACCCGAACGACCTGCGGATCACCCTGCGCCACAACGGCGTGGTCCGGCAGGACGAGTCCACCAAGGACATGATCTTCGACATCCCGCGGCTCATCGCGTACGTCTCCACGACCACCACCCTGCGCCCCGGCGACCTGCTCCTCACCGGCTCCCCGGCCGGCAACGGCGCCCACTGGGGCGTCTTCCTGAAGCCCGGGGACGTCCTCGAGGCGGAGATCACCGGCCTGGGCCACCAGCGCAACACCGTCAGGAGCGGACAGTGACCACCAGCACCCCCTTCCAGCCCATCACCCATCTGCGCCATGTCGACCTGGCCGTACCGGACTTCGACCGCCAGCGCGCCTTCTACGGCACCACCTGGGGCCTGACCGAGGTAGCGAGCGACAGCGGGCTCGCCTTCTTCGCCGCCGAGGGCAGCCCGGAGCAGTACGTGGTCCGCATCCGCAAGGACGAACGCAAGCGGATGGACCTGGTCGCCTTCGGCGCCGTGTCACCGGCGGCCGTCGACGAACTCGCGGTGCGGCTCGGCCGGGCCGGCATCCGGCTGGTCCACGAGCCGAGGGCACTGGACACCCCGGGCGGCGGCTACGGGCTGCGGTTCTTCGACCCGGACGGGCGGGTCGTGGAGGTGTCCGCGGACGTCGAGAACCGGACCCACCGCAAGATCGAGGAACGCGAGGCCATCCCGGTACGGCTCTCGCACTGCGTGATCAACTCCCGGGACCCCGAAGGCCTGCGGGACTTCTACGTCGAGCACCTCGGCTTCCGGCTCACCGACACCCTGTACTCCACGCACATGGGCGACCTCATGTACTTCCTGCGGTGCAGCCCCCTGCACCACTCCTTCGCCATCGCCCGCGGCCCCCACGTCTCCCTGCACCACGCCTCGTTCGAGATGCGCGGCGTCGAGGAGTACATGCGCGGCACCGGCCGTGCGCTGCGCGCCGGGACCAAGCTCACCTGGGGACCGGGCCGGCACCTGGCCGGCGACAACACCTTCGCCTACTTCCACGACCCGCACGGCAACACGGTGGAGTACACCACCGAACTCGCCGTCCTCGAAGAGGACCTGTGGCACCCGGGCCGGCACGACGTCGACGACCCGATCACCCAGGACCAGTGGGGCACCGCCGACCCGATGAGCGAGTCGGTCGCCAAGGAGCAGTTCAACGACCCCGACGTGCTCTTCGAAGCCCCGCCCGTCTGATCCCCGTCCCACCCTCATCCGGAAAGGCCGCAACCGTGGCAGACATCCTGAAGCACGCCGTCCCCAAGGCTCAGGTCACCGCCTCCCTCGACCAGGTGAGCGCGACCGTCTCCGGCGTCATCGCCGACATCCGCGAACGCGGCGACCATGCCGTGCGCGCGTACTCCGAGAAGTTCGACGGCTGGAGCCCGGAGTCCTTCCGGCTGTCGTCCGAGCAGATCGAGGAGATCGTCGCCTCGGTCCCGCAGCAGGTCATCGACGACATCCACGCCGTCCAGGCCAACGTCCGCGCCTTCGCCGAGGCGCAGCTGAACTCGATGGGCGAGTTCGAGATCGAGACCCTGCCCGGCGTCCGGCTCGGCCAGAAGCACGTCCCGGTCCAGGCGGCCGGCGCCTACATCCCCGGCGGGCGCTACCCGCTGACCGCCTCCGCCCATATGACGATCATCACCGCCAAGGTCGCGGGCGTCCCGCACGTCGTGGCCTGCACCCCGCCGATCCGCGGCGAGATCCCCGCCGCGACCGTCGCCGCCGCCCACTTCGCCGGCGCCGACGAGATCTGGCTGCTCGGCGGTGTCCAGGCGGTCGCCGCGATGGCCGTCGGCACCGACACCATGAAGCCGGTCAACCTGATCGCCGGCCCGGGCAACGCCTACGTCGCCGAGGCCAAGCGCCAGCTGTTCGGCGAGATCGGCATCGACCTGTTCGCCGGGCCCACCGAGATCCTGGTCCTGGCCGACGACCAGGCCGACCCCTTCACCTGCGCGGTCGACCTGCTCTCGCAGGCCGAGCACGGCCCGGACTCCCCGGCGATCCTGATCACCACCTCCGAGCGGGTCGCCCGCGAGACCCTCGCGCACGTCGACGCGCTGCTGCCGGGCCTGCCCACCAACGACTTCGCCGGCCCCGCCTGGCGCGACCACGGCCAGGTCATCGTCGTCGACTCGATGGACGAACTGTGGTCGCTGGCCGACGAGTTCGCCTCCGAGCACGTGGAGGTGCTGACCGCGAACCCGCGGGAGGCGCTGGAGCGGATGACGCAGTACGGGGCGCTCTTCCTCGGCGCGGGCACCTGCGTCTCCTTCGGGGACAAGGTGATCGGCACCAACCACGTCCTGCCCACCCGGGGCGCCGCCCGCTACACCGGCGGCCTGTGGGTCGGCAAGTACCTCAAGACGGTGACGTACCAGGAGGTCACCGACCCGGCCTCGCAGGCCGAGCTGGGCCGGCTCTGCGGGCGCGCGGCGCGCGTGGAGCTGTTCGAGGGCCACGCCCGCTCCGGCGACCTGCGCGCCACCCTGGCCGCCGGCGACGAGCTGCCCTGGGACGTGCGGTGACCCTGGCGGGGCGAACCGCCCTGGTCACGGGCGGCGGCGGACCGCTGGGCCGGGCCTTCGCCCTCGCCCTCGCGGGCGCCGGGGCCCGGGTGATCCTCACCGGCCGCAACGAGAGCGCGCTCGCCGAGGCGGCGGAACGCGTCCGCAAGGAGGGCGGCGGCGCCCGTACGGCCGTCTGCGACGTCTCCGACCCGGCCTCGGTGGCCGCCCTCGCCGCCGCCCTGGCCGACGAGGACGTGTCGCTGCTGGTCAACAACGCGGGGGTGGCGGGCCCGGTCAAGCCGCTCACCGAGATCGAACCCGACGAGTGGGACGACGTGTTCGCGGCCAATGTGCGCGGCGTCTACCTGATGTGCCGGGCGTTCCTGCCCGCGATGGTCGCGGCCGGGCGCGGTGACGTGGTCAACGTGGCCTCGGTGAGCGGCAAGCGCCCGCTGCTCAACCGCACGCCCTACACCGCCTCGAAGATGGCGCTGCTCGGCCTGACCCGCACCCTGGCCGGCGAGGTCGGCCCGCACGGGGTGGCCGTCAACTCGCTGTCTCCCGGACCGGTCCGGGGCCCCCGGATGGACCGCAACTTCCGTCTGGAGGCCGAACTCACCGGCACCACCCCCGAGGCCGCCGAGCGTGCCTTCGCCTCCCGCGCGGCGCTGAACCGGCTCGTCGAGGAGGGCGAGGTGGCCCAGGCCCTGGTCGCGATGCTCGCCATGCCCGGCCTGTGCGGGGCGGACATCGACCTGTCGGCGGGGATGATCGCCCCGGCGTAGTACCCGGCGTAGCGCACGGCGCATCACGAACGGCGAGGTGGACGGCTCGGCAGCCGTCCGCCTCGCCGTCGTGCGTCCGCCGGAACACCCCTGTGGGCACTCTTTGTGACCGCCATGGAACGGGCGGCGCGATCCGAGGCATCAGCTTCCGGCATGCGTGTGTGCGGTGTCTGTTCCCCCTTGTGCGGGGCTGCTTCACTCCCCTCCAGCGCACCTCAGGGTGCCCTGACCGGGCCTCGGCCGACGTGTCGTCGTCGGCCGGCCCGTCACTTGGCGCGATCGCGCACACGACCCCGTGGGAAGGCATGCAATGACGCTGATCACCCGACGTTCGATCCTGATGGCCGGTACCGCCACGGCCGGGGCCCTGCTGGTCCCGGCCGCCGTCGGTACCGCCACCGCCGCGCCGAAGGCGTCGGGCTCGCGGATCACGGTCGGCTCCGGCGAGACGTACGAGGTGGCGGCCACCACCCGGGTGAGCCGGCTGACCGTCGCGGAGGGCGGCACGCTCACCGCCCCCGAGGGGTACCTCCTGTCGCTGACCGTCGACGGCGTCGAGACCGGCCAGCTGCTGACGGTGACGGGCGGCACCCTCACCCTGATCCAGCCCGGCACCTACCAGGGCGACGTCGTCCTCACCGTGGCCGAGGCCAACGAGGTGACGTACGAGACGCTCACCTTCCCCTTCCGGCAGGCGCTGTACGTGGGCTCCGACGGTGTCGACCGGGACCGGTCCGTCCTCACGGCCGTCCTCGGCGGCCGCGTCACCGACGCCCTCGCCCGCAATGTGTCGATCACCTCGACGGGCGAGTGCTTCAACGGCGTCTTCGTCCAGGACGGCACCTACACGCTCCAGCGTCCCACCCTCTCCTTCACGGGCAACGGCCGCTGCGACTTCGCCGGTTACGGCGCGGCCGTCGTCGGAGACGGCGCCGCCACGACCCTCGTCGTCGAGGACGGCGAGATCACCACCAAGGGTGTGGTCCGCACCGCCGTCATCGCCAACGGCGGCGCCAACGTCGTCGTGAAGAACACCACCATCCAGACCCGCAACGGCACCCTGCCCGCGGACTACCAGGCCACCGTCGAGACGCCGTACATGCAGTCCGTGCCGTGGATGCTCGGCCTGGACGGCAACGTCCGCGCCACCAACCTCGTCGGCGCGGGCAGCAAGGCGACGTATCTCAACTCCACGGTCCTGTCGGAGACCTGGGGCGCCCTGTCGGTGGAGGGCGGCAGCGGACTGAAGCTGACGGCGGTCAACAGCCGCATCGGCAACACCGGCGCCTACGGCTACGGCACCTACGCCATCGGTGACGCCACCGTCCGCGTCCTCGGCTGCCGGTTCGAGGTCGGCAGCTACGCCACCATCATCGCCGGCCCCGCCGCGGTCGTGCACTACGGCGACAGCACCAAGGAGGCCGTGGCCGCGCTCAACACCGAACTGGCGCTCGGACTCTCGGCGGCCGAGCTGAAGGCCCTCCCGGCCCGCAACACGGTCGTGAACTCGGGCCACTTCGGCTACATGTTCTTCGGCGCGGGCCGGCTCACCCTGGACGGCGGCACCGTCGTCAACTCCGAGCGCGCCACCTTCCTCAACAAGGGCCAGCAGACCGCCATCGCCGTCGACGGCTCGCAGGGCGCCCGGCTCGACCCGGGCGACGGGATCGTCCTCCAGATGATCGAGCTGGACGACCCGGGCCCGGTCAGCGTCGACGGCAAGATGCTCAACGTCGGCGTCTACACCGAGCCCACCGACGACCCCGCCAAGGACTCCTCCTTCGACGTCACCGCCGCCCACGCCACCGACGGAGCCGCCACTTTCACCTCCATCGAGCTGGAGGGCGACTTCTACAACGGCATGCGCACCGGCAAGAACATGGTCCTCACCTTCGAGGACTCGACCGTCCGGGGCGTCATCTCGGCGTCGCGCACCAAGCACCGGGTGACGACCATCGACGCGTCGAACTTCCAGGAGCTGGGCATCGTCACCAACACCGTGCAGCCGGCCGTCAACAACGGCGTCGTCGTGACGCTGGGGAGCGGCTCGGCCTGGACGGTCACCGGCACCTCGCACCTGACCTCGCTCACCGTCGCCGCCGACGCGGCGGTGAGCGCGCCGCGCGGCAGGACGCTCACCGCGACGGTCGACGGCACGGCCACCACCCTGGCCCCGGGCGCCACCTACACCGGGGCCATCACCCTCACGGTGGCGTGACCGGGCAGGCCTCCGCCCCGCGGTGCGCTCGGGGCGGAGGCCGTCACCCGCGGTCGGCGGGCAGCGCGTACAGCTCGGGCAGGTTGACCACGATCGCCTCCTGGGTGCTGCGGGCGATGACCACCACCGCCTCCTCGGCGGGGTCCGGGTTCTCCTCGCGGTGCGGCACGAACGGCGGGACGAAGACGTAGTCGCCGGGGGAGGTGCGCAGCCGCACCTCCTCCGGCCGCTCGCCGGAGTCGTCCAGGAAGACGAACTCGGGGTGCCCGCTCACCACGTAGATGGCGGTCTCCGACACGCCGTGGTGGTGGTCGGAGGACGACGTCCCGGGAGCGACGTGGGTCTGGCCCATCCACAGCTTCTCCGACCCCACGGTCCGCCCGCTGACGGCGGCGAACCGGCGCATGCCGCCCGTCTGGGCGGTGTCCCCGTCGAGGCCGTCGGCGCGGATGTGGTGCAGCCGGGTGCTCAGGGGCGCCTTCGGCGGCTCGGGAACGTCGTGCAGATGGGGGTGGAAGCCTGCACCGGGCGTCGTCAACGGCTCGCTCATGAGCCGGGACGCTAAACGGGCCCCGAAAAGGATGTCAAGAGGTGTCCATTGCCCTTCACCTGCGGCAATGTTCCCGCAACACAAGGCGGGATCAGGGCGAACGACCGCGTGCGAAAGCCCTCTCGGGCATGATGTGCGCATGCATATCTCCGCGAAGGCGGACTACGCCGCACGGGCTCTGCTGGAGCTCGCCCGCGAACCTTCCCGCCCGCTCACCTGCGAGGCCATCGCCTCCGCGCAGCAGATCCCGTTCCGTTTCCTGAAGTCCGTCGTCGGCGAGCTGCGCAGAGCGGGCCTCGTCCGCAGCCAGCGCGGCTGCGAGGGCGGCTACTGGCTCGGCCGGCCCGCCCACGAGATCACCCTGCTGGAGGTCGCCCGCGCCGTCGACGGCGAGCTGATCACCCTGCGCGGCGCGGCGCTGGCCGGACTCGACTACCCCGGCCCCGCGACCGGACTGCCCGGCGTGTGGCGCCGGATCGAGGCGGACGCGGCGGCGGTCCTGGGCGGCGTCACCGTCGCCGCGCTGCTGCCCGCGGACGGGGTGACACCGGCCGGGCAGGGGGCCGCGTGACCGGCGTCGAGCGGCGGGCAGGGGGCCGCGTGACCGGCACCGAGCGGCGGCCGGCGGCCGAGGTGGTGGAGTACACCGATCCGCTGTGTCCCTGGGCCTGGGGGTCGGAGCCGGTCTTCCGCCTGCTGCGGGCGGCACTGGCGGACCGGGTCCGCTGGCGCCGCGTGTTCTGCATCCTCTTCGACCACGACGACGACCCGCCGCCCGACCCCGCGGCCGAGACCGCCTGGTACGCGCGGTACGTCGAGGACATCACCGCCCACACCCGCTCCCCGCGCGCGGTGCGCCTGGACCGCGTGGCCGCGAGCTCCTGGCCCGCGTCGCTGGTCGCCAAGGCCGCCGAGCGCCAGGGCACCGACGTGGCCGAGCGCGTGCTGCGCCGGCTGCGCGAGACCGTCTTCGTCCTGGGCGACCCCGCCGACACCCCCGCCTCGGCGCTCGCGGCGGCCCGCGGAGTGCCGGGCCTCGACCCCGTACGGCTGGCGGCCGACGCCGCCTCGGCCGCCGTACTGGAGCAGGTCCGCGCGGACCGGGCCGAGGCCCGGCGGCCGGTCGCCGACGTGCTGGCCGCGCAGAGCGGCTCACCGCACGCCGGCACCGCCAAGGAGACCGCCGACGGCCACCGCTACGCCCTGCCCACCCTGCTCGTCCGGGTCCCCGGCGCCCACCGGGCGGTTCCCGGCTGGCGGACGTACGAGGAGTACGCCGCCGCCGTGGACGCCCTGTGTCCGGGGGCGCTCTCCCGGCCGGAACCGCTCGCCCCGGACGCGGCGCTCGCCCGCCACCGCACCCTGACCGATCCCGAGGTCCGGCTGCTGACGCGGGGCCCGTGGCCCCCGGCCGGCGCCCTGCGGGTGGACACCGGCAACGGCCCGCTGTGGCTGGACCCGGAGGAGGCCACCGTCCACCCCGCCTCCCCGCTCCGCCCACCCGGCGCGCCCTGACCAGCCTCTGACCAGGCGTCACACACCGTCCCACCGAATGAGACACCATTTGGTGTCCATTGACAGCCGGTCGCGGCTGCCCCCAGGATGTGCGACATGCTCACGACGCACCCCGGTGTGGTCTGCCGCTACGTGGATCTGCGGCGCACCTGTAGCGCTCTCTGTCGCTGACCGACCGCCGCCCACGGCCCCCAGGCGCCTGACCTCCCGGTCGGCACCGGATCGCCGGCCCAGCCGCCGTACCCGCCGCCCGCGCCTGCCCTCGCCTTCCCGCGTACACCGCGTCCCCCTGCCGCACCCCGGTCCTCCTCCGTCGCCTTCACCGACGCCCCCTGCCGTACGGGCCCCGCCGAGCTGCCCTCAAGCCGTCCTCGGCGTGCCCGTACGGGTCCGGGCGCCGGTGTGCGCCGCGCGGACCGACCGCCGCACCCACACCGCCGATCCCGCCGCACGCCACGCGTCGGAGTCATCGAAGAGAGAACGAGATGCCCGGACGACTCACCGCCCGCCGCCCCGGACCGACACCGCGACCCGCCCGAGCCCGCCGCCTGCGGACCGGAGCCCTGGCCGCCTCCCTCGCCACCGTCCTGGTCGCCGCCCTGAGCGCCTGCGGCGGGGGAGCCTCCGCCTCCGCGGGCGGCGCCACCCTGAAGTGGACCTCCTCCTACTTCCCGGCCCACTGGGATCCGGTCGTCTCCGGCAGTGGCGCCCAGTTCCGCGAACTCGCCCTGGTCTACGCGTCGTTGACCCGCACCGACGAGCAGGGAAACGCCGTCCCCGACCTGGCCGAGAGCTGGGAGTACAACGACGAGGGCGACCAGATCACCTTCCACCTGCGCTCCGGACTGAAGTTCAGCGACGGCGAGCCGGTCGACGCCACGGCCGTCAAGGCCGCCGTCGAACGGGCCCAGAAGCAGAAGAACTCCGCGCTCTTCGGCGACCTGACCTCCATCGAGTCCGTCGAGGCGAACGGGCTGGACGCGGTGCTCCACCTCACCCAGGTCGACTACCAGATCCCGCAGCTGCTCGGGCAGCGCGTCCTGCAGATCGCCAGCCCCAAGGCGGCGAAGTCCCCCACCGAGCTGGACCGGAACCCGGTCGGCGCGGGCCCGTTCGTCGTGACGCAGCTCGTCCCGGGCACCAAGGCCGTCCTCAAGAAGAACCCGGACTACTGGGACGCCGACAACATCCACATCGACAACGTCGAACTCACCTCGGCCCCCGACGCCTCCACGGTCGTCTCCGGCCTGCGCACCGGCGTCTACAACTTCGCCGACATCGACCCCAGCCAGGCGGACGCCGCGAAGAAGGCCGGCCTCGACGTCTTCGTCCAGCCCGGCTTCAACGCCTCCAACATCAGCCTGAACGTCAACAAGGCGCCGTTCGACAACACCAAGGTCGTCGACGCCGTGCGGTACGCGATCAACCGTCAGGAGTTCGTCGACAAGCTGACGTTCGGCTACGGCGAGACCACCGACCAGCCGTTCCCCGAGGGGTACGTGGCCTACGACCCCGAGTCGGCGGACGCCTACCCCTACGACCCGGCGAAGTCGAAGAAGCTCCTCGCCGAGGCCGGATACGAGTCCGGCGACATCAAGCTCGACCTGGTCATCCCCGCCGAGGACCCGCAGGCCGAGATCGTCCAGTCGCAGCTCGCGAAGGTCGGCATCACCGTCGACATCAAGATCGACAAGAACTGGTCCACCCCGTTCTTCGCCAAGGACCTCACCTTCTCGCTCTACGGCACCACGGGACGCGACTCCGCGGTGCAGACCCTCACCGCCCACTTCGGCCCCGACGGCCCGCTGAACCTCAGCTCCCCCTACGAGCCCGCCGGCTTCGAGGAGGCCGTCGCCAAGGTCCGCCAGACGGCACTGGACGACCCGCAGTACGCGCAGGTGCTCCAGGCCGCGACCCGGGCCGGCCTGGCGAGCAGGGCCCTGGTGTTCACCTACTCCCAGCCCAACCTCATCGCCAAGAGCAAGACCGTCTCCGACCTGCCGAAGAACCCGGCCCACATCGACTGGACCGGCGTGACCATCTCCAGCGGCGGCTGATCCCCGTGCCCTCACCGACCGTTCCACGACAGACCGTTCCGCCACAGACGAAGGGGCACCCCATGACGACGACCGAGGCGCAGGCCGGGCCTGCCCTCCGTCGCGGGGTCGCCGCGGCCAGGACGCGGCACACGCTGCGCCGCGTCCTGGCCGCCCTGGCCCGATCCGTCGCGCTCTTCGTACCGGTGTTCCTGGTGGCGACGTTCGTGACGTTCGCGCTGCGATCCCTGAGCGGGCTCAGCCCGGCGCGGATCCAGCTGGGCGAGGACGCGACCCCCGAGGCCGTCGCCCGCATCGAGTCCGAGTGGGGCCTCGACCGGCCCTTCCTGGTCCAGTACGGCGACTGGTTCTCCGATCTCCTGCACGGACAGCTCGGCACGAGCTGGTCCAACGGCGCCGACATCTCCACGCTCATCGGCCTCGGCCTGGGCGTGAGCCTGTCGGTGGCGACCCTCGCGCTGGTCATCGGCGTGGTCGCGGGCTTCGCCCTCGGCACGCTGGCCGCCGTACGGCGCACCACCTGGGTGGACCGCTCGATCACGGGCTTCGTGACCGTCATCTCGGTGATGCCGGCGTTCGTCGTCGGTATCGTGCTGGTCGCCGTGTTCGCCGTCGGACTGGACCTGTTCCCCTCGGCCGGATACGTGCCGGCCGAGCAGGGCCTCGGGCCCTGGCTCGCCCACATCACCCTCCCGGCGGTGGCGCTGAGCTTCGACGTCGTCGCCGACGTGGCCCGGCAGCTGAGGTCCAGCCTCGTCGCCGCCTACCGCGAGAACTACGTGACCGGTGCGGTCGTCCGGGGCATCGGCCCGCGCCGCATCTTCTTCGCACACGTCCTGCGCAACGGACTGGGCCCGACGCTGGCCACGCTGGGCCTGAAGTTCCCCGCCCTGGTCGGCGCCTCCGTCGTCACGGAGTGGATCTTCGGCCTCCAGGGCTTCGGACGCTTCGCCAACGACGCCGCCCAGGCCGGCGACGTACCCGCCGTGCAGGGCGTCCTCGTGGTGTCGATCGTGCTGGTCGTCTCCTTCAACCTGATCGTCAACCTGCTGCTGGCGCGCGTCACGCCGGCCGCCCGACGGGGGGTCTGATCCATGCGCCGTGTCCTCGCCCTCACCTCCGGCCGCATCGCGGTGGCGGTCCTCACCGTCGTCGCCCTGCTCGCCCTGTTCGGCCCGCTGCTCGCCCCCCAGGACCCCCTGGCCACCAGCGACGCCACCCTCGCCCCCGTGTCCGGCGCCCACTGGATGGGGACGGACTACCTGGGCCGCGACGTGCTCAGCCGGCTCCTGGACGGCTCCCGCGTCAGCGTGCTCGGCTCCCTCGAAGTGGCGCTCACCGCCCTGGTGGTGGGGACGGTCCCCGGGATCCTCTCCGTCCACCTGGGCCGGGCCTTCGAGTGGGTCACGCTCCGGCTGGCGGACACCCTGGTCGCCCTGCCGTTCCTGCTGTTCGCCGTCGCCGTCGTCGCCCTCCTCGGCAACGGCCTCACCCAGGCCATGCTCGTCACGGGCGTCCTGGTCTCACCGCTGTTCTACCGCGTGTCCCGCGCCGCGACCCTGGCCGTGGCCCGTTCCCCGTACGTCGAGGCGGCGCTGATCTCCGGCGCCTCCGTCGGCTGGGTGGTGCGCCGGCACCTGTGGGCCAAGGTCCTCCCGCCGGTCGCCGTCGCGCTCGCCCAGACGATCGGCGTCGGGTTCGTCATCGTCTCCAGCCTGACCTTCCTCGGCATCGGCGTCCAGCCGCCCGCCCCCACCTGGGGCGGCCTGCTCGCCTCCGACCTCGGATACCTGGGCCAGCGGCCCTGGGCGCCCCTCGCCCCCGCGCTGCTGATCATGGTCACGGTCTGGGCCGCCAACCTCCTGGCCGACGCCGTCCGCGACGTGTCCGGAGAGGCGGGCCGTGCCCTCGTCGACCACCGCAAGGCCCGCGCCGACCGCCCCGCCGCGGCCGGCCACGCCCCCTCCGGAGGTGCCTCATGACATCCCCGTCCCCGACGACGGACCGGGAACCCGCCGCCCCGGCGCTCACCCCGTCCGACGGCACCGCGCCGGCACCCACCGCTCCACCGGTGCTGTCCGTGCGCGACGTCCGCATCGGCGACCGGACCGGCGACCGCGAGATCGTCCACGGGGTGAGCTTCGACCTCACCCCGGGCAAGGCGGTCGGCATCGTCGGGGAGTCCGGCAGCGGCAAGACCCTCACCTGCCGCGCCACCCTGGGCATCCTGCCGCCGCCCTTCGAGGTGACCGCCGGCTCCGTCGAGATCGACGGCACCCGCATCGAGGAGCTGACCCCCCGGCAGTGGACGGCCCTGCGCGGCAGCACCATCAGCGCCGTCTTCCAGGACCCGGCCTCCTACCTCAACCCCTCCCGGCGCGTCGGCGCGCAGATCGCCGAGGTCCTCCGCGTCAAGAAGGGCCTGGGGCGGCGCGAGGCCCGCCTCGGGGCCGTCGACCTGCTGCGGGCGGTGCACCTGCGTGACCCGGAGCTGGTCCACGACCAGTACCCCCACGAACTGTCCGGCGGCATGCTCCAGCGGGTCCTCATCGCCGCCGCCATCGCGGCCGGCCCACGCGTCCTCATCGCGGACGAGGCCACCACCGCCCTCGACGTCACCGTCCAGGCCGAGATCCTCGACCTCCTCGACGACCTGCGCGAACGCACCGGCCTCGCCCTCGTCGTCGTCTCCCACGACCTCGCGGTGGTCGCCCAGCTGTGCGACGAGGTCCTCGTCATGCGGCGCGGCGAGGTCGTCGAGCACGGCCCGACCCGCCAGGTGCTCCACGATCCGCAGCACTCGTACACCCGGCTGCTGATCGCCGAGCACGAGCAGTACGGCCTGGAGAAGTTCCGCACCCCGAAGGAGGCCGCGTGAGCGCCCGTCCGTCCCCGGGTACGCCCGCCGCCGAGGGCGGCGCGCGGCCCGTCCTCGACATCACCGGCCTGCACGTGCACCACGGCCGCCGCAGCATCCTGCGCGACGTCTCGCTGAGCGTCGCGCCGGGGGAGACCGTCGGCGTCATCGGCGAGACCGGCTCGGGCAAGTCCACCCTCGCCCGGGCCGTGCTCGGCCTGGTGCGCCCCTCGGCCGGCTCGATCGTCGTCGACGGCCACGACGTCGGCTCCTACGGCCGGCGGCAGTGGCGCGAGCTGCGCCGCAAGGGCGTCGTCCAGTACGTCTTCCAGGACCCCCTGCGCAGTCTCGACCCCGACCTCACCGTCGCGGACTCCCTCGCCGAGCCCCTGCTCGTCCAGGGGGTGCCGCGCACCGAGGCGGCCGCCCGCGCCCGGGCGTTCCTCGCCCGCGTCCACCTCACCGAGGACCTCCTCGACCGGCTGCCCGGCGAACTCTCCGGCGGCCAGCGCCAGCGCGTCGCCGTGGCCCGGGCACTGGTCACCGAGCCGCGGCTGGTCCTCCTGGACGAACCGGTCAGCGCCCTGGACTCCGCGAACCGCGTCCGGGTCCTGGAGATCCTCAAGGAGCTCCGCGCCAGTGGCGTGGCCCTCGTCTTCATCTCCCACGACCTCGGATCCGTCGCCGGCGTCGCCGACCGCATCGCCGTCCTCCACCAGGGCGAACTGGTGGAGGACGGGGCCGCCGCCGACGTCGTCAGCCGCCCGCGGCACCTCTACACGCGCCTCCTCGTCAGCTCCGCGCCCACCCTCCGCGGCGCGTCGGCCGACCGGGCCGAACGCGACGCCCTGCGCGCCCTGCTGCACGCCTGACGCCACGACACTCGACTCGGCACGGCACGGCACGGCACGGCACGGCACGACTCGACACGGCACGACTCGACTCGACTCGACTCGACTCGACTCGACTCGACACGGCACGGCACGACTCGACAGACAGACAGACAGACAGACAGACAGACAGACAGACAGACAGGAACAGCTCATGCCCCGCACCCTGCACCTCGCGCTCCACCCCTACGGCGTCGGCGGTCCCGGCCAGCACGGCCTGTGGAAGGACCCGCGGGTGGCGAAGAACGCCAGCATCGACATCGACTACTACATCCGCCTGGCCCAGGCGGCCGAACACGCCCTGTTCGACGCCCTGTTCATCGTCGACAGCCAGTTCATCAACGCCACCTACCCGGCGCACTACCTCAACCGGCTGGAGCCGCTCACCCTGCTGTCCGCGGTCGCCACCCACACCCGCAACATCGGCCTGGTGGGCACCGCCAGCTCTACGTACAACTCGCCGTTCAACCTCGCCCGCCGGTTCGCCTCGCTCGACCACATCAGCCGCGGCCGGGCCGGCTGGAACGTCGTGACCAGCTTCGACACGGGCACCTCGAAGAACTTCGGGCTGGACGAGCACCTCGACTACACGACCCGCTACGCCCGTGCCCTGGAGTTCGTCCAGGTCGCCCGCGGCCTGTGGGACTCCTACGAGGACGACGCCTTCCCCGCCGACGTGGCGCGGAACGTCTTCCTCGACCCGGCCAAGCTGCACGAACTGAACCACGTGGGCGAGCACTTCGAGGTCGCCGGCCCGCTGAACCTCTCCCGTTCGCCGCAGGGCCAGCCGGTGATCTTCCAGGCCGGGGTCTCCGAGGAGGGCCGCGACCTCGCCGCGCAGGTCGCCGAGGGCATCTACGCGCCGGGCGGCACCCTGGAGCAGGCGCAGGAGTACTACGCCGACATCAAGCGGCGCACCGCCGCGTACGGCCGCGACCCCGAGCACATCAAGATCTTCATCCACGGCGGCCCCGTCGTCGCCGGCACGGACGAGGCGGCCCGCCGCCGGGAGCGCGAGATCTTCGAGGAGGACAACGACTTCGACCGCAACCTCGCCCTGCTGGGCCGTTCGTTCGGCGCCTACGACTTCAGCGTCCACGACCTGGACGCGCCCTTCCCCGACGTCGCCCACCTCGCCGAGAAGGGCGGCCGTACGGGCGCCGCGAAGCTCATCGAGCGAGCCCGTGAGGAAAAGCTGACGCTACGTCAGGTGGCTGAGTCGGTGAACCAGTTCCGGCGGTCCCCGTTCGTCGGCGATCCGCACACCGTCGCCGACACCATCGAGCGGTGGTTCGGCGCGGGCACCTTCGACGGCATCAACCTGGCCTTCCGCACCGAGGAGGACCTGGACCGCTTCGTCGACGGCGTCGTCCCGATCCTCCAGAAGCGCGGCCTGTTCCGCACCGAGTACGCCTCCGACACCCTGCGCGGCAACCTCGGCCTGCCCGTACCGGCCAACCGCCACACCCGCCGGCCGCAGCTCGTGAGCGACTGAGGCCCCCGCCCCGGCATCCGCCCCGGCATCCCCGTCCACCCCTTCCCCGTCAGGAGTTCACCATGACCGAGTACACCGACCACCACGGCCCCGAGGGCCTTCTCGTCCGGGGCACGGTCGTCGTCGTGCCGGGGCGGGGTGAGACCCGGGCGACGTACCACCGCTTCGGCAGGCGGCTCGCCACCGACGCCTACCGGGTCCGGGTCGTCGACGCCCCGGACCTCGACGGCGGCGATCCGGCCGGCGCGCTCGGCCGGTTTGCGCAGCGGCTCGCGGAGGCCGTGGACGGCACCGCGGGCGAGCAGGGCGTCGCCGAACCCGTCGTCCTCGTCGGAGCGGACGCGGGCGCCGCGGCCGTCGCCGCGCTGCTTGCCCGCGCGGAGATCCCCTCCGCCCGGCAGCCGCACGCCGTGGTCCTCGCGGGCCTGCCCGGCCACGACGCCGCCGCCGACGGCGGAGGGTGGGACGAGGAGCTGGACGTCCGCACCTCCTGCCCCACCCACCGGGGCATCCTCTCCCAGGACGCCGAGGTCCGCCGCGGCTCCCTGGACGAGGCGCTGCCGGAGGCCGTCCTCAGCGCGGCGTACGGCGGCGACATCGCCGTACCCGCCCTCCTGCTCGTCGGCGACGCCGATCCGCTCGCGGACCGCGCCGCCCTGGCCCGGTTGGCGAAGTCCCTGCCCCAAGCGCGTCTTTCCGTGGTCCGCGGAGCCCATCACGACGTCCTGAACGACCTCCAGCACCGCTCGGTGGCGGCGGAGGTCGTCACCTTCCTGGAGGCGCTCCGCGACGGTCTGCGGCCCCAGGTCGTGGTGGAGGCGAGCGCGTGGTGAGCGCGCCCGGCGTCCGCGTTCCGAGGTGACGCGGTGACCGCCGCACGCCGGCCGTCCCACCCCGCTCCCGCCCGCCCGCATCCCCGGAAGGCCCTGCCCATGCCCACCGTCCTGTCCGTGTCCGGAAGCCCTTCCGTCACCTCCCGCACCACCAGCCTCCTGCGTCACCTCGACGACCGGCTCCGACTCCACGGCCACGACGTGACCGCGCTGGACGTGCGGACCCTTCCCGCCGACGCGCTGCTCGGCGCCGACTTCGCCCACCCGGCGATCGTCCGGACGGCGGCCCTGTTCCAGGAGGCCGACGGGATCGTGATCGGCACGCCCGTGTACAAGGCCGCCTACTCGGGTCTGCTGAAGGCACTGCTCGACCTGCTGCCGCAGTACGCCCTGCGCGACAAGACCGTGCTGCCGCTCGCCACCGGCGGCAGCACCGCCCATGTCCTGGCACTCGACTACGCCCTGCGTCCGGTCCTCAACTCCATGGGCGCCGCGCACATCGTGCCGGGCTGGTTCACCCTGGACAAGGACATCATCCTCGGCGACGACGGCACGCCGACCGTGGCACCGGCCGCGGCGGACGCCCTGGCCGAGGTCACGGACAACTTCTCCGCCGCACTGTCCGGCCGGACGGCCGCGCCGGTCTCCCGGTGACGCCGGGTCGGCTCCGTCACGGAGGCGGCCCACCGTGAATTGAACGTTTCAAAACCACTCCCAGGGGGTGATGGTGAAGTCCCAGGCTGCGGCCGGGAGGGTGGTCGTGCAGTCAACCCTCCAGCCTCACCTGGGACTTCATGTTCCCTTGTCGGCGGAGTTCGATCAATACCTGTGAAAAACCTTGACGCCTCTCATGGCCGAGCTTAGCGTCTGCGCCTGCACCGTAAAACGATTCAATCCCGCGCAGTGCAGCGCTTCGCTCGTCGGTGCCGGAGCGACGGCCGCTGTTCCGCGTGCCCGCGTCCCGCCGAAGGGAGTCCGCACGTTGTCCGTGCCTCGCGACACCGCCGGTCCGTCCCGCCGCCAGATCCTCTTCACCGCCACGGCCGCGGCGGCCGTCACCACGCTCGCGCCGCCCGGGGCCGCCCATGCGGCCGCACCCGCGACCCGCCCGGTCACCGGGCCGCCGGCCGCCGGGCCGTCGGCCACCGTCCCCGCCCTCGCCGCCTTCGAGCTGTCCGACGTCCGCCTCCTGGACAGCCCTTTCCTCGCCAACATGCGCCGCACCTGCGCCTATCTGCTCTTCGTCGACGCCGACCGGCTCCTGCACACCTTCCGCCGCACCGTGGGCCTGCCCTCCGCCGCGGAACCCTGCGGCGGATGGGAGGCCCCCGACATCCAGCTGCGCGGCCACACCACCGGCCATCTGCTCAGCGCCCTCGCCCAGGCGCACGCCCACACCGGCGACTCCGCGTACGCCGAGAAGGGACGCGCCCTGGTCTCGGCGCTCGCCGAGTGCCAGCGGGCCGCACCGGCCGCCGGCTTCACCCGCGGCTACCTCTCCGCGTTCCCCGAGTCCGTCTTCGACCAGCTGGAGGCGGGCGGCAAGCCCTGGGCGCCGTACTACACCCTGCACAAGATCATGGCCGGGCTGCTCGACCAGTACCGCCTCAGCGGCGACCGCCAGGCCCTGGACGTCCTGCGGGAGATGGCCGCGTGGGCCGACGCCCGCACCGCGCCGCTGTCGTACGAGCGGATGCAGAACCTGCTCAAGGTGGAGTTCGGCGGCATGAACGACGTGCTGACCCGGCTGTACCAGGAGACCGGCGACCCCGCGCACCTGCGCACCGCCCGCCGCTTCGACCACGAGGAGCTGTACGCGCCCCTCGCCGCCGGCCGGGACGAGCTCGCCGGACGGCACGCCAACACCGAGATCGCCAAGATCGTCGGGGCCGTGCCGTCCTACGAGGCGACCGGGGAGTCCCGCTACCTGGACATCGCGGACACCTTCTGGACCACCGTCGTACGCCACCATTCGTACGCCATCGGCGGCAACTCCAACCAGGAACTCTTCGGGCCGCCCGGCGAGATCGTCAGCCGGCTCTCCGAGGTCACCTGCGAGAACTGCAACAGCTACAACATGCTGAAGCTGGGCCGGCACCTGTTCCTGCACCGGCCCGGCCGCACCGACCTCATGGACCACTACGAGTGGACCCTCTACAACCAGATGCTGGGCGAGCAGGACCCCGACTCCGAGCACGGGTTCGTCACCTACTACACCGGCCTGTGGGCGGGCTCCCGGCGGGAACCCAAGGGCGGCCTGGGCTCGGCCCCCGGCAGCTACAGCGGCGACTACGACAACTTCTCCTGCGACCACGGCACCGGGCTGGAGACGCACACCAAGTTCGCCGACTCCGTCTACTTCCGCTCCCGTGACGGGCAACCGCCGGCCCTCTGGGTGAACCTGTTCATCCCCTCCGAAGTGGACTGGCACCAGCAAGGCGTGACGTTCCGTCAGCAGACCGACTACCCGTCGGACGGACGCACCCGGCTCACCGTCACCCGCGGCCGGGGACGCTTCGCGCTGCACGTCCGCATCCCCGCCTGGGTGGCCGGCACCGGGCGCCCGGCCGTCCTGGAGGTCGACGGCCGCCCGGTCACCACCCGGCTCCGACCGGGCACGTACGCCACGGTGGAACGGACCTGGCGCACCGGCGACACGGTCGAACTCACCCTGCCGCGTCGGCCCGTGTGGACCCCGGCGCCCGACAACCCCCAGGTGACAACGCTGTCGTACGGGCCCCTGGTGCTGGCGGGACAGTACGGCGACACCGAGCTCGCCACGCTGCCGACCATCAGCCCGAAGTCGCTGCGCCCCGTCCCGGACACCGCCACCCGGTTCACCGCGCTCGCGGACGGCCGGTCCGTGGAGCTGCGGCCGTTCCACGAGGTGCACCACCAGCGCTACAACGTCTACTGGGCGGTGACCCCCCGCCGGTCCCCCGAACGGGACGTCGCCCGCTACCCGTTCGGCGAGGGGAGCGGCACCTCCGCCACCGACTCCACCGGCACCTTCGGCGCCGCGACGCTCGCCGCCGGCGCGGACTGGACGGACGACGGCACCGGTCCGGCCGTGGCCCTGGACGGCCGCGGCGGCCATGTCGTGCTCCCCGCGGGCCTGGTGAGCGGCCTGGACGAACTGACCGTCAGCCTCCGGGTCCGGGTCGACACGCTCGCCGCCTCCGCCCGTGTCCTCGACTTCGGTTACCACAAGGACACGTACCTCTTCCTCGCCGCCACCACCGGCGCCGGGCGGGCCCGCGCCGCGCTCAAGATCGCGGGAATGGAGCGGGAGGACGTCGTGGACGCCGGCGGACCGCTGCCCGTGGGCCGGTGGACGCACGTGGCCCTCACCCTCGGCGGCGGCACCGGCGTGCTCTACCTCGACGGCGTCGAGGCGGGCCGCAACGCGGCCATGGTGGCGAGCCCGCTGCTGCTCGGCGCGACCACCCGCACGTACCTCGGACGCTCCCAGAACAGCACCCATCCGTACCTGCACGGCGCCGTACGCGACCTGCGGGTCCACAACCGGGCCCTCAGCGCCTCCGACGTGGCCGCCCTGGCCGCCGGCTGAGCGCTCCGTCCCGCCCCGGCCTCTGCGGCCGTCCCGCCCCGGCCTCTGCGGCCGTCCCGCCCCGGCCTCTGCGGCCGTCCCGCCCCGGCCTCTGCGGCCGGCCCGCCCCGGCCTCTCCGGCCCCACCCGTCCCGCCCCCGGTCTCCCCGGCCCCGCCCGTCCCGAGCCAGCCTCTCCGGCCGGCCCGCCCCGGCCTCTCCGGCCCCACCCGTCCCGCCCCCGGCCTCCTCGGCCCCGCCCGTCCCGCCCCCGGCCTCCTCGGCCCCGCCCGTCCCGCGCCGGCCTCTCCGCCCGTCCCGCCCCGGCTTCTCCGGCCGTCCCGCCCCCGGCCTCCTCGCCCCCACCGCCCCGCCCCGGCCCCCTCGGCCCACCTCCCCGCCCGTCCCCTCCCGGCTGTGCCCGCACGCCGTCCCCCTCCCGCAGGAGCTCCCGCATGTCCGACACCACCCCCGACACCCCCGGCCCCGGCGCGGACACCGCCCCCGCCACCCTTCTGTCCAGACGCGGATTCGTCGCCGCGGCCGGCGTCGGCACCGCCGTCGCCGCCGGACTGCCCGGCCTCGGGTTCGCGGTACCGCCCGCCTCCGCCGCCACCCCGGACCCCGCACCGCAGGCCGGCCCCGCCACCTTCACCGCGCGGCGCTTCACCGACCCGCCGAAGGACAGCCGCCCCACCGTCTACTGGTACTGGAACGGCCCCGTCACGCCCGAACTCGTCGACCGGCAGCTGGCCGACCTGCGCGACAAGGGCATGTACGAGGTGATCCTCTTCTCCTTCGACAACGACGCGATGCGGCCCGTCTTCTTCACCGAGGACTGGTTCACCGTCGTCGAGCACGTGCTGCGCACCGCGGAGCGCACCGGCATGCGGGTCTGGCTGTTCAACGACGACCACTTCCCGAGCGGCCGGGCCGGCGAGTACATCGTCAAGGGCGGCACGGTCGGCTCCCGCACCTACGCCCCCCGTCCCGACCTCCGGCTCAAGGCGCTGTGGCGCTCCACCACCGTGGTCGAGGGCCCCGCCCGGGCCGAGCTGCGCCGCAGCACCGGTGTGGGCGTGGAGGCCGGACACCTGGTCGCCGACGCCGCGGTCCTCGGCGGCGCCACCGTCCTGCGCGGCGGCGAGGACTGGACCGACCTCACCGTCACCGCGAGCGGCAAGGCCGACCACACCGCCGCCGGGCTCGTGGTCCGCGCCTCCGCCGACGCGCTCGACGGCTACGCGGTCTCCTTCGACCAGACCGGCGTGGTCACCGTGCAGCGCCTCGCCCGCGACGCCGACCCCGTCCAGCTGCTGCGCAGCACCCGCAGCGACGGCTTCAACAAGACGAAGTACCACACCCTCGCCGTCACCCTCCGCGGCGGCTCCCTCTCCGTCACGCTCGACGGCCGTGACAAGGGCACCGCCGTCGACGACCGCCACACCGCCGGCGGGGTCGGGGTGCGCGCGGTCGGCGACGAGCGCGGCCTGTGGGACGCCCTCACCGTCACGGCGGCCGACGGGACCACGCTGTACACGACGGCGTTCGACGACTCGGCCGCCGCGGGCGACTTCCCCGAACGGGAGTCCCTCGGCGCCGAGGCCGTCGCCGCCGCGGCCCGCCCGGCCGGTTCCACGGACGCCTCCGACGTCGTCGACCTGACGGCGCGGCTGACGGCGGACGGCGTCTGGCAGGTCCCGGCGGGCCGCTGGCAGATCGACCTGTTCGGCGGGACACCGCTGATCGACGACACCCAGGGCTACAGCCGCAGTTACGTGGACCTGCTCGACGACGAGCCCGTACGGCTCTTCCTCGACATCGTCCCCGGCGAGTACCACCGCCGCTTCCGCCGCTTCTTCGGCACCGTCGTCCCCGGCTTCTGGGACGACGAGCCGTTCTTCGCCTCCGCCGAGGCCCACTTCAAGCGGCTGCCCTGGTCGCCCACGCTCGACGCGGCGCTGCGCGCGGTGGACGTCGCGCCCGGCGTGGCCTACGCCAGTGCCTTCGACGACCTCGGCCGCACCGGCCGGATCACCCGCGGCCGCTACTGGCAGGCCGTGTCCAACCGGTTCGCCGCCTACTTCCGCACCCAGGCCCGCTGGTGCGAGGAGCGGGGCGTCGCGCTGATCACCAACCCGCTCTACGACGAGACGTCCCCCGCCAAGCGCGTCCCCACCACCGGCGACCTGCACAAGGTCAACCAGCACGCGCAGGTCCCCGGCGGCGACATCATCACCGCCGAGTACGTGGCGGGGGAGCAGACCATGCTCCCGCGCAACCCGGTCTCGGTCGCCCACCAGATGGGCCGCGAACGGGCCCTGATGGAGATGTTCGGCAACATGGGCTGGCAGGTCACGCCCGGCTTCGTGCACGCGACCGTCGGGGCGCAGGCCGCCCGCGGGGTCAACCTGACCGTCCTGCACGCCCTGTGGACCGACGAGGCCGTCGTCTACTTCCCGCCGCCGTTCGGCCCCCGGGCCCCGTGGTGGTGGTCCATGCGGCCGCTCGCCGAGTGGATCGGCCGGGTCATGGAGGCCGCGCGCGGCACCTCCGCCGCCCGCACCGCGCTCCTCCAGCCGCAGCGCGCCGCCGAGCAGTGGACCGGCACCGACCGGCAGGGCGCGGTCGACGGCGCGCTCGCCGACGCCGCCTACGCGCTGGAACGCGCCCAGGTCGACTTCGACCTCCTCCACGAGGGCGCCCTCACCGACGACCCGGAGCTGCTGGCCCACGCCCGGGTGCGCGCCGGACGCCTCGCGGTGGGCGCCGCGCGCTACGACCTCGTCGTGCTGCCGGTCACCCCGACCCTGGACGCGGCCGCCGTCCGCGCCCTGAGCACCTTCGTCCGGGCCGGCGGGACCGTCGTCGCCGTGGGCACCCTGCCCGCCGACGACGCCGACGGCAACGACCGCTCCCTGACACGCGCCCTGTCCGACCTGTTCGGCGACGCCGTCCCCGGCAGCCGCGCCCTCGGGCGGGGACACGCGGTGCGCGTCGCCGACACCGTGGCCCTGGGCGCCGCCGCCCACGCCGCCGGGGCCGCTGCCGCCGTCCTGGAACCGGCGCGCGAGACGATCCGCGCGCTGCGCGTCACCCGCGGCGAGGACACCGCCTTCCTGTTCAACAACGAGAGCGCCACGGCCGTGTCGACCACGGTGGTCCTGCCCGCCGGGGGCGTCCCCGAGCTGTGGGACCCGGCGACCGGCGAGACCCGTCCGGCACCCGTCTTCCGCGAGACCAGGCGTGGCCTGCACGTACCGGTCGCCTTCGAGCCGTACGAGACCCGGATCGTCGTCGTCCGCCGTTCCGCGGCCGCCGTGCCCCACCTCACCGACGCCCCGGTCGACGTCCTCTCCGTCGAGCGGCACGGCGGTTCCCTGCGCGCGACGGTCGAGGTGTCCGAGCCCGGCAGCCACGCGCTCACCGGCACCGACTCCGGCCGCACCCACCGCGGCACGGTCCGGGTCGACGACCCGCTCACCGCGCTCCCCGTCACCGGCGACTGGACCCTCACCCTGGACCGCGACGGGGACACCCCGGTCACCGGCCCGCTCGGCAGCTGGACCGCGCGCGCCCCGCTGTTCTCCGGCACCGGCACCTACACCACCGAGATCGACCTGGACCGTGCCGTCCTCGACGGCCGGCGCGTGCTGCTCGACCTCGGCGACGTACGGGACGTGGCCGAGGTGACCGTCAACGGCACGGAAGGCGACCCGCTGCTGTGGGCACCGTTCGTCACCGACGTCACCGGCCTGCTGATCCCCGGACGCAACCGCCTCGCCGTACGCGTCTCCAACACCCTCTCCAACGAACGCAACAAGCCCCTGCCCTCCGGCCTGCTCGGCCCGGTCACCCTGCGCTTCAAGCGCCGCGTGACCGTCGACCTGGACCGCGTCTGACGAGCCGCACACCCCTCTCCCGAAGGACCGCCATGCCCAGATCCAGACCACGCGCCGGACGCCGGCGCCTCGCCCTGCTGCTGCCCGCCGCGCTGACCGCCTTCGTCACCACCGTGTCCGGCACCGTGCAGGCCTCCGCCGCGACCACCACCGTCAGCCCCGTCCACCTGCGCACCCAGCACCTCGACGAGGCGCTCGGCATCGACGACACCACCCCCGTGCTCAGCTGGGAGACGGCGGCCCGCGCCGCGAACACCCTCCAGAGCGCCTACCGCGTCCAGGCCGCCACCTCCCCCGAACGCCTGCGCGCCGGCAAGCCCGACCTGTGGGACTCCGGCAAGGTCGCCTCCGCCGTACCGGAGACCACCTACGCGGGCCGCGCGCTCGGCTCCCGGGACCGCGTCTACTGGCGCGTCATGCTCTGGTCCGGCTCCCGCGAGGACTCCGGCTGGAGCGACACGGCCGTCTTCGAGACCGGCCTGACCCGGGCGTCCGACTGGGACGCGCAGTGGATCACCCACCCCGACTGGCGGCTGAGCGAACGCGAGCTCGAGCCGGTCGTCGTCGAGCTGCCCCGCACCACGGCCCGCTACCTCCGCCTCGACGTCACCCGCCTCGGCCTGCCGCTGAAGGAGAGCGTCGACGCCCGCACCTGGCGCCTCCAGCTCGGCGAGATCGACGTACGCGACTCCGGGACCGACACCTCGGGGCTCGCCAAGGGCGCCGCGGTCACCGCCTCCGAGACCACCACGATCCGCAAGACCTACGAGCCCGCCCTCGCCGTGGACGGCCTGCCCAACAGCGCCCTCCAGACCGCCGCCGGCTACTCCAGCGCCCCCCACACCTCCGCCGACACCTCGGCCGCCCCCGTCACGCTCACCCTCGACCTCAAGTCGGTCAAGACCTTCGACCAGGTCGCGCTCTACCCGCGCGCCGACGTCCTCACCGACGACGGGAAGGTCCCCGACTTCCCCGTCGACTACGCCCTGTCGGCGGCCGACGCCCCGGCCGGACCGTTCACCACCCTCGCCGACGTCACCGGACAGCAGCCGCCGAAGCCGTACCTGCCCGCCGGACTGCCCCTGCTCGCCGACGACTTCCAGCTGCCGCGCGCCGTACGCAGCGCCCGCCTGTACATCGCCGGCCTCGGCGTCTACGACGCCACCCTCAACGGCGAACCGGTCGGCGACGCCGTGCTGGAGCCCGCCAACACCGACTACCGCGAACGCGTCCAGTACGCCACCTACGACGTCACCGACCGTCTGCGCACCGGCGCCAACACCCTCGGCGTCGCCCTCGGCAACGGCATGTCCAACGTCGTCAGCACCGCCGACCGCTACCGCAAGCTGTACGGCAACATCAGCGACCCCAAGCTGATCGCCCGGCTCGAGGTCACCCTCGCCGACGGCAGCGTCCGCACCGTGACCAGCGGCGACGACTGGCGCACCGCGCTCGGCCCCACCACCTCCAGCAACTGGTACGGCGGCGAGGACCACGACGCCCGCCGCGAGATCCCGCACTGGGACGAGCCGAAGGGCGACCGCCGCGCCTGGGACCGGGCGGTCACCGTGAACGCCCCCGGCACCGCCGCCGCGCCCGCCGCGCTCAGCGCCCGCGAGACCGAGCCGATCCGGGTCGTGGAGACCCTCACCGGCACGGAGGTCGACGGCGCCGACGGCAGCCGCGTCTTCGACCTGGGCCGCAACATCGCCGGCTGGCCGGAGATCACCGTCAGCGCGCCCGCCGGGACGGAGATCCGCGTCTACCCGGCGGAGAGCCTCAAGGACGGCCACGCCTTCCAGTCCATCAGCAACGTCGGCGCGCCCCTGTGGGACAGCTACACCACCCGCGACACCCGCACCGCCACCTGGCACCCGACGTTCAGCTACCACGGCTTCCGCTACCTGGAGCTGAAGGGCGTGCCCGAGGGCGCCACGGTCACCGTGCGCGGCAAGGTGCTGCGCACCGACAACGCCTCGGCCGGCACCTTCACCAGCTCCGACCCGCTGATCAACGGCATCCACGGCATCATCCGCCGGGCCGTCGAGGGCAACATGATGAGCGTCCTCACCGACTGCCCGAGCCGGGAGAAGCTGGGCTGGCTGGAGCAGGACCAGCTGGTCTTCCCGGCGCTCGCCGCCAACTACGACATGCAGGCCCACCTGCGCAAGATCGTCCGTGACATGGCCGACGCCCAGACCGCCGAAGGCCTGATCCCGAGCACCGTCCCGGAGTACACCAGCCTGCCCGGCGCCTACCGCAACGACTCCAACTGGGGCGGCGCCTTCGTCCTGGTGCCCTGGCAGCTCTACACCACCTACGGCGACCGGGACACCCTGCGCACCTACTACCCGCGCATGCGGCAGTACGCGGCCTTCCTCAGGACCCAGGTCTCCGGCGGCATCCTCGACTACGGCCTCGGCGACTGGTTCACCCCCGACCGCACCTTCCCGCGCGCGGTGGCCGGCACCTACGGCTACTGGCGCGTCGTCGACGCCCTCTCCCGGATCGCCGGCGTCCTCGGCGACGACACGGCCGCCGCGGACTACCGGGCCGAGGCCGACACCTCCGCCCAGGCCCTCGCCGCGAAGTACTACGACCCGGCCACCGGCACCTTCGCCGGCGGCGGCCACGGCGCGGAGGCCCTCGCCCTGGACATCGGCGCCTACCCGGCGGGGGAGCGGGACCGGCTGCTGGCCCACTTCACCGGATCCGTCAAGAGCGCCGGATACCACCTCCAGCTCGGCGAGATCTCCCTGCCCGCCGCCTTCCGCGTCCTGTCCGGCGCCGGCCGCGACGACATCGTGTACCGGATCGCCACCCAGACCGCCAGCCCCAGCTACGGCTACCAGGTGCTCGCCGGCAACACCACGCTCGGCGAGTCCTGGGACGGCGGCCCCGGCCAGTCGCAGAACCACTTCATGCTCGGCGCCATCGACTCCTGGTTCACCGGCCGCATCGCCGGTATCGCGCAGACCTCCGACTCCGTGGGCTACGCCGAGCTGCTCGTCGACCCCGCCGTCGAGGGCGACCTGACCTCGGCATCGGGCTCGTACCGGACCCCCTACGGCGTCGCCCGCACCGACTGGGCGCGCACCGCCGACCGGTTCCGGCTCACGGTGGACGTCCCCGCGGGCAGCACGGCGGAGATCCACGTCCCGGCCTCCGACGGCCGGGCCACCGCCCCCCGGGGCGCGCGCCTGATCGGGTCCACGGCCACCGAGGCGGTGTACGCGGTCGGTTCGGGCCACTGGACCTTCCGCTCCACGCCGCCCGCCGCCGGCACGGCCTGACCCGGCCGACGGCCCGGCAACCGTCCCTTCCTCGCGCCCGGCCGCGCCTCCCGTCCCACGGGGGCGCGGCCGGGCCGCCGTGGAACGGCCGCCGTGGAACGGCTGCCGGGGGACGAGGAGACGGACCGACGACCGGGAGCCGGTCAGCGTCCCGGCTCGGTGCGCCCGGGAGCGATCCCGCCCTCCGGTCCGGCCAGGATGAGACGTTCCAGCGACTCGTAGCCGCGCCGCGCCTCCTTCTGCGCCCGCCTACCGGGCAGGACCGTGCCCAGCCAGCCGAGGACGAAGCCGAGGGGGATGGAGACCAGGCCCGTCGTGGTGAACGGGAACCAGTTGAAGTCGGATTCGGGGAACGCGGCGGTGGGCGAACCGGAGACGAGACGGGTGCCCGGCATCAGCACCAGCACGGCGAGCGAGCCTCCGACGAGCGTGCACAGCAGGCCGGTCCGGGTGAAGCGGCGCCAGAACAGGCTGTAGACGAGCGCCGGCGCGATCGCGGACGCCGCCAGGCAGAACGACACCGTGGCGAGGGGCTGGAGGCTGCGGTGCTGGACGAGCGCGGCGAGCGCGATCACCGGCGCGCCCACCACCACCGCCGAGACGCGGGCCACGGCCGTCTCGCGCACCGGGGTCAGCCCCGAGCGGCGGGACGCCACGACGTCGTGCGCCAGGGAGTTCGCGCAGGCGAGCGTCATGCTGGCGACCGACGCGAGCAGCGTCAGGAAGATCGCCGTGGTGACCGAGGTGAACAGCAGCGTCTCCGGACGCGAGACGTGCTCGCCGAACGCGGCCCGCGAGCCCAGCAGGTAGGCCGTGTTGCCGCGCGGATCGCCGGCCGCGATACCCGCCCGTCCCACCAGGGCCGTCGCCCCCACCCCGATCACGGTGATCACCAGCACGAACAGGGCGACGGACGACACCGCCCAGGACATCGAGCGCCGGACCTGCCGTGCGTCGGACGCGGTGTACATGCGCATCGTGACGTGCGGCAAGCACGCCCCGCCCAGCACGATGGCGAACTGGGTCGTCACCATGTCCAGCCGCGGGTACGGCCCGCCCGCGAACTGAAGGCCGCTGCGCAGGTACGCCGCGCCCGCCCCGCTGCGCTCGGCCGCGCTGTGGAACAGGGCCGCGGGACGGAAGTCGAAGGCGTGCAGCACGAGCACGGCGACGACGACCCCGCTCCCCAGCAGCGTGACCATCTTGAGGATGTGCAGCAGCGCGGTCCCGCGCATGCCGCCCACCGCCGCGTACACGATCATCAGGGTGCCCACGCCGACCACGCAGCCGGTCTTCATGGAGGTGCTGGAGAATCCCAGGATGTACGCCAGGAGCTGGCCGGTGCTGGCCAGTTGGACGAGCATCATCGGCACCAGCGAGGCGATGGTCACCAGGCAGGCCACGATCCGCACCGACCGGCCGGACGTGCGGCGGGCGAGCGCGTCCCCCATCGTGAACCGGCCGGTGTTGCGCAGCGGTTCGGCGAGCAGGAACATCAGCACCAGCAGGGACAGCAGGGTGCTGACGGCGAGGACGACACCGTCGTAGCCGCACAGCGCGATGACGCCGCCGATGGTCAGCACGGTCGCCGCGGAGATGTAGTCCCCGGCGATGGCCAGTCCGTTGCGCAGCGGGGAGAGGTAGCGGTAGCCGGTGTAGAACTCGGCGAGGTCGTCGCTGTCGGGTCCGGTCAGCACGCACAGCAGGAGGGTGAAGCTGACGGCGGAGCAGAAGGCCACCAGCGACCAGGTCTGCGCCGTCCCGTCGAAGACGGTCACCGGCCCGGCCCCCGGCCCGGTGCGGAGCCCCACGAGGCGTGCCGTTCGATGCGCAGGGCCAGGGGGTCGACCCAGCGTCGCGCGGTGAGTTCGTAGAGCAGCACGGCGAGCCAGGTGACGGGGACGTGGGAGAGGGCGAGGACCACGCCGAGCGGCAGGCCGCCGGGCAACGGCCGGGCCATGAGGGCGGGTTCGTTCGCGGACAGGACCAGGAACGCCGTGAAGTAGCCGAGGGCCAGGACGGTGGTCACGCGGCGCTGGCGCCGGTACGTCCGCCGCAGCCGGCGCAGGGCGCCGTGGTCGCCGGCGCGGGAGCGGGGCGGGGTCCCGCCGTCCCGCCGCCCGTCGGGGGAGCCGCCGTCGAGGGCCGGGAGCTGGGGGAGGGCCGGGAGCTGGGGGAGGGCGGGATGAGGGAGGGCCGGATGAGGGAGGGCGGGTGGTCGGGGGTGCGGCTCGGCGTTCCCGTAGGACATGTACGGATCTCCTGGAGCGGCGGCGGCCCCGCGTGAACGGGCGCGTGACGGCGTGGGGGAGCGGCTCGGGTCCTCGCACGGTATTCGGCCACGCGTGCGACGTGGAGGGTTTTTCCGGAAGTGGCCGGTGGACGGCTGATACGCGACGGATGCTGAGGTGTTACTCCTGTTTCCGGTGGGATGTCAGATGTCACGGCCGGTCGGGTGGGGGCCGCTGACCTGCGGTGGGCCGGGCGGGCGGGCTGCGTCCGTCCCGGCTCCGCCGTGGCGGAGGGAGGCGGAAAACGCGTGGCGTCCAGGGGCCGGCGGACCGGGGCCGGCCGGGATGGGCGTCGGCCAAGATTCCGGGGCGCCGCGCCGTACCGGAGGGGTCCGGTGCGCGGAGGGTGTCGCGCGCCGGTCCGGTCGGGTTCTCGGGGGATCAGAAGGACGTGACGACGACGCGTGCCACCGCGGGGTCCCGGAGGGCGGCGTACCCGGCGTCGATCTCGCCGAGCGCGATCCGCCGGGAGACGAGGTCGTCGAGGTTCAGCCGGCCCCGCAGGTACAGGTCGGCGTAGCGGGGGATGTCGCGCCGGGGGTCGGCCGACCCCATGATCAGGCCTTGGAGCCGCTTCTGCTCCAGCAGCAGCCGCGGCAGGGACAGCCTCAGTTCCTCTTTGCCGCCCGCCAGGCCCACCACGTGCACGGCGCCCCCCAGGGCGGTCATGCGCAGCGCCTGGTCCGTCGTGGCCGCCACGCCGACGACGTCGAAGGCGTGCCGCACCCCGCCCCCGGTCAGTTCGCGCACGGCCGCGACGGCGTCCGTGGCCGTGGAGTCGACGACGTCCGTGGCGCCGAAGGCGCGCGCCCGCCGCAGCCTGCCGGGCTGCACGTCGACCGCGACGATGCGCGAGGCGCCGGCGATCACCGCCCCGCTCACCGCGTTCAGCCCGACGCCGCCCACGCCGATCACGGCGACGGTCTCCCCGGCCCGCACCCGCGCGCCGTTGAGCACGGACCCCACGCCGGTCAGCACCCCGCACCCCAGCAGGGCGGCCGGGGCGAACGGCATCCGCCGCGGGACGGCGGTGAGCTGGTTCTCGTGGACGAGGACCCGCTCGGCGAAGCCACCCAGCCCCATTCCCTGGGTGACCGGCTGCCCCGCGCGGCTGAGCCGGGGGGCCTGCCGATGCGGATCGCGCAGGGTGGTCCCGGGGCGGCCGCACTGGTACGTCCTGCCGACCCGGCACGCGGGGCAGCCGCCGCACCACTGGACGAGGCAGCCCACCACGTGGTCGCCGACGGCGAAGGCGGTGGCGCGCGGTCCGAGGGCGGTGACCACACCGGCGACCTCGTGTCCCAGCACCACCGGCGGGGGGTAGCGGGTCAGGGCGTGGGTGGCGAGGGTGAGGTCGGTGTGGCAGAGGCCGGACGCCCTCACCTCCACCAGGACCTCGTGGTCCGCGGGCTCGGCGATGTCGATGTCCTGGAGGGCGAACCCGCCGCCCTCCGCGTCCACCACTGCGGCTTTCACGCTCAGGCTCCGTCTCCGTCGGCGGGACCGGCCGGCCCGCTCAGACGCGGTCGAGGATGAAGTAGAAGAAGGGACCGTCCGCGCCGAAGCCCTTGCCGTTCATGACCCCCATGAGGGTGCGGTCGTCGACCGCCTTGAAGTGGTCGAAGACCGGCTGACCGTCGTAGACCATGGTCGCCGTCGACTCGCCCCGGAACTCGACCATCCACAGACTGGCCTCACCCTTGCCCAGCTCGGTGTCGGAGTACAGCCGCCCGTCCTCCCCGCTCATGATCAGCGGCTTGGCGTCGTCGGCCGAGAGGAACGACTTGCCGTACCAGCCGGAGGCCCGCAGACGCCGGTACAGCGGGTGCCCGGTGTCGAAGCCGCTGCCGCGCCACTCGCCGAGGATGTCCTCGACGCGAACGGTGGGCAACGCGGCCCACACGGCGTCGAGTTCCCCGGCCGGGACGGCGGAGTCCTTGCCGCGCAGGACCGCGAACCGGGCGCGCGCCTCGTCGATGTCCATCGGCTGTCCTTCCCTCCGTGGGAGACCACTGTATGAAACAAACATTGGCATTATGTATCACTGTTTCATGGAGGGCCAGGGGCAGGAGGGAAGAACAGCCGTTCACCGCGAAGGCCGACGAAGGCCGACGAAGGACGACGGACGGCGGAGGACGGCGGAGGAAGGTGGAGAACGGCGGAGGACGGCGGAGGACGGCGGAGGGGATGCCGGTCAGCCGCCGAGGACCTGCCGCAGTGCCGTCAGCTTCCGCGGCGGACATCCTGCTCGCCGAGTTGTTCGAGTCACCGTTGACCACGGTCCAGCAGCCCTTGCCGGGGATGGCCGCGGAGACCTTCCGGCAACTGCGCTCCCGCATCGAGTCCACCTCGGGCGCGGGCCGCTCCCTGCTGGTCCGCCCCCGCCTGGTGGTACGCGAGTCCACCGAGGCTGTGACTCAGTGCCGCGGGCCCGGGTGCGCGGGCCCGGGCCGCCTCCGCGGGGGCCGCCCAGCCGGGTGTTCCTCGGTCCAGGTGAACTCGTCCAGCCCGCTCCGCGCTTCGGGCTCCGTGTCCGAGGGCGGGCCGGCCGGGGCACCGGGCGGCGGGGCGTCGGTGTCGTGCCGCTCCACCCCGGCGGGCGGGCGGCGCAGCAGACGGTCCGCGGTCCAGGCGACCGCGCAGACGACGGTCAGAACGGCCGCGAAGAGCAGCGCGAGCACGATCGGCATCATGAGGCCGAACATCACGGTGGAACGGGCGGCGCCGGGTATGTCGGCGCAGGCACAGGCGATCACGGAGCGGTTCATGCCCCGTCAGGCTCGCCGAATGCGACGGAATACCCGTCCGTGACCCGGACGTACCGACTCCGTGCTCCGGCGCGGGCGGCCCCGGCCCGCCCCGTGGACGCGCACCGGCAGCCGTCCGGGCCGCGCCGGTCACGCCTGCCGGGCGTCGGCCACGCCTGCCGCGTGCCGCCACTCCTGTCGGGCGTCGGCCGCCCCTGCCGCGTGCCGCCGCTGTCGGTCACCGGCCGCCCCTGCCGCGTGCCGCCGCCCCTACCGCGCGCCGCCGGGTCGGCCGGAGCCGTCCTTGTCGAACCAGAGCTTGTGCACGGCGACTTCGAGGGTGCACTCGGTCTCCAGGACGCCGTCCAGCGGGCGTACGCGTTCCTGGAGGAACCGCCACAGCGCGCTGTCGTCGGCGACGAGGACCTGGGCGAAGACATCGGCCCGGCCGAGGGTGCTGGAGACGTAACTGACCTCGCCGCACGCGGTGAGGTGGTCGACGACGGACGCGTGGTGCTCGGGTGCGACCTTGAGGAACAGCAGCGCCAGCCGTGCGGTGCCGAAGCGGCCGGGATCGGCGAACGCGGTGATCTTCAGGACGCCGCCCTCCTCCAGTCGGCGGAAGCGGCTGCGCACGGTGCCCTCGGAAACGTCGAGCGACCGGGCGATCTCCCGGAAGGTCAGCGGCGACGGGGACGCCTCCCGGCTGCACTGGAACCTGCATGGCGCGGCGGGTCTCCACCAAGCGCTGGTGTGGCTCTACATCATGGCGTGGACATGCTTCTGCGTGGAGGTCTGCGCCACCTTCGCCCCCGAGTACACCGACACCGTCAGGGACACCTCCCGGGCCCTGCGCGCGGGCGCGCTGTTCGGCCTCGGCGTGTTCGTGCTCATGCCCCTGGCGCTCGCGGGATACGTGGGCGAACAGCCGATCTCCGACGATCCGACGACGTTCTACGTCGGGGCCTTCCAGGACCTGATCGGCGGCGGCGCCGACCTCATGGTGGTCTTCCTGATCGGCTCCCTGCTGCTCATCATGGTCACCGGTCTCGCCGACGGCTCCCGCGTGCTGTACACGATGGGCGTCGAGGGGACGACGATCCGGCAGTTCGGCGTGCTGAATCGGCGGGGCGTTCCGGTACGGGCGCTGGTCGTGGCCCTGGTGCTCAACGTCCTGACGCTGACGGTCCTCAGGACCCCGCTGGCCATCATCGTCGCGGGCAACCTCGGCTACATCCTCACCCACGTCCTCGCCCTGTCGGCCTTCGCACTGCTGCGCAGGCACCGCCCGGACACGGCCCGGCCGATCCGGCTGCCGGACTTCTTCGTCCCGGTGGCCTGGGCACTGGCGGCCCTGCTCGGCGTGATCCTCGTCGTGGGCGCGACCGGCTTCTCGGTGAGCGGGTACGACGGCGTCACCGAACTGGCCGTGGCCGTCGGGGTGCTGGCGGTGGGCGTGCTCCTGTGGCTGTACCGGACCCGCGTGCAGGACCGCAGACCACCCGCGCACGAGGGCGGCTGACCGCACCGAAGCCGAAAGTGGACACAGTCGCCGTCGCCGTCGCCGATCACGATGTGGACGGCGACGGCGACGGCGACGGCAACTGTGTCGACTCTTCGCACCCTTCCTGCCCGTCGAACCCGTCGCCCCTCCGTCCCGTCGAACCCAAAACGGCTCTCCCCAGCTTATGTTGACGAACCGTCATGCAATCCGCCCCCGGCCGCATCCTCCCCTCCGACAGACCCTTGTCAGCCGACCGCACTCCGCCCTATTGTCGCGGTCGGAACAGGAGAAAGCGCTTTCTGGCGAGTGTGGGACCGCTCCCAGGGGGCGCCGTTTCGTCGCGGGGGCCGCCGCGACGTGTGCACGAGCCGCCGGAGATCCGGCACGGGGCTGTCCAGCGACGCCGACGTGCCGAGGAACGAAGGGTGCACGCCATGACGCACACGCACCACGCCGTCCACCGCGCTCCAGGCGGCGACGGCTTCCTCTGACGGACGGCGGGCCGGCCGCCTGCCCCGGCGGTCACCGCGCCGGGGCCGGGCCGCCGCCGTCCGTCAGCACGGGGGACGCACGGACGTGAGCGTCCGCCCCGCGCCGGCGGTCCGAGGCGCTCCGGGCCGCGGTGGCCGCCCGGGCGCGTCGACAGAGCCATCCGTACCAGGGCCGACTTCGGCCTGCCCGGCGACCGGATCATCCGCCGGCCCCGCCGGGCCGCCCGGGACACGAGGTCCCCTGCCGATCCGGCAGCCGCCCCGGACAGCCGACGCGAGGTCGGCGTACAGCAGCACCTCCCCATGTTCGAAGACGGATCAGGAGACGCACGATGAGACGACCAGTCGCACTGAGACTCTCCGCCGCCTCGGCCGCCATGGCCATCGCGGCCGCGGTCGGAGTGGCGCTGTCGATGCCCGAGGCGTCGGCGGCGACCGGCAGCGCCACCGGCTACGCCACCCAGAACGGCGGAACGACCGGTGGCGCGGGCGGCGAGACGGTACGGGCCACCACGGGCACCGAGATCCACGCGGCTCTGTGCGGACGGGCCGACAGCACCACCCCGATCACCATCGAGGTCGAGGGCACCATCAACCACGGCAACACGGCCAAGGTGTCGGGTGACAGCTGCAACACCGCCGACGGGGTGATCGAGCTCAAGCAGATCAGCAACGTCACCCTCGTCGGCGTCGGCAGCGGAGCCGTCTTCGACCAGCTCGGCATCCACATCCGCGAGGCCAGCAACATCATCATCCAGAACGTGACGGTCAAGAACGTCAAGAAGTCCGGCTCGCCCACGTCCAACGGCGGGGACGCCATCGGCATGGAGAGCGACGTCCGCAACGTCTGGGTCGACCACACGACCCTGGAGGCGTCGGGCGGTGAGTCCGAAGGCTACGACGGCCTCTTCGACATGAAGGACAACACCCAGTACGTGACGCTGTCGTACAGCATCCTGCGCAACTCCGGCCGGGGCGGCCTCATCGGGTCCAGCGAGAGCGACCTCACCAACGGCTACGTCACGTTCCACCACAACCTCTACGAGAACATCGACTCCCGTACGCCGCTGCTGCGCGGCGGGATCGCCCACATCTACAACAACCACTACGTGAGCCTCAACGAGTCCGGCATCAACTCCCGTGCCGGCGCCCGCGCCAAGGTGGACAACAACTACTTCGAGGACTCCAAGGACGTCCTGGGCACCTTCTACACCGACGAGGCCGGCTACTGGCAGGTCAGCGGCAACGTCTTCGACAACGTGACCTGGTCCGAGGCAGGCGAGGAGAACAACCCGGCCGGGCCCGACCCGCAGTCCAACACCACCGTCAGCATCCCCTACGCGTACACGCTCGACGCCGCCGCCTGCGTACCGGACGTCGTCAGCCGGACGGCGGGAGCGGGCACCGGGCTCCAGGTGTCGGACGGCAACTGCACGGTGCAGACGCCGACGGCCACCGCGACCCCGACCGCCACGGCCACCTCCGCGACGCCCACGCCCACGCCCACGTCGAGCGCGACCCAGCCCAGCGGCACCAACCTCAGCCTGGGCGCCGGCTCCGACGGCTCCAGCAAGGCCAGTGGCACCAGTTACGGCAATGTGCGCGACGGTGACCTGAGCACCTACTGGTCGCCGACCGGCTCGACCGGTTCCATCTCCATCAAGTGGGGCTCGGCCACCGCCGTCTCCACCGTCGTCATCCGGGAGGCGTCCGGTTCCGAGGGCGCCATCGGGTCCTGGCGGGTCCTCAACGCCGACACCGGCGCCGTCCTGACCTCCGGCAGCGGCGCGGGAACCATCTCGTTCCCGCGCACCTCGCTCAGCAAGGTCACCTTCGACATCACCGGCTCGACCGCCACGCCGAAGGTCGCCGAGTTCGAGACCTACGACCAGTAGGGGTCCCGACGGCCCGACGGTGACCGTCACTCGAACCGCGGCCCGTTCGAGTGACGGTTCCCGTCGGCCGTCAGCCCACCAGCAACTGGGACTTCAGCTTCCTGATGTCCTTGGCGTCCAGGCCGAGGGCGCTCTTCTCGTACGCGGTGAACGAGCCGTACGCGTCCTCGACCTCGTCGAACCCGGAGTTCAGGTACTCGGCGCGGACGTCGAGCAGCGGCTTGTAGACGGCGGCCCGGTCGGCCGGCAGGGCCGCGAGGGCGGCGGCGTTGGCCTCGGCACGGTAGACGTTGGAGGCCAGGTAGTCCCGCATGACCGTCTCGCGCGGCACCCCGAGGGCGGTGAGGAGGGTGGCACTGGCCCAGCCGGTGCGGTCCTTGCCCGCGGTGCAGTGGTACAGCGAGCCGTCGGCGTCGTCGGTGATGCCGCCGAAGACCGTGGAGTAGGCGGCCTTCGCCGTCTCGCTGCTCACCATCGCCTTCTCGCCGGCGATCATCATCTGGGCGGCCCCCTCGGCGGTGGTGGGCAGCGTGTAACCGCCGCCCGCCGAGTCGCCGCTGACGTCGGCCACCACGTAGCGCACACCGGTGGGCAGCCGGTCCGGCGCGGCGGTCCGCTCGGACGTCATGCGCAGGTCGTAGTCGACGGACAGGCCGAGCCGCCTCAGCTTGGCGAGGTCGGCGTCGGTGAGGTTGTTCAGCGCGTCCGAACGGTAGACGACGCCCATCTTCACCCAGTGGCCGTCGGCGGTGCGGTAGCCGCCGGCGTCCCGGAAGTTGACGGCGCCGTCGAGTTCGATCAGCCGGTCGGCCAGGCGCAGCCTGCCGCCCCGGTCGGGCACCAGGTCGAACCACTGCCGGTCGGCGGCGGGCAGGCCCCGGACCGTGACCGAACCCGTCGAGCCGCCGGAGGCGACGGTACGCCCGCCCGCGCGGACGGCGACGCGCCGCACGCCCGGCGCCTCCCAGGTGATGCGGTACGAGCCGTCGTCCTGGGCGGTGACCTCGGCAGCCGTGAAGGGGATGCGCTCGGAGGCGCTCCGGTGGGACGCCGGGGCCGCGACGGCGGCGGGGGCGGCGACGCCCGCGAGCACGGCGGCCGCCGTCAGGGCGCGCGCGGCCGTCCTGACGTGTGTCATGTGAGTCATGGCCGGATCGTTCGCCCCGAAAGGAAGCCGGAGGTGAACAGTCCCCGAAGTGCCGTCGTCGTCCCGATGCCATGCTCCGGCCGGCGCCCCCAGGGTGCCCGTGTGCACCGACCCGGTCGGCCCCGTGCCGCCCGGCGGGTCACCGCAGGTGGGCGACGTTCCGCGAGCCCCGACCACCGCCCGGCGGGGGCACCTCCGTGATCCGCTGCGGGTGCGCACGTGCACGGCGGCCCGGACCCCGGGGGAGGGGTCCGGGCCGCCGACGAGAGGTACGGGCCGGGTACGGGCCGACTCAGCCGCCGGTCGTCGAGGCGTCGGCCTCGGCGTCCTCCGCCGGGCGCGGCAGCGTCAGTACCGCCAGCAGACCGAGGACCGCGACCGCGGCGAAGAAGTAGAAGCCCCACGGGTGACCGATGCCGGCGGCGACCAGGGCGCCGGTGATCGACGGGCCGATGATCGAGCCGATGCGGCCGATGCCGGACGCCGAGCCGAGGGCGGTGCCGCGGATGGCGGCCGGGTAGTAGTGCGTGACGTAGGCGTAGACGAGGACCTGGGCCGAGAAGACGAACACGCCGGTGAAGAAGACGACCGTGTTGAGCAGCAGATCGCTGTCCATCTTGACGCTCAGGCACGCCAGCATCAGCACCGCCGCCCCGAACCAGACCAGGGCGGTGCCCTTGATGCCGCGCCGGTCGGCGACGAACCCGCCGAGGACCAGACCGACGACACCGCCGAGGTTGAGCACGAGGAGCTGGGTGACGGCCGTGGGCACGGGATAGCCGGCGTCGTTCATCAGCTTGGGCAGCCAGGTGTTGAGGCCGTAGACCAGCAGCAGACCCATGAAGGAGGCCAGCCAGACGCCGATGCCCGCACGGAGGTAGGCGGGCTTCAGCAGCTCGGTGACCGGCACACGCCGCTCGCCGCTCACCTGCTTGGCCTGCACGAACGCCTCCGACTCCGGCAGGCGGAACCACTGGACGGCGGCGACGAGGAAGCCCACCACGCCCAGGATGTAGAAGAGGACCTGCCAGTTGTCGGTCACCTGGAGGGCCAGCAGCGAGGTGATGACCGCACCGGTGTGGTAGCCGGTCATGGTGAGCGTGCTGGCCCGGGCCCGACGGGCGGCCGGCATGTGCTCGGCCATCATCGTCAGCGACACCGGCATGCAGGCTCCCAGGCCCAGGCCGGCGACGAGGCGGAGCAACGCGAACATCGCGACGGAGTCGGCCAGCGGTACCAGGATCGTGAACAGCGAGAACACGACCACCGAGCCGATGAGCAGCACACGCCGGCCCAGCCGGTCGGCGAGCGGGCCCACCAGGACGGCACCGACGGCGACGCCCACGAGCGACAGCGTCGCGATGGTCGTGGCGTCGGCGGCGGTCATGCCGAGGTGGTGGGTCTTGAGCAGCGTCGGGATGATGGCGCCGAGGACGACGAGGTCGTAGCCCTCGAGCAGGACGGTGATCCAGCACAGGACCACCGTCCAGGCGTTGCGGCCGGCTCTGCCGGTCTGTGCGGATGTGGCGGACGTGGTGGTGGAGGCCATGACGGCATTCCCCCCAAGGGCGGCTACGGAGGACGGTGTGCGGCTGACGGAAGCGCGGGTCCGGCGGCCGGAAGGGCGGCGGAACCCGCGATCCGTCGTGGAGACGGCTCGCCGGGGAGCGAGCTGCGGCGGACCGCCGTGGTGACGGCTCGCGGGGGAGCGAGCGCCGGCGGGCCGCGGGGGGTGACGGCTCACGGGGGAGCCGTGCCGTGCGGGCCGTGGACGCCACGGCCCGCACGGAAGCCGATCGGGTTCAGAAGGGGTAGTCGGCGATGTCCGGGCGGACGGTCACCCACTGGGTCTCGGTGAAGGCCTCGACGTTGGCGGCGGCGCCGCCGAACCGGGACCCGGTCCCGGAGGCCTTGACACCACCGAACGGCGCGTTGGGCTCGTCGCCCACGGTCTGCTCGTTGATGTGGATCTTGCCGGAGTCGATCAGGTCGGCCAGCCTCATCGCCGTACCGACGTCACCGAGGATGCCCACGGACAGTCCGTACTCGCAGTCGTCGACGATACGCGATGCCTCCTCCACCGTCGAGAAGCCGATGACGGGTGCCACGGGCCCGAAGATCTCCTCACGCCACGCGGGCATGTCGGTGGTCAGCCCGCTCAGGACGGTGGCCCGGTACCCGTTGCCGACGATCTCGCCGCCCGCGACGAGGGTCGCGCCCGCCGCGACGCTGTCGGTGACGATGCCGTGCACCCGCTCCAGCTGGCGCCGGTCGATGATCGGGCCGAGCGCCACGTCCTCACGGGCGGGGTCGCCCACCGGCAGCGCCGCGGCCTTCGCGGCGAGCGCCGCGGTGTACTCCTCCAACAGCGACTCGTGCACGATGTGGCGGCCGGTGGTCATGCAGATCTGCCCCTGGTGCATGTAGGAGCCGAACGCGCCCGCGGAGGCCGCCTTGCCGACGTCCGCGCCGGGCAGCACCACCAGGGCGTTGTTGCCGCCCAGCTCCAGGTGGGCCCGCTTCAGCAGCCGCCCGGCCTGCTCGCCGATGGCCCGCCCGACGGGGGTGGAGCCGGTGAACGACACGACCCGGACCTCGGGCGCCTCGACGACGGCCCGGCCGACCGAGGCGTCGCCGGGCAGCAGGTGCAGGACGCCCGGCGGCAGGCCGGCCTCCTCGAAGATCCGCGCGATGACGACGCCGCCGCTCACCGCGGTGCGCGGGTCGGGCTTCAGCAGCACGGCGTTGCCGAGCGCGAGCGCCGGCGCCACCGAGCGCAGACCGAGGATGAGGGGGAAGTTGAACGGCGCGATCACGCTGACGACGCCGGCCGGCCGGCGTCGGGCGAACGACCAGCGGGCCTCCTCCGAGGTCAGCACCTCGCCCTGCGGGTGCGTGGGCAGCGCGGCGCACTCGAAGCACTCACCCACCGCGAGCCCCACCTCGAAGTCCGCCTTGGACCGCACCGAGCCGGCTTCCCGCACCAGCCATTCCCCGACCTCGGCGGCGTACCGGGTGAACAGCTCGCCCGCGCGGCGCAGCACGGCGGCCCGCCGCTGCGGGGACGTCGCCGCCCAGTCCCGCTGGGCCTCGGCGGCGCGGGCGGCGGCGCGGCCCGCGTCCTCGGCCGTGGCCAGGCCCACGGTGGCGAGCTGGTTTCCGGTCGCGGGCTCGACCACCGGCTGCGCGTGGACGGCGTCCTGCCAGCCGTCGCTGAAGAACCTCGTGCCCCAGACGGCGCTGTCCAGGAGTGTCATGAGCTGTGCCTTTCCTCGTGTCGGGGAGGTCGGTCGGAAGGCCGGTCAGGAGGGGGTGGTGAGAGCGGTGTCGACCTGCACCAGCCGTGGACCGTCCGGCCGCTCGGCGAGTACGGCGCGCAGTTCCTCGACGTCACCGGCGTGCCGGGCGCTGACTCCGTAGCCCTCCGCGATACGGGTGAAGTCCATCCCCGGGATGTCCATGCCGGGCGCGTTCGGTACGCCGAGCAGATCGCCGAACCAGCGCAGCGCGCCGTACGTCCCGTTGCGCAGCAGCACGATCGTCACGGGCACCCGGTGCTGCGCGGCCGTCCACAGGGCGGTGATGCCGTAGTTGGCCGAGCCGTCCCCGATGACGCCCACGACCGGCCGGTCGGGCCGGGCCAGGGCGACGCCGACCGCGCCGGGCAGGCCGAAGCCGAGCCCGCCGGCCGCCGGGAAGTAGTAGGAGCCGGGCCGGCGCAGGTCCATCTGCCGCCACCACGCGGCGTTCGTGGAGGTGGACTCGACGACGTAGGAGGTGTCCTCGGGCAGCTCGTCGCGCAGCGCGGCGAAGACCTGCTCGGGGTGGAGCAGCGGACCCCGGGCACCGGGCGGCTCGGGCACCGGCCGGTACGCCGCCGTCGGCGCGGCGGGCGCGTCCAGGGCCTCCACCAGCAGCCCGATGACGGCGGCGGGGTCGGCGACCAGCGCCTCGCCCATCGGCGCCCGCGCCACGGCGGAGGCGTCGTCGGTCACCTGGAGCAGCCGGGTATCCTCGGGCAGGTACCGGCCGGGCAGGTACTCGTGGTAGCGGAACACCGGCGCCCCGAGCACGAGCACGAGGTCGTGCCCCTCGAACGCCTTCGCCACCGGCGCGATCCCCGCCGGCAGCACCCCCCGGAACTGCGGATGCCGGTTGGGGAAGGGCAGGCGGAACAGCGAGGGCGCCGCCCACACCGGGCATTCCAGCCGCTCGGCCAGCCTCACCGCGTCGTCGAACAGCCCGGCCGAGTCGATGTCGCCGCCCAGGACGAGCGCGGGCCGGCGGGCGGCGCGGACCTGCTCGACGAGCGCGTCGGCCTGGTCCCCGCCGGGCGCGGAGCACCGCTGCACCTGCCGGTCCAGCACGGCCAGGCTGTTGTCGCCGGCGTCGGCTGCCCAGTCGTCGTACGGCACGGACAGGAACGTGGGCCGCCGCTGGAGGCGTGCCTCGAAGACGGCCTGTGCGAGCGCCCGCGGAACGTCCTGGGCGCACGCCGGCTCCCCGGCCCAGCCGACGAGCGGCTTCATCAGCGCGGGGGCGTCGACGATGGACAGGTGGGACTCCGGGCCGATCGCCGACCGCACCTGCTGACCGGCCACGATCACCAGCGGCGTCCGGGAGACCACGGCGTTCGTCAGCGTGCCCATCGCGTTCCCGGAGCCGGAGGCGGCGTGCAGGTTGACCAGCACCGGGCGGCCGGTGGCCTGGGCGTAACCGTCCGCCATGCCGACCACGGCGCCCTCGTGCAGACCGAGGACGTACCGGAAGGAGTCGGGGAGCTCGGCGAGGAAGGGCAGCTCGTTGGAGCCGGGGTTGCCGAACACGGTGGTGAGGCCCTGGCGCCGCAGGAACGCGTGGGAGACATGACGTACGGAGGGCAACGGGACCTTCCTTTCCGGGTGACCCGGGACACGCTAGGCAGCACCCGAGAGGGGCGCCAATAGATGTTGTGGATGCTCGATATAGACTCGGTCGATATGAGGAGCTTCGACCTCAACCTGGCCCGCGTCTTCGTCCTGCTGTACGAGACGGGCAGCGTCACGGCCACCGCGGACACCCTCCACGTCACCCAGCCCACCGTCAGCTACAGCCTGGCCAAGCTGCGCCGGCACTTCGGCGACGAGCTGTTCCGGCGCACCGGGCGCGGACTGACCCCGACCGCGGGGGCCCGCCGGCTCTACGAGCCACTGCAACGCGCCCTGGCCGACATCGACGCGACGATCCGCCAGTCCGACGACTTCGACCCCATGACGATGTCGGGGCGGTTCACGCTCGCCCTGTCGGACCTCGGCGAGACGACCCTGCTGCCGCGCCTGCTGGCCGAGGCCCGCGAGCGCGCGCCCCGGGTGTCGTTCGCGATCCGCCCGTTCGACGTCGACGAGGCCGAGAGCCAGCTGCGGCGTGGCGAACTGGACGCCTTCGTGGCCACCCCGGTGCTGACCTCGCACCGGACGGTGCGCATCCCGCTCTTCCAGGAGCGTTACGTCGCCATGGTCGCCGCCGACCACCCCCGGATCCGGGGCCGCTCGGTCACGGCGGAACAGCTCGCGGCGGAGCGGCACGCGACCGTCTACGGCCCGAGCGGACACGTCCTGCCCCGCGCGGTCCTCGCCTCGCACGGGCTGCTGGACCGGGTCGTCGTCGACGCCACCCGCTTCTCGACGCTGCCCTACGTGCTGGAGCAGACCGACCTGATCGCCATCGTCCCGGAGTACGTGGCGGAGGTCTTCAGCACCTCCCACCACGTCCGCCTGGTCCGGCTGCCCTTCGAGACCGAGCCGATCGAGGTGGCGCTCTACGCCCGGCACGAGTCCTCGCGCAGTTCCTCGCAGCGGTGGCTGGTCCGCTTCATGGCCGAGGTGCTGGGCGAACTCGTGAGCCCGTCCCAACTGCCGCCCGCCGCCGCCCCCGACGGCGCGGTCCACCTGCCCGGACCCGAGCCGACGGCTGCCGGCGGGGGGACCGGGGCGACCGACCTCGATGACGTCGCAGACGCCGAGGCCGCCGAAGACGTCGAGGACGGCGGAGGTGTCGAGGCCGGTGCAGAAGGCGAAGGGGAGGGGGGCGGGCCGGCGGTGCCGCGGGACTGAACTCGGCGGTGCGGGCCGCTCGTTGCGGACCCGCGTCGCCCCGTGCGGCCGGGCCGCGCGAGGCCGCCCCCATGTCGCCGGGCCGCCCGACGCCGCCCGGCTCGGCGGTCACCGAGGCAGCGGGCCGGTGCCGACGGGTCCCGCGCGCCGCCCCGCCCGTAGCGCCCGCCCGTAGCGCCCGCTCGTAGCGCCCGCTCGTAGCGCCCGCTCGTAGCGCCCGCTCGTGCGTAGCATCCGTCCGTAGCGCCCGCCCGTCTGCCGTGGCCCACGGTCACCCCGTCGGCACACCGGTCGGCGAGTCGTCCCCTTCGTGGTGCCGCCGCATCGCGGGCAGCCCGTCGTGCCGGGCGTCCGTGACGCCGGGCCCACCGGCGGCCGGCGTCAGGACGAGGACCTCGTCCTCGGCGCCCCACTCGCGCCGTTCGGCCTTGCCGGGGCACAGCCGCAGCTCGTCGTCACGGTGCGCGGTGTGCGAGTGGTGGACGCGGTAGCCGATCGCGTACTCGCCGCGTTCGAGGGCGGCCGCGACGATGGTCGCGAACGACACCTCGCGGCCCGGCAGGACGTAGTGTCCGGCGGGGCGCAGGGCGAGCCCGCCGTCCCGGCCGGCGAACAGCGCCTCGAACACCGGGGCCAGCGCCGGGTTGTGGGAGATCTGCGTCATCAGCAGTGCGGTGAGTTCGCCCCGGACGATCACGTCGGACGCCGGCCCGAGCGGGGCCAGGGCCCGGCTGCGGGGGTCGCTCAGTTCCGCCACCACCGGCAGTGCCCGGCCCGTCTCCTCCTCCAGCGACCGCAGGACCAGCAGGGTCAGCAGGGTGCGGTCGTCGGGCCGTTCGGGGCCTGTGTCCGCGTCCGGCACCGGCACGAGGACGCTGTCGTAGCCGAACACGTCGAGTGCGCGCAGGGTTTCGGGACCGACCGGGTCGCCGGCGTGGTGCGTGACGGTGAGCGGCCCCGCGTCCGCGAGGCCGGCGGGCCGCGCCGGTACGGGCCCGGGGTCCGCCGCGCCGACCACGTCGAGGACCGATCCCGGCCGGGCGGTCCGGCGCAGGAGGTCGACGACCAGCGGCGCGCGCCGGTTCCAGCCGAGCATCAGGGTGCGCGACGGCCCGTCGGGCCGCGGTGCCGACGACGCCACGGCCGTCGGGTCGACATGCTCACGGCAGTCGGTGGGTACCTCGGCCAGGTCGTCGTGGGCGACGACGACCAGCCGCTCCCCGCGGCCGAGGACGGTGTCCGGCGCCGGGCCGAGCAGGGGCCGGCCGTCGGCCCGCAGCAGCCCCACGACACAGGACGCCTCGAAGCGCAGCGCGGCCTCCGCCATGGACAGACCCGCCGGTTCCGGGACGTCGACCAGGTGGAACTCGGCCCCGTCGAAGTCCAGCAGGTCACGCAGAGCCGCCGACAGTCCGGGCCGCCGGGCCGACTGCACCACCATCCGAGCCGTGGTCAGCTCGGTCTCCAGGACCGTGCTCCGCGGACCGGCGGCCAGCCGCGCGGCCGGCAGATAGCGCGCGTCCCGCACGGCGGCCACCACCGGCGGCCCGGCCTCGGTGCCGCCGTGCAGCGCCCGCAGCGCCAGCAGAACGCGTACGACCTCCACGTCGGCGTCGGCGCGCTCCGACGGCAGCACCAGCACCGCCCCTGCCGCGGCCGGGGTGACCAGCCCGAGGGCCTCGGGATCGGTCAGCGCGCCGGTGCGGCAGACCAGGCGGGCGCTGCCGGCGACACCCGGCACGGCGGCCAGCGCCGCCTTCATCTCGGCGGTGTCGCGGTCGGCGAGCACGGCGACCACGCCCCGCCCCCGGTCGGCGCGCGCGGCCATCAGCTCACCGACCACGGTGAACACCTGGTCCGACCAGCCGAGGACGACGGCGTGGTCCCGCTCCAGCACCGTCGAGCGCCCTCGCCGCAGCTCGGTCACCCGGTCGCCGAGCCCTGTGGTGACCACTCCCACCAGGGTCGACACGCACAGCAGGGCGATCAGCCCGAGCACCGCGGAGAGCAGCATGCGCAGCGGCGCGCCGGTCACCCCGCCCAGGCGGAGGGTCTCCGCGCTGGTGCGCCACACGGCCGTGAGCCGGCCGGACAGTGACCGGGGCGCGTCGGGGTCGGTCCACACCAGCAGGGTGCTGATGGGGACGACGACGGACAGACAGCACACGGCCAACCAGCCGAGCAGCGTGCCCGTACTGCGCGCCAGTGTCCTGTCGAACAGGTAACGGGCTCGGTCCCCTAGCGAACTCGGCCGCTGCCGCCCTGCCACACGCGCCTCCCGACACCCGTCTCACGTTCCCGGGTCGAAGCGTGCTGATCCCGGGTCCGCGACACGCCGTGTCATCGGGTCATTCATCCTTTCGGGCCGCCTCGGCCGAGCCCGAACCCTCAGCCGGACTGCTCCTGCTCCTGCTCCTGCTCCTGCCCCTGTTCCTGCGCCTGTGCCTGTCCCCGCTCCGTGCCCTGTTCCTGCCCCTGCTCCGGCTCCTGCTGGTGCTCGGCGGCCGGTTCGGGTGCGTCGGGGGAGGTGTAGAAGACGGACGTCCCCTGCTTGCTGCGGTGGGCCTGGTTCTTGGCGACCAGCCCTTCGAGGGTGCTGCGCACCACGGTCGTCTTGATGCCGCGCTCGGGGTGCCGCTTGTCCAGCCACTGGGCGATCTCGGCCGCGGAGCGGGGCTCGCTCTGGCCGGCCAGGTGTTCGCGCACCAGGGAGACCAGCGAGGGCTTGGCCGGCTCGGCGGCCGTCGTACCGGCCTCGGTCGCCCGGTCCGCCGTCGCACGGGCCTCGGTCGTCCCCGCAGCCGTCGCACGGGCCTCGGTCGCCCGGTCCGCCGTCGTCCGGACCGCCTTCTTCCTGCCGTCCTGCTTGCGGGCGGGAGGAGCGGACTTCCCGCTCTTCTTCCGCGGGACGGTGCCCGCCGCGGGCTGCTTCTTCCCGCGGGGTGCGGGTACCTCGGCGACCGGTCCCGGTGCGGCCGCCGCCGGTTCCGCCGCGACTGCCCCCGCCGGTGTCACGGCGGGCTCGACGCCGAGTGCCTGCTGGACGTTGAGCAGCACGGAACGGTCCTGTTCCAGGGCCGCCAACTGGCCCTGCAGCACGGCGATCTCACCGGCGATGCGTTCCTGCTCCTTGAGGTTGCGCTCCAAGTCCCCTGCCACCTGGGCGGCGTACTGGGAGGTCACCCCGTTTGATGCGGTCGTCACGTCGGACATGATCCTCACGCTCCTTCATGGGCCCACGGGCGACGGGTCGGAACCCCGTGCCCCGTGCGACATCCGTCGCGCACCCTTTCCACAGGTGCCGCGGCTCGCGGCAGTTGCTGCTGCATGCCGTGTCGTACCGATACTACGGATGAGCGGGGCTGATGTTCTCCCGAACGGCGGCCCGGACTTGTCCCGGCCCCCCGCGCCACCCCGGAAGGAGCACTTCGCCGCGCATCAGTTCGCAGGCGTGTGTGCCGGGACCGATGTCACCGGGAGGATCAGGTGAGTCCGGAACCGCGGGGAAGCGTCAGAGTCGGGTCCGGGTGCGGAGTGATGACCGGTACGTGGGCCGGGGACGGGCCCGTTGTCGATATCCGCGTTCGACACTACGGTCCGACGGGGACCGGCCGCCGATCTTCCGGCCGTCCCGCCGGACCGTCCGTACTCACGAGGGAACGCATGCCGCAGCACACCAGCCGGGTCGTCCGCAATCCGATCCTTCCCGGCTCGCACCCCGACCCGTCCCTTGTGCGGGTGGGGGACGACTACTACTTGGCGACCTCGACGTTCGAGTGGTTCCCCGGCGTGCGGCTGCACCACTCCCGGGACCTGGCGCACTGGCGGCCGCTGGGCGGGGCACTGGACGGGACCCGGTTGCTGGACCTGACCGGCTGCCCGGACTCCGGCGGGGTGTGGGCCCCCAACCTCACGCACGTCGACGGCCTCTTCCACCTGGTGTACAGCAACGTCTCCACCTACGCGGAAGGTTTCACCGACAGCCCCAACCACCTGATCACCGCACCGTCGATCGACGGACCGTGGTCGGACCCGGTCCCGCTGCACGCCCGCGGATTCGACGCCTCGCTCTTCCACGACGGAGCGGAGAGCCGGCTGCTCAACCTGGTGCACGACTGGCGCCCCGGCCACGGCGGTTCGGCGGGCCTGGAAGCCACGCGCTACGACCGCTCCTCGCGCCGTCTCGTAGGGGACCCGGAGCCCGTCGTCCTGCCGCCGCAGGCCGGGTGGATCGAGGGACCGAACCTCTACCGGCGCGGAGAGTGGTACTACCTGCTCACCGCGGACGGCGGAACCGGGTACGAGCACCAGGTCACCGTCGCCCGGTCGCGTCGCCTGACCGGACCCTACGAGCGCGATCCGGCCGGCCCGCTCATCACCGCGCGGCACGATCCCGGCCTGCCCCTGCAGAAAGCCGGCCACGGCAGCCTGGTCGAGACACCCGCCGGTGAGTGGTACCTGGCCTACCTGGTGGCCCGGCCCCACGGCCGCCGCGGGCCGTGCGTCCTGGGCCGCGAGACCGCGCTGGCACCCGTCACCTGGACCTCCGAAGGATGGCCGCGCACCCCGACCGGGGCGCCCGCGCTCGCCATCCCGGCCCCGGCCCTGTCTCCGGCCGGACCCCCGCCCCCCGAGAACGGCGACGAGCACGCGGGGGACACGGGGAACACGGGGGACGCGGGCGACACCGAGGGGTTCGACGCGCCCGCCCTCGGCCCCCACTGGTCCACTCTGCGCCGTCCCGCCACACCCGACTGGTGCACCCTCACCGAACGCCCCTCGCACCTGCGGCTGCGGGGCGGACGCTCCCCGCAGAGCCTGACGGGCCCCAGCCTGGTCGCCCGGCGGGTCACCTCCCCGCACTGCACATTCGAAGCCACGATGGAGTTCCGGCCCCACGGCTTCCAGCACCTGGCGGGCATCACCGCCTACTACAACTCCCGCAACTGGTACTTCCTGCACGTCACCGCCGACGACCGAGGACAGGCGGTGCTGCGGGTGGCAGCCTGCGACCGGGGCTCGCTGACGGTGGACGAGGCCGGCCAGGAGCCGCTCGGCGACCTGACCCGTCTCCGTCTGGGCCTCGACTTCGCAGGACGCCGGCTCACCTTCCGCCACGACACCGGCGGCGGCTGGCGCTCCATCGGCTCCCCCCTGGACACGGCGGTGCTGTCGGACGAGCACGCCGAGGAGTTCGTGGACGGGCGGATCCGCTCGCTGGGTTTCACCGGGGCTTTCGCCGGGCTGTGGGTGTGGGACCTGGAAGGCCGTGGCCGGCCGGCCGACTTCGACGAGGCGGTCTTCCGGAGCACCGGGACGGACGACGAAGCGGCGGAAGCGTCGGTACGGGAACCTTCCCGGGCGGCCTCCGTGTGACAACGGACCGTACGACGCGGCGGACGCGGCGGACGCGGCGGACGCGGCGGACGCGGCGGACCCGACGGTGCCGCAGCCCCTGCGGCGCCGTCGACCGTGTGGGTGCGCGGTTCCTGCGGCGCCGTCGACCGTGTGGGTGCGCGGTTCCTGCGGCGCCGTCGACCGTGAGGGTGCGCAGCCCCTGTGACGCCGTCGACCGTGAAGGTGCGCGGATCCTGCGCCCCCCGGGCCGCTCCGTCGTCACCACCGCCCCTCCCGCGTGGCCCGACGGCGTCGTCGCCCCCCGGCCCCGGCCGCGTAGGCTGACGCCGTGCGCACCGTGGAACTGCTGCCCGACGCCACCACCGAGCTGCACGTCCGGGAGATGTGGCGCGGGATCGCCGCCGCCGGACTGCCCAGCCTCGCCGGCCACCGGCACCCGACCAACCGGCCGCACCTGACCCTGGCGACGTGCGACGACCTCGATCCCCCCGTCAGGGCGGCGCTCGCGGCGACCCTCGACGGCCTGCCCGCCCCGCTCCGGCTCGACGGGCTGCTCCGTTTCCCCGGGCGCACCCGGTCCTGGCCTGGCGGGTCGACCCGGACGCGGGACTGACCCGGCTGCACCGGCAGGTGTGGGACGTGCTCGGAGCCCACGCCACCGGCCGCCTCAACCCCCTGCACGCTCCGGGGAGATGGGTCCCGCACCTGACCCTGGGCCGGTCGTCCCGCGCCTCGGCGTGGTGGCCCGACCATCTCCTGCCGGCCGCTCTGTCCGACCCCTGGGACGGCACGCTCACCCACGCCCGCAGCTACGACTCCGTGACCCGTACCGTCGCACACCTCGGCGGCGGCAGCGCTCCCTGACCCGGGGAGCGGAGGGCCATCGGGCGGCTGCGGGGCGGCGGACGTGTTCCGGCCATGCGGTGCCCCACCCCGCTCCGCCCCGACCTGCCCCGCCGTCGTCGTACGGCTCCCGCGGCACACCCGCACCGGGAGCCGGCGCGGGCCGAACCCCCTCGCGGGCCTCCGTGGGCGGTGAGGGCCCGTGGCGTTCGGCGGGCCGCCGACAGGCTGCTGAGTCGTTCAGGCGGTGGGGGCGTCGGGATGGATGGTGAAGACCCGGTCGAGGCCCACGATGGCCAGGATGCGCAGAGTGTTGGAGGGGACGGCGGCCAGGACGAGGTCGGCTCCGGCGGACAGGGCGTGCTGGCGGGCGGCGAGCAGCGCGGTGATGCCGCTGGAGTCGCAGAACTCCAGACCGGTCAGGTCGACGACCAGGCGTTGCCCCGGCCGCAGGGGGAGGCCTTCGACGCGCTGCCGCAGTGCGGGGGCGTGGGTGTAGTCGAGGTCGCCGGCGACGTGCACGACGGGGCCGGTGGCGGCGTTTCGGTCGGTGATGCTCAGGGGGCTCATCAGTCAGCGTTCGTTGCCGGGTGGGGGTGCGGGTGAGCGGCGGGCACGCCGAGGGCGAGCAGGGCGGTGTCGTCGTCGAGTCCGTCGCCGAAGCTGTCCAGCAGCCCCGTCAGTGCGGTGATCGTTCCGTGGGCGGTGGAGGGGGCGTGGGCGGTGGCGAAGGCGTGCAGCGCGTCCTCGCCGTACAGGCTGTCACGCGAGGGGCCGGTGCGCGCCTCGGTGAGGCCGTCGGTGTAGAGCAGGAGCGTGTCGCCGGGGGCGAGGGTGGTCTCGACGGTGGTGAACGGGGCGTCGGGCAGGACGCCGACGAGCATGCCGCCCGGCGTGGGCAGGTACGCGGCGCTCCCGTCCGCCCGCAGCACCAGGGCCGGGGGATGTCCGCCGGACGCGAGGCGGACGACGGGGTGGCCGGAGCCGGTGTGGACGATGCCGAAGACGGCCGTGCAGTAGCGGGGATCGCCGCCGGCGGTGTACCGCTCGTGCAGGACGGCGTTCAGCGTGGCCAGCGCGGTCGCCGGCTCGGGGTCGTGGAGCGCGGCGGCCCGCAGGGTGTAGCGGGTCAGCGAGGTCAGCGCCGCCGCCTGGGGCCCCTTGCCGCACACGTCCCCGAGGAAGAATCCCCAGCGGGTGCCGTCGATGGGGAACAGGTCGTAGAAGTCGCCGCCCAGCCGGTCGACGGAGGCGGTGTGGTAGTAGACGGCCGTCTCCATCCCGGGCACCGCCGGCAGTGACGTGGGCAGCAGCGACTGCTGCAGCGCGGCCAGGGCGTCGGCCAGCCGGGCCCGGTCGGCCTCGGCCTGCCGGCGCGCCTCCTCGGCCTCCGCGCGCGCCTGCTCCGCCTCGGCCCGCGCCTGCTCGGCCTCCTGCTTGCGGCGCAGGAGTTCCTCTTCGTACGTACGCCGGTCGGACGCGTCGAAGACGGTGGTGCGGATGAGCAGTGGCTCGCCCCCGACGCCGTGCTTGACGGCCGAGGAGATCAGCACCGGCAGCCTGCGTCCGCCGTCGCCCCTCAGGTCCAGGGCGATGCCGCTGACCTCGCCCCGCATCCGCAGCAGCGGCGCGAAGTGCGTCTCGTGGTACAGCTTGCCGCCGACGGTGAGCAGGTCGGTGAAGCGCAGCCGCCCCACCACCGCTTCACGCTCCCTGCCGAGCCAGCCGAGCAGCGTCGAGTTGATCTTGGCTATGGTGCCGTCCATCAGGGTGGACAGGTATCCGCAGGGAGCCGCCTCGTACAGTTCCTCGGCACTGTCCTCCAGCAGGGCGGTGAACACCGCGTCGGTGCCGGCCCTGTCCCCGGTCCCGGAGGGATCGGGGTTCGAGCCCGTCCGGCACATCACTTCAGCGACTCCAGGAACTCCAAGATCGCTTCCGCGGTGGCCTCCGGCGCGCTCAGCTGGGGGCAGTGGCCGGTGGCGGCGAGGGTGACCAGGCGGGAGGAGGGGATCGCGGCGTGCACGAACGCGCCGACCTCGCGGGGAGCGATCACGTCGTGGAGGCACTCCAGCACCAGCGTCGGCACCCGCACGTGCTTCAGGTCCTCGCGGCTGTCGGACAGGAACGTGGTGCGGGCGAAGACCCGGGCGATGTCGGGGTCGGTCGCGCAGAAGCTGTTCGTCAGCTCCCGGCCCAGCTCGGGCCGCTCCGGGTTGCCCATGATGACCGGGGCCATCGCGGACGACCAGCCCAGGTAGTTCGACTCCAGTGACTCCAGCAGCTCGTCGATGTCGTCCGCGGTGAAGCCGCCGCGGTAGCCGTCGTCGTCGATGTAGCGCGGGGAGGGAGCCACCATCACCAACGCCCCGATCCGCCGGGGCGCCGCCTGCGCCGCCAGGACCCCGACCATGGCGCTGACCGAGTGCCCCACGAACACCGCCCGCTCGACACCCAGCTCGTCGCAGACCTCCACCACGTCCTGGGCGTAGCCGTCCAGGGACGAGTAGCGCTCGGTGCTCCAGGCGGACAGGTCCGAACCACCGGAGCCGACGTAGTCGAAGAGCACCAGCCGGTAGCGGTCGGCCAGAGCCGGAACGATCAGGCGCCACATGTTCTGGTCGCACCCGAAGCCGTGGGCCAGGACGATCGTCGGCCCGTCCGGACGGCCGGTCACCGTCACGTTGTTCCTGCGCCGCATATCCATACCCGCCATCCTCCCATCCACGACGGATCACCCGGACGGGCGGGGATCCCCCCGACCTCGCGTCAGTGCCCCGGCCCGCTCACCTTTGGGCGACCGCGGGCGGAGCGGGGGAGCGGAGGCCGGTGCGTGCCTGCCGCCGGGCGGAGCGCTCATGCGGGCGGCGGCCTCCCGACCGGACGTCCGCGTCGTCCGCGTCGGGGGCCGCCGTGCTTCGGGCGGGACCGGGGCTGCCGGCCGGCAGCGCTCAGGCGATGCTGATGGCGCCGGTCAGGAGGGCGAAGGCGATGTAGGCGAGGGAGACGGGGATGCCCCAGCGCAGGGCGTGCTTCTGGAAGTCGCCGAGCTCGCTCTTGACCAGGCCGAGGAGGACCCACAGGGGTGCGCTGGTGGGGCCCATCATGTGGAGGATCTGGCCGATGGCGCCGGCGCGGGCTATCTCGTTGGCGTCGATGCCGTAGTGGGCGGCGGACTCGGCGAGGACGGGGACGACGCCGAACCAGTAGCCGTCGTTGGACATGAAGAAGCCGAGGGGGAGGGCGAGGACGGCGGTGAAGAGGGGGATGAGGTTGCCCATGGAGTCGGGGACGACCGACAGGGCGGCGTCGGCCATGGCCTTGATCATGCCGGAGTCGGTCATGATGCCGGTGAAGACGCCGGCGGCCAGGACGAGGATCATCACGGGGACGGCGTTGGCGGCCTGCTGCTTGATGAGGTCCTGCTGGTCGCCGATGGAGCGGATGTTGACCAGCAGGGCGATGACGAACGCGACCATGAAGAGGACCAGGAGGTCGGCGACCTCCAGGACGAGCAGCACCATCAGCAGCAGGGTGAGCGCGGCGTTGAACCACATCCGCCAGTCCGCCTTCACCGGCTCGAACGCCTCACCCGAGGCGATCTCCAGCTTGTAGGCGGCGAGCTTCTCGGTGTCGATCGTGTGGCGTTCGCGCAGGCCGAGCCAGTAGGCGACGGCGATGATCGCCAGGCCGGTGAGGGCCATGGGGCCGATCATGTGCACGAAGTAGTCGGTGGCGCTCAGGTGCAGGACGCTGATGCCGCGGGTGGCGGCGCCGCCCCAGGGGGTGGTCCCGGAGATGGTGCCGAGCGCCATGGCGGACAGCGTGGCGACGATGAGGGGGTTCATGCCGAGGCGCCGGTAGATGGGCAGGAACGCCGAGCAGACGATCATGTAGCTGGTGGTGCCGTCCCCGTCCAGGGCGACGCACAGGGCCAGGACGGCGGTGCCGACGCAGATGCGGACCGGGTCGCCCTTGGTGGCCCGGATGATGGCCTGACAGACGGGTTCGAAGAGTTTGACCTCCATCATCAGGCCGAAGTAGAGGACGGCGAACAGCAGCAGCGCGGCGGTGGGCGCGACGGTGTCCAGACCGTTCATGATCATGTCGCCGAGCTGGGTGCCCTTGCCCGCGACGAGGGCGGCGGCGATCGGCGTGAGCATGATGGCGGTGAAGGCGGAGAGGTACTTCCGCATCACGAGCAGCATGAAGCTGCCCAGGGTGGCGAAGCCGAGGACGGCGAGCATCGTTGCTCCTAGGGGCGTGGCTCAGTGGCCGCCGGCGGTCTGGCGGCGGACAGTGCGCGGGTCAGTGCGTGGACGTGGTCAGGCAGTGACCGGCAGCGCACACGGCGCCGTTCTCGGCTCGTGCGTCGGAAAAGTCATGGTACGTGCGGCTCCTGTAGGGGCGGGTCACGCGGGCGCGGTGGGGCCGGGCCCGAGGACACGGCGGTTGCCGGAAGCGTGGGTGCGCGCGGCGAGGCGGAGGCTTCCTGGCGGCTTGGAATCGGGGAAGCCCAGCACCGGAACTCCGGACAACCGGTTTACCGGATTGCCGGTAGGTAACTAGAATCCAGCCATCACGTCAATACCGAAGTGAGGAATTCGATGGCCGAACTCGCCAGGATCACGGTCGAGCCGCGGGAGCCGCTGGCCGCCGAGGTCTCTCGTCGACTGATCGAGTACCTGATGTCCGGCGAGGTGCAGCCCGGCGACCGCATCCCCTCCGAGCGGCAGCTCACGGAGATGCTCGGAGTCAACCGGCCCACCGTGCGGGAGGCGATCAAGTCGCTGGGCTTCCTCGGCCTGCTGGAGATCCGGCAGTCCAGCGGGACCTACTTCCGCGGCACCGACTCCGATGTGCTCTACCGGCTGTTCGAGCTGGGCCTGGTCCTCGGGGAGCGGGGCGCCCGGGACATGGTGCAGGCGCGTGCGGAGCTGGAGGTCGTCGTGGCCGGCCTGGCCGCGCAGGCGCGCGACGAGGCGGGCGTCGAGCTGCTGCGGGCCCGGCTGACCGCCATGAAGGAGTGCCCGGACGAGGAGTTCCCCGAGGCGGACACGGCCTTCCATGCGGCGCTGGGCGAACTGGCCGGCAACACGGTGCTGCGGGACATGCTCAAGGGCATGCGGGCGATGATCCAGCGCGGCTGGGTGGAGCGCACGGGAGCCGTCCGCTCGCGCGAGGTGGCCTACGCCGACCACGTGCCGATCTTCGAAGCGGTCGCCGAGGGCGACGCCGACGCGGCCCGCGCGGCGATGGCCCGCCACATGGGCGGTGCCTCCCGGCGGCTGATGCAGGCCCTCGACCAGCGCGAGGCGTAGGCGGCACCGGGGCCGTCGGCGGGGGCCGACGGCCCTTCGTGCGCCACCATGAGGTCAACCGGTTGACCGGTTTACCGGATGGGCCTACAGTGACGGCGCAGCAACGCGACGAAACGTTGCCGTGACCCCTCCCGGCCCGCTCCGCCTCCGTTCCGTCTCCGCACCGACCGGAGCGGGCCCGGGACCGGGACCCTTGCCGGTCCCCGCCTACCGGAAGAGGAAAGAACCCCGGTGATCGAATCCCGACCCCTGGTCGCCATGATCCACGCCGTGCCGGCCGCGACCCGCATCGCGCAGAAGGCGTTCGCCCGCGAATTCCCCCGGGCCACCGTGTGGAACGTGCTGGACGACCGCCTGCTGGACGACGCCCGCGACGCCGGCGGCCTCACCGACGCACTGCGCCGGCGCATGCTCCGCCTGATCGCCCACGTCATGGACGGCGGCGCCCAGGGACTGCTGCTGACCTGCTCCTCCTACGGGGAGGTCGTCGACACCGCCCGCACCCTGTGGGACGTCCCGGTGCTGAAGTCCGACGAGGCCATGTTCCAGGCGGCACTGGCCGGCCCGTACCGGCGCATCGCCGTCGTCGCCTCCACGCCGCCGGCCGTCCCGGCCGCCGTGGCCCAGCTCGAAGCGCTCGTACCGGCGGTACGGCCGGACCGCCCGGTCGACATCGTGACCGCGCTGAGCGAGGAGGCGGCCGTCGCCGACAGTGCCGAGGCGACCGCCCGCCACCTGGCCGACGCCCTGCGAGCCGCCGGGGGCGCCGATGCCGACGTGGTGCTGCTGGCGCAGTACTCGCTGACCCCGGCACGCGAGGCGCTGGCCGCCCTGCTGGGTCTGCCCGTGCTCGACGGGGCCGGCGCCGCCGCCCGAGAACTGCGCGGCCTGCTCGTCCCCGCCGATGTGCGGACGGCCCCTGCCGCGGCGGTCGCGCCATGACGGCGCGCCTGCCCTGGCCGCTGGCCTACACCGTCTCCGGCGACGACTGCACGGCGCCCGTGCCGCTCGGCTTCGCCGCCCCGCTCGCCGAAGCCGTCAGCCACCTGGCCGAACTGGGCTACGACGGCGTCGAGGTGCAGGTCCGCGAGACCGGCGCCCGCGCAGCCGAAGGCCTGGCGCGGACCGTCGAGGCCGCCGGCCTGAAGGTCCTGGGCATCGGCACCGGACCGGTCGCGGGCCAGGACCGGCTGACGCTGACCGACCCGTCGCCGGACGTACGACGGCACGCCCTGTGCCGCCTGCGGGGCGCGGCCCGTCTCGCCGGCGAGCTGGGGGTGCCGGTCACGCTCGGCCAGACGCGCGGCAGCTTCCTGCCCGGGCTGGAGGACATGCAGCGCATCTGGGCCGCGCGCGCCGTGGAGCAGCTGGCCGAGGAGGCGTCCACGCACGGCAGCCGGCTGTTGCTGGAGCCGCAGTCACGTGCCAACACCTCGCTGTGGCACACCCCGGACGAGGCCCTCGCCGTCATCGACTCGCTCGACGCTCCGGCGGGGCTGGTGCTGGACACCCACCACCTCGACGCCGAAGGCGTCGACACGGTGCGGGCCGTCACGGAGCACGCCCGCGTCACCGGCTGCCTCCAGCTCGCGGCACCGGCCACGCGGGGCCCCCTGACCGTCGGTGACCCCCGGCTGCCGTCCCTGCTGCGGGCCCTGCACACGGGTGGTTTCACCGGCTGGCTGACCCTGGAACACACCCAGGACGGCGACAGCCCCAAGGCCGCCGCCCGCTCCTGGACCGCACTCACCGACGCCGCGGCCGTCCTTGCCTGACCCCTGTCCCCCGACTCCCCCCAGGTCCACGACCCACCCGTTCTGAGAGGAACCCGCACCATGAGCACCACGACCTACCGCCTCGGCGTCCTTGAGGGCGACGGCATCGGCCCGGAGATCGTCCCGTCCTCCGTCGAGATCGCCACCGCCGCCGCGCAGGCCGCCGGCGTCTCCGTCGACTGGGTCACGCTGCCGCTCGGCGCCGCCGCCATCGAGTCCCACGGCACCCCGGTCCCCGAGGAGACCAAGGACGCCCTGGCCGGCCTGGACGGCTGGTACCTCGGCCCGCACGACTCCGTCAGCTACCCCGAGCCGCACAAGTCCGCGCTCAACCCCTCGGGCACCCTGCGCAAGCACTTCCAGCTCTTCGCCAACATCCGCCCCGCCAAGTCCTTCCCCGGCGCGAAGGCCGTCTGCGACAACGCCGACCTGGTCATCGTCCGCGAGAACACCGAGGGCTTCTACGCCGACCGCAACACCTTCGCCGGCACCGGCGAGTTCATGCCCACCCCCGACACGGCGATCATGCTGGGCATCATCACCCGCGAGGCCACCGAGCGCGTCGCCCGCGTCGCCTTCGACCTGGCCCGCTCGCGCCGCAAGAAGCTCACGATCGTGCACAAGGCCAACGTGCTCAAGCTGACCACCGGACTGTTCCGCACCGTGTGCCAGGACGTCGCGAAGGACTACCCGGACGTCGCCGTCGACGACTTCCACATCGATGCCATGACCGTCCACCTGGTGCGCCGCGCCCAGGACTTCGACGTCATCGTCACCGAGAACATGTTCGGCGACATCCTCTCCGACCTCGCCGGCGAGATCTCCGGCTCGCTGGGCACCGCGCCGTCCATCAACGCCTCCGCCACCACCGCCATGGCCCAGGCCTCCCACGGCTCCGCCCCCGACATCGCCGGGCGGAACATCGCCAACCCGGTCGCCATGATCCTCTCCGGCGCCATGCTGTTCGAGTGGCTCGCCGCGAAGCACGGCGACCAGGCCCTGGCCCAGGTCGCGAAGATCATCGAGAGGGGTGTGGCCGAGGCGATCGCCGCCGGCACCTCCACCCGCGACCTCGGCGGCTCCGCGTCCACCGCGGAGTTCACCGCCGCCGTCATCAAGGCCATCACCGCCGGCGCCGGCCAGAACTGACCCACCTGCTCCGGGGCGGGCCCCCGACCGCCCGCCCCGGCCCCCACGCTCCGCCCGCACGCCCGAGGAGAGACCCCCGACCATGACCCTGCGCATCGGCTGCATAGCCGACGACTTCACCGGCGGCACCGACGTCGCCGCCGCCTTCCGGCGCGCCGGCCTGCGCACCGCCCTGGTCTTCGGCACCCCGGACGACACCACCGCGCTGCCGGTGGACTGCGACGCCGCCGTCGTCGCCCTGAAGTCCCGCTCCACCCCGGCCGACGAGGCCGTCGCGGACTCCCGGGCCGCCCAGCGCTGGCTGTGGACCAAGGGCGCGGCACAGATCTACTTCAAGTACTGCTCCACCTTCGACTCCACCCCCCACGGCAACATCGGCCCGGTCACCGACGCACTCCTGGACGACGCCGGCGCCACCGTCACCCTGCACTGCCCGGCCTCCCCGCCCAACGGCCGCACCGTCTACCAGGGCCACCTCTTCGTCCACGACCAGCTGCTGTCCGACTCGCCGCTGCGCCACCACCCGCTCAACCCCATGACGGACTCCGCCCTGATCCGGCTGTTGTCCGCGCAGACCCCCCACCGGGTCGCCCTCATCGACTGGACGACCGTGCGCCGCGGCGTGGACGCCGTCCGCGACGCCCTCACCGCCCACCAGCAGGCCGGTGTACGGCATGTCGTCGCCGACGCCCTCACCGACGACGACCTCGCCGTGCTGGGCGCCGCCGCCCTAGAACTGCCGGTGATCGCCGGCGCGGCCGGGCTCGCCGAGGGCATCGGACACGCCTACCCCACCCAGGGCCCCGCCCCGGCCGAGCCGCTGCCCCGGGAGGGACGTGCCGCCGTCCTGGCCGGCAGCTGCTCGGCCCGCACCCTGGAGCAGATCGCCCACTTCTACGCCGCCGGTCTGCCCTCCCTCCACCTCGACGTCCTGGCGGCCGCCGCCGGCCGCGACGTCACCGGCGAAGCCCTCACCTGGTACGACGCCCAGGACCCCGACCTGCCCGTCCTCATCTACGCCTCCGCGTCCCCCGAGGAACTCGCCGCCGTCCAGGCCCAGCTGGGGGTGGCCGAAGCGGCGGCGCAGGTCGAGGAACTCCTCGGCGGTCTCGCCGCCCGGCTCACCGACCGCGGTGTACGCCGCCTCCTCGTCGCCGGCGGCGAGACCTCCGGCGCCGTCACCACCGCCCTCGGCGTCCGTGCCGTCCTCGTCGGCGACGAAGCCGACCCCGGCGTTCCCTGGACGCACACCGGCACCCGCCACGGCGACCTCGCCCTGATGCTCAAGTCCGGCAACTTCGGCGCCCCCGACCTGTTCACCCGCGCCCTCGCCACCACGACGGAGGGGGCCGAGTGACCGCCTACACCGACGAGAAGGCGGCCCGTGCGCTGATCGTGCGCACCGCCCGCTCCCTGTTCACCCGCGGCCTCACCCACGGCTCCACGGGCAACCTGTCCGTCCGCCTCGCCGACGGCAGCCTCCTGCTCACCCCCACCGGCTCGAGCCTCGGCACCGTCGAGGAGGCCGAGCTGTCCCGCACCGACCTGAACGGCCGTCACCTCGACGGCCCCCGGCCCACCAAGGAGGCGTTCCTGCACGCCGCCTTCTACCGGGCCCGGCCGGGCGCCCACGCGGTCGTGCACCTGCACTCCACCCACGCCGCCGCCGTCTCCTGCCTGGCCGACGTGAACGCGGCCGACGTCCTTCCTCCCCTCACCGCGTACTACGCCATGCGCGTCGGCGCCCTCCCGCTGCTGCCCTACCACGCCCCCGGCGACAGCAGCCTGGAACCGCTCGCCGAGCGGACGGCCCGCAGCCATCACGCCGTCCTCCTCGCCAACCACGGTCCCGTCATCGCCGGCGCGAGCCTGGAGCAGGCCGCCGACGCCATCGAGGAACTGGAGGAGACCGCCAGACTCCACCTCCTCCTGAGGGGACACACCACCCGCCCCCTCACCCCCGAGCAGGCTGCCGCGCTCGCGCCCCCATCCCCCTGACGGCCGGATGAGGAGCGGGCGCGGCAGCCCCCCTCCAGCGAAGGAGTCCCACCATGCCCGAAACAGTCACCCCCGTCCCCACCGCCGACCTCGTCGACCGGTACGGCACCGACCTGCGCGTCTGCGACCTGCAGTTCCGCCAGTTCGGCGCGCACCGCGGCTTCGCCGGTCCCGTACGCACCGTCTCCTGCCACGAGGACAACGGCCTGCTGCGCGACCTGCTGCGCACCCCGGGCGACGGTCATGTCCTCGTCGTCGACGGAGGCGGCTCCCTGCGCACCGCCCTGGTCGGTGACCTCATCGCGGGCGCGGCCCAGGACAACGGCTGGGCCGGTCTCGTCCTGCACGGCGCCGTCCGCGACAGCGTCGCCCTCTCCGGTCTCCGGCTCGGCATCAAGGCCCTCGGCACGATCCCCCGCAAGAGCGCCAAGGACGGCGCCGGGGCCGTCGACGTCCCCGTCACCTTCGGCGGCGTCACCTTCCGCCCCGGCGATGTCCTGCACGCCGACGACGACGGCATCGCCCTCCTCCCCGACCACAGGATTGGGTAGCCAGTGCTTCTGAAAACCTTCGGCTGGTCGTTCGCGGTCACCGCGCTCGGCCTCGTCTCGGCGGCGCTCTACGGGGGGTGGACCGCCTTCGGTGTCGTGGCGATCCTTTCCGTCCTGGAGATCTCGCTGTCGTTCGACAACGCGGTGGTCAACGCCGGGATCCTGAAGAAGATGAACGCCTTCTGGCAGAAGATCTTCCTCACCGTCGGCGT
>NZ_JBIVJP010000013.1:0-264711 GCF_044750285.1 Streptomyces sp. NPDC088812 | reverse complement strand
GCCCGCAACGCGGTGTGCAGCACCGCCCGCTGCTCGGTGGTGTTGATCCGCTCGCCACGGAACATGGCGTCCCGCAGGCCGAACACACCGGTCGCGGCGGCCAGCTCACGCAGCAGGGCGAGGGTCTCGTCGGTGATCAGGTTCTTGGAGTAGTCGATGCGCAGGTCACCGACGCGCACGACGTAGCGTTCCGCGCGCCCGGGGTCGGCGGCGAACAGCTCCCGCAGGTGCGGCAGCCCCTGGGCGCGGTGGTCCTCCAGCGCGGTCCACTCGGGCCGGCGGGTGAGCCGGGGGGTGTCGGACATCTCAGCCGTTCTCCTTGGTGCCCTCGCCGCGCAGGGCGACGGCGTACATCTCGTCCGCGTCGAGGCGCCTGAGCTCCTCGGCGATCAGTTCGGAGGTGGAGCGGACCTTCAGCGCGAGGGTGCGCGAGGGCTGGCCGGGCAGGGTCAGCGTGGCCAGCGGGCCCTCGGGGCGGTCGATGACGATCTCGCCGTTGTCGGTGCCCAGCCGTACGGCGGTGACGACCGGGCCCGCCGTCTCGACCCGCTCGACCGGGACGCCCAGCCGCGCCTCCAGCCAGCGGGCGAGCAGCTCCGCGCTCGGGTTCTCGGCCTCGCTCTCGACGGCCCCCGAGGTGATCGGCAGCCGCGCCTGGTCCAGGGCCGCCGCCAGCATCGACCGCCAGGGCGTCAGCCGGGTCCACGCGAGGTCGGTGTCGCCGGGCGCGTAGGACTCCCGTCGGGCCTCCAGCGCGGCCAGCGGCCGCTCCACGGCGTACATGTCGGTGATCCGGCGCTGGGCCAGCGCGCCGAGCGGGTCCTTGGCGGGGTTCTCGGGCGCGTCCACCGGCCACCACACGACGACCGGCGCGTCCGGCAGCAGCAGCGGCAGGACGACGGAGTCGGCGTGGTCGGACACCTCGCCGTAGGTCCGCAGGATGACCGTCTCGCCGGTGCCGGCCTCGGAGCCCACCCGCACCTCGGCGTCCAGCCGCGACTGTGTGCGCTCCCGCGGGGTGCGGGCGTGCCGCTTGATGACGACCAGGGTGCGCGAGGGGTGCTCGTGCGAGGCCTGCTCGGCCGCCTTGTAGGCGTCGTAGGCGTTCTCCTCGTCCGTGACGATGACCATCGTCAGGACCATGCCCACGGCCGGGGTGCCGATGGCGCGGCGGCCCTGCACCAGCGCCTTGTTGACCTTGCTTGCCGTGGTGTCGGTCAGGTCGATCTTCATGGCCTGCGCCAGCTCCGTCCGTCTCGTGCGAGCATCTCGTCGGCTTCCTCGGGGCCCCAGCTGCCCGCCGGGTACGTGGCCGGCCTGCCGTGCGTGCCCCAGTGGTCCTCGATCGGGTCGAGGATCCTCCAGGACTCCTCCACCTCCTGGTGGCGCGGGAACAGGTTGGCGTCACCGAGCAGCACGTCCAGGATGAGGCGTTCGTACGCCTCGGGGCTGGACTCCGTGAAGGACTCGCCGTACGCGAAGTCCATCGTCACGTCCCGGATCTCCATGGAGGTGCCCGGCACCTTGGAGCCGAAACGGACGGTGACGCCCTCGTCGGGCTGGACGCGGATGACGATCGCGTTCGACCCGAGTTCCTCGGTGGCCGTGGTGTCGAAGGGGGAGTGCGGCGCCCGCTGGAAGACGACCGCGATCTCGGTGACGCGGCGGCCCAGACGCTTGCCGGTGCGCAGGTAGAACGGGACGCCCGCCCAGCGGCGGTTGTCGACGTTCAGCCGGACGGCCGCGTACGTGTCCGTCGTGGAGGCGGGGTCGATGCCGTCCTCCTCCAGGTAGCCGCGCACCTTCTCGCCGCCCTGCCAGGCGCCCGCGTACTGCGCCCGCACGGTGTGCTCGCCCAGGTCCTCCGGGAGCTTCACGGCCTTGAGGACCTTCAGCTTCTCGGTGAGCAGCGAGTCCGCGTCGAAGGAGGCGGGCTCCTCCATCGCGGTGAGCGCCATCAGCTGGAGCAGGTGGTTCTGGATGACGTCACGGGCCGAACCGATGCCGTCGTAGTAGCCCGCGCGGCCGCCGATGCCGATGTCCTCGGCCATCGTGATCTGCACGTGGTCGACGTACGAGCGGTTCCAGATCGGCTCGAACATCTGGTTGGCGAAGCGCAGCGCCAGGATGTTCTGGACGGTCTCCTTGCCCAGGTAGTGGTCGATGCGGAACACCTGGTCGGGTGCGAACACGTCGTGCACGATCGCGTTCAGCTCGCACGCGCTCGCCAGGTCGTGGCCGAACGGCTTCTCGATGACCGCCCGCCGCCACGAGCCCTCGGGCGCGTTGGCCAGGCCGTGCTTCTTCAGCTGCTCGACGACCTTCGGGAAGAACTTCGGCGGCACGGACAGGTAGAAGGCGAAGTTGCCGCCGGTGCCGCGCGAGGCGTTCAGCTCCTCGACCGCGTCGCGCAGCTGCTTGAACGCGGTGTCGTCGTCGAAGTCGCCGGGGACGAACCGCATGCCCTCGGCGAGCTGCTGCCAGACCTCCTCGCGGAACGGCGTCCGCGCGTGCTCGCGCACCGCGTCGTGGACGACCTGCGCGAAGTCCTGGTCCGCCCAGTCGCGGCGGGCGAAGCCGACGAGCGAGAAGCCCGGCGGCAGCAGACCCCGGTTGGCGAGGTCGTAGACGGCCGGCATCAGCTTCTTGCGGGACAGGTCGCCGGTCACGCCGAAGATGACGAGCCCGGACGGTCCGGCGATCCGGGGCAGGCGCCGGTCGCGGGGATCCCGCAGTGCGTTCACCCAGGTACCGGCGGTGGGTGCCGTGCTCATTCCGCGTCAACTCCCTTGCTGTTCAGCGACTTCGTGACCGCGTCCAGGAGGTCCTGCCACGCGGCCTCGAACTTGGCGACGCCCTCGTCCTCCAACCGGGTGACCACCTCGTCGTAGGAGATGCCGAGCGCCTCCACCGCGGCGAGGTCGGCGCGGGCCTGGGCGTAGCCGCCCGTCACCGTGTCGCCGGTGATCGCGCCGTGGTCGGCGACGGCGTCGAGGGTGGCCTCCGGCATGGTGTTCACGGTGCCGGGGGCGACCAGGTCGTCGACGTACAGCGTGTCCTTGTACGCCGGGTCCTTCACCCCGGTGGACGCCCACAGCGGGCGCTGCTTGTTGGCCCTGGCTCCGGCGAGGGCCGTCCAGCGGTCGCCCGCGAAGACCTCCTCGTACGCCGCGTAGGCGAGGCGGGCGTTGGCGAGCGCCGCCCGTCCCTTCAGCGCCAGGGCCGCGTCGGTGCCGAGGACCGTCAGACGCTTGTCGATCTCGGCGTCGACGCGGGAGACGAAGAAGGAGGCGACGGAGTGGATCGCCGACAGGTCCCGGCCCGCCGCCTGCGCCTTCTCCAGACCGGCCAGGTAGGCGTCCATGACCTCGCGGTAGCGCTCCAGCGAGAAGATCAGCGTGACGTTGACGCTGATGCCCAGCCCGACGACCTCGGTGATCGCCGGGAGGCCGGCCTTCGTCGCCGGGATCTTGATCATGACGTTGGGGCGGTCGACGAGCCAGGCGAGCTGCTTGGCCTCGGCGATCGTGGCCGCCGTGCGGTGGGCGAGGCGGGGGTCGACCTCGATGGAGACCCGGCCGTCCCGGCCGCCGGTGGCGGTGTGCACCGGACGCAGGACGTCGGCGGCCGCCCGTACGTCGGCGGTCGTCATCATCCGTACGGCCTCGTCGACGGTGACGCCCCGCTCCGCCAGCTCCGCGAGCTGCTCCTCGTAGCCCTCTCCGGAGCCGATGGCGGCCTGGAAGATGGACGGGTTGGTGGTGACGCCCACGACGTGCCGGCCGGCGACGAGCTCGGCGAGGTTGCCGGACGTGATCCGCTTGCGCGACAGGTCGTCCAGCCAGATCGACACGCCTTCGTCGGAGAGGCGCTCGAGTGCTCCCGCGGAGGCGGATGCTTCGGTCACAATGATCATCTTCTTTCTGGCGATCGGATCAACCACGCGCGGCGGCCAGCGATGCGCGGGCTGCCGCGGCGACGTTCTCGGTGGTGAAGCCGTACTCGGCGAACAGGGTCCCGGCGTCGGCGGAGGCACCGAAGTGCTCCAGGGAGACGATGCGTCCCGCGTCCCCCACGAATCGGTACCACGTCAGGGCGATGCCCGCCTCGACGGCGACGCGGGCCTTCACCGACGGCGGAAGGACGCTGTCGCGGTAGGCGGCCGGCTGCTCCTCGAACCACTCCACGGACGGCATCGACACCACCCGGGTGCCGATGCCCTCGGCCTCCAGCAGCTCCCGGGCGGCCACGGCGAGCCGCACCTCGGAGCCGGTGGCGAGCAGGACGACGTCCGGGGTGGCCGTCGAGGCCTCTGCCAGCACGTATCCGCCGCGTGCGGCGTCCTCGTTCGGTGCGTAGGTCGGCACGCCCTGGCGGGTGAGGGCGAGGCCGTGCGGGGCGGGCTTGGTGGAGTGGCGGCGGAGGATCTCCGCCCAGGCGATCGCGGTCTCGTTGGCGTCGGCCGGGCGGACCACGTTCAGGCCGGGGATCGCGCGCAGGGAGGCGAGGTGTTCGACGGGCTGGTGGGTGGGACCGTCCTCGCCCAGACCGATGGAGTCGTGGGTCCAGACGTAGGTCACGGGCAGCTGCATCAGCGCGGACATGCGGACCGCGTTGCGCATGTAGTCGGAGAACACCAGGAAGGTGCCGCCGTAGACACGGGTGTTGCCGTGCAGCGCGATGCCGTTCATCTCCGCGGCCATCGCGAACTCGCGGATGCCGAAGTGGACGGTACGGCCGTAGGGGTCCGCCTCGGGCAGCGGGTTGCCCGCGGGGAGGAACGACGACGTCTTGTCGATCGTGGTGTTGTTGGAGCCGGCCAGGTCGGCGGAGCCGCCCCACAGCTCGGGGATGACCGCGCCGAGCGCCTGGAGCACCTTCCCGGACGCGGCGCGGGTGGCGACCGACTTGCCGGGCTCGAAGACCGGCAGCTTCTCCTCCCAGCCCTCCGGGAGCCGGCCCGCGACGACCCGGTCGAACAGCTCCGCCCGCCGCGGCTGGGCGTCGCGCCAGGCGGCGACCTGCTTGTCCCAGGCGGCGTGCGCCTCGGCACCCCGGTCGAGGGCGGCCCGGGTGTGGGCGAGGACCTCGTCGGCGACCTCGAAGGTCCGCTCCGGGTCGAAGCCGAGGACGCGCTTGGTGGCGGCGACCTCGTCCTCGCCGAGCGCCGAGCCGTGGGAGGCCTCGGTGTTCCGCGCGTTCGGGGCCGGCCAGGCGATGATCGTGCGCATGCCGATGATGGAGGGCCGCCCGGTCTCCGCCCGCGCCGCCTCCAGCGCCGTGTACAGGGCGTGGACGTCGATGTCGCCGTTCTCCGCGGGCTCGATGCGCTGGGTGTGCCACCCGTAGGCCTCGTACCGCTTGAGGACGTCCTCGGAGAAGGCGGTCGCGGTGTCGCCCTCGATGGAGATGTGGTTGTCGTCGTAGAGGAGGACGAGGTTGCCGAGCCTCTGGTGGCCGGCGAGGGAGGACGCCTCGGCGGAGACGCCCTCCTGGAGGTCGCCGTCGGAGACGATCGCCCAGACGGTGTGGTCGAACGGCGACGCGCCCTCGGCGGCGTCCGGGTCGAACAGACCGCGCTCGTAGCGGGCGGCCATCGCCATGCCGACGGCGTTGGCCAGCCCCTGGCCCAGCGGGCCGGTGGTGGTCTCGACGCCGGCCGTGTGCCCGTACTCGGGGTGACCGGGCGTCTTCGACCCGTGCGTGCGGAACGCCTTCAGATCGTCCAGCTCCAGCTCGTAGCCGGCCAGGTAGAGCTGGGTGTACAGGGTCAGCGAGGTGTGGCCGGGGGAGAGGACGAAGCGGTCACGTCCGGTCCATTCGGGATCCGCCGGATCGTGCCGCATCACCTTCTGAAAGATCGTGTACGCGGCGGGCGCCAGGCTCATGGCGGTGCCGGGGTGGCCGTTGCCCACCTTCTGCACGGCATCCGCGGCCAGCAGGCGCGCGGTGTCGACGGCACGCCGGTCGAGTTCGGTCCATTCGAAGCTGTCCGGTGTCTGCGTGCTCATCTTCAAGAAGTCCTCGGTCCGAGCGAAGCTGCTGGTCTGACGCGTTCAAAAGTAAAAGTCTGACTTTTTCGACGGAAGGTCCCTGTGTGTCAGGCTGTGGTGAAAGTGGGACACCCCGGTGGGTCCGGGGCGCGGACGAGGCGGCACGGGACGGACATGGCGGACACAACGGTCCAGGGCGGCGGAGGGACCGGCGGCGGGACCGGGGGCGGGACCGGCGGCGGGACCGGGGGCGGGATCGGCGGCGGGATCAGAACCTTCCCCTTCCCGGTCGACCGCAGCGTCGGCGGAGTGGGCATGCAGGTCGGCCCGATGGGCACCGGCCGCACCTGGCACGCCGACGCGCCCCTGGACCGGGTGCACCGGATCGACTTCCACGTCGTACTGCTCTTCACCGACGGTCCCGTCCGTCACATGGTCGACTTCACCGAGTACGAGGCGGCGGCGGGTGACGTGCTGTGGATCCGCCCGGGTCAGGTCCACCGCCTCTCGAAGTCGAGCGAGTACCGCGGAACCGTCCTCACCATGCAACCCGGCTTCCTGCCCCGCGCCACGGTCGAGGCCACCGGCCTGTACCGCTACGACCTGGCGCCCCTGCTCCACCCCGACGCGGCCCAGTGGGACGGCCTGCGCGCGGCCCTCGCCCAGCTGCAACGCGAGTACGAGGACGACACCACCCTGCCCCTGAGCCTGCACACCGCGGTGCTGCGGCACTCCCTGACCGCGTTCCTGCTCCGCCTGGCGCACCTGGCGGCCAGCTCCGCGGAGGCCGCCCGCCGCCGGGCGGACACCACCTTCACCCTGTTCCGGGACGCCGTGGAGCGCGGCTTCGCCACCAACCACAGCGTCAGCGCCTACGCCGACGCGCTCGGCTACTCCCGCCGCACCCTGGTGCGGGCGGTCCGTGCCGCGACCGGCGAGACGCCCAAGGGCTTCATCGACAAGCGGGTCGTCCTGGAGGCGAAGCGGCTGCTGGCCCACACCGAGCTGCCGATCGGCCGGGTCGGCGCGGCGGTCGGCTTCCCCGACCCGGCGAACTTCTCCAAGTTCTTCCACCAGCACACGGACACGACTCCGGCGGCGTTCCGCGCGGAACTGCGCTGAACGCCGCCGGGCCGGTCTCCCGCCGGCCGCCGGTCTCCCGTCGGCCGCCGGGGTCTCGCCGGCCGCCGTGCTCTCAGTGGCCGAAGTCGAACCAGTTCACGTTGACGAAGTCCGACGGCTGACCGCTGGTGAAGGTCAGGTAGACGTCGTGGGTGCCGGTGACCGAGGTGATGTTCGCCGGTACGGTCCGCCACGACTGCCAGCCGCCGGTGGAGGCCACCGAGAAGCTGCCGACGGGCGCGTTGCTCCGGCTGTCCAGGCGTACCTCGACCAGCCCGCTCACGCCGGCCGCCGCCCCGCTCGCGACCCGGGCGTAGAACTGGGTGGCCGCCGTGGAGCCGAAGTCCACGCCCTGGAAGAGCGCCCAGTCACCGTTGGCCAGGGAGCCGATGTTCTGCCCGCCGCCGGTGTCGGTGGTGGTCTCGGTGCTCACGCCGGACTGGCCGTCGTAGGACTCGGCCTGGATGGCGGCGTAGGCGTCACGGCTGCCGGTCGGGGGAGGGGTGGTGCCGCCCCCGCCGCCCGCGGCCTGGAGCACCTGCACGTAGTCCACCACCATGGGGACGCCGGAGCGGGTGTCGGCGTCGAGGCCACCGCCGAAGGCGTCCGGGAAGCCGCCGCCCATCGCCACGTTCAGGATGATGAAGAAGCCGTGGTTGGTGGCGTTGCTCCAGGTCGTGGCGTCGACCTGGTTGGCGGTGACGGTGTGGAAGTTCACGCCGTCGACGGAGAAGCGGATCGCCTCGGGGGTCACCGAGCGGTCCCACTCCAGCGTGTAGGTGTGGAAGCCGGACTGGCAGGTGGTGTTCGGACACGTGGTCGTGTTGCCGATGCCGCTGGTCTCGTTGCACGGACCGCCCGGGCTGGTGCCGCAGTGGATCGTCGACCACACCTGGTTCAGGCCCTGGACGTTCTCCATGATGTCCAGTTCACCGACGGACGGCCAGTTCTGGTAGTTGCCGCGGTAGGGGGCGCCCAGCATCCAGAACGCCGGCCAGTAGCCCTGGGCCGCCGTGCCGGTGACGTTCGGCATCTGCAACCGGGCCTCCACGCGCAGCTTGCCGCCGGACGGGGGCTGGAAGTCGGTGCGGTTGGTCTCGATGCGGCCCGAGGTCCAGTTGCCGGCGGAGTCGCGCAGCGGCGTGATGCGCAGGTTGCCGTTGCCGTCGAGCGAGACGTTGCCCGTGCTGTTCGTCATCGTCTCGACCTCGCCGGTGCCCCAGTTGGCGGGGCCTCCCGGATACGAGGTGCCGGTGGCGTACTGCCAGTCGGCGGTGTTGACGCCGGTGCCCGCGGCGCCGTTGAAGTCGTCCAGGAAGACCTGCGTCCAGCCCGAGGGGGGCGTGGGCGCGGAGGCGTTCGCGGACGGGGAGGCGACCGTGGCCGCGGCCGCCGCGAGGGCGAGCGTGCCGACGGCGGCGACGAGCGCCCGCCTGAACGGGCGCCGCCGTCTGCGGGAAGTGCCGGAGGTTTCACTCATGGGGGCCTCTCGGGTACGGAGTGGGGTGTGCGGGGCTTCGGGCAGCGCTCCCGGGACAGTCCGGGAACAGTCTGAGAGCGCTCTCACAGTGGCCCCAATGTGCTTCCGGGGATTCCGGCCGTCAAGAGGTGAAACAGGGAAAGTCCGTTGCCCGTAAGTGAGTTCACTCCGTGAATGGGGGCGAAGTGGACCGGGCCCTGTCGCTCAGCCGGGCCGGCCGGCGGCCAGTTCGTCGCGTGCCAGTGCGGAGGCGGCGTCGCCCTGGAGCGGGCTCCTCAGCGCGACGAGGGCGTCCCGGGCCGCGAGCAGCGTCTCGTGGGCCTCCGGATGGCGCAGCGCGCTGAGGACACGGCCCAGGTCGAGCCGGGCCGGTTCGGTCCAGGCCGGGCTCTGCGCGGCCTCGAAGTGCGCCAGGGCCCGGCGCAGCGGCGCCTCCGCCTCGTGCCATCGGCCCAGCGCCGCCAGGTCGTTCCCGATCTGCTGGTGGGCGACGGCCTGGTACATCGCGGTCAGCTCGTCGGGCAGCCCCGAGGTGCCGGCATCGCAGCTCCGGTACGCCTTCAGGTTGTACCCGGATGCCGGTCAGCGCACCGCGCTGGCCAGGGCGTTCGGGTGCGCCCGCGTCGTGTTCAACGACTGCGTGCGCGCCCGCGAAGACGCCCGGAAGAAGGGACAGCCCTTCCCGGAAGCGGGGGAGCTGTCGAAGAGGCTGATCACCCAGGCGAAACAGACAGCGGAACGAGCCTGGCTGGGCGAGGTCTCCGCGGTCGTCCTGCAGCAGTCGCTGCGCGATGCCGAGGCCGCCTACAGGAACTTCTTCGCCTCCCTCAAGGGCACCCGCAAGGGTCCGAAACTGGGCCCGCCCCGCTTCAAGTCCCGCAAGGACTCCCGGCAGTCCATCCGGTTCACCGCCAACGCCCGCTGGAAGATCACCGAAAGCGGGCGCCTGGACCTGCCCAGGATCGGGGCGGTGAAGGTGCGCTGGTCCCGGACCCTGCCCAGCACACCGTCCTCGGTCACCGTCATCAAGGACAGCGGGGGCAGGTTCTTCGCCTCGTTCGTCATCGACACCGACCCCGCCGAAGACGCCGCGCGGATGCCCGAAACCGACCGCACCATCGGCATCGATCTCGGCCTCATCCACTTCGCGGTGCTGTCGACCGGCGAGAAGATCGACTCCCCCCGGTTCCTGCGGCGGGCGGAGAAGAAGCTGAAGAAGGCCCAGCGGGAGTTGTCCCGCAAACAGAAGGGATCCAGGAACCGCGACAAGGCACGGGTGAAGGTCGCCCGCGCCCACGCCAAGGTCACCGACGCCCGCCGTGAGTTCCACCACCAGCTTTCCACCCGGCTGATCTCCGAGAACCAAGGGATCGCCGTGGAGAGTCTGTCGGTGGCGGGACTGGCGCGGACCAGGCTGGCCAAGTCCGTGCACGATGCGGGCTGGACGGCATTCGTGAACATGCTGGAATACAAAGCCCAGCGTTATGGACGCACTCTGGTCAAGATCGGCCGGTTCGAACCGACCTCCCAGACCTGTTCCACCTGCGGCACCGTGGACGGACCCAAACCCCTGGACGTGCGGGAATGGACCTGTACCGCCTGCGGCACCGTCCATGACCGGGACACCAACGCCGCGATCAACGTCAAAACGGCCGCCGGACTGGCGGTATCGGCCTGCGGAGCGCCGGTAAGACCAGGAGCGATCCCGGCACAGCGCGAAGAAACAGGAAGCCACGGATTCCCGACCGAACCCCGTGCCGCGTAGCGGCACGGCAACGGAACGGAAGGCCAGAATCCTCGGGCTTCAGCCCGAGGAGCAAGTCAATGGACGCCCGAACTCCGCAACGGCGCCGACGACTTCTATTGGTCCTGTCGTCGCAGGGCGGACGGGAAGGTGACGACAGGACCTGGATGGCTCATCAAGATCTTCATGAGCCTTCTAGAGCGCGCTGCCCGCCTTCCAGTCGGCCCAGGACATGTTCCAGCCGTTGAGGCCGTTGCTGGGATCGACGGTGGACCTGGTCGAGTTCTCGACGACCACCACATCGCCGAGCATCGAGCTCTCGTAGAACGCGTAGCCCGCCACGGAGCTGTCGGCCGCGCCCTGCGCGTCCCGCAGGCCGATGCAGCCGTGGCTGGTGTTCTCGCCGCCGAACACCGAGGCCGACGCCCAGTAGTTGCCGTGGATGAAGGTGCCGGAGGTGGTCAGGCGCTGGGCGTGCGGCACGTCCTCGATGTCGTACTCGTCGCCGAGGCCGATCGTGGAGGACTCCATCCGGGTCTCCCGGAACCGCTCGCTGATCACCATGATCCCGGACCAGGTGGGGTGCTCGGCGTCACCGCCGCTGACGGGACAGGTGGCGATGGTCGCGCCGCCCCGCCGCACCACCATCTCCTTCGCGGCGAGGTCCACCGTGCTGATCTGCTCGCGGCCGATGTGGAACGTGACGTCCTTCGACTGGGTGCCGTAGACGCCGTTCGCCCCCTCGACGTCCTTCAGCCGCAGGGAGAGCGTGACGGTCGTGCCGGCCGCCCAGTACGTCCGGGGGCGGAAGTCCAGCCGGGTGTCGCTGAACCAGTGGCCCACGACCTCGACGGCCGGGGAGGCGGTCACCGTGATCGCCTTCTGCACGGCCGCCTTGTCCGTCACGGCGTGCGTGAAGTTGATCGAGACCGGCATGCCGACGCCGGAGGTGGAGCCCGCCTCGGGGGTGAAGGCGCCGATGAAGGTCGCGCCGGGCGACTTGGTCTTGAAGGTCGTCGTCTGCGCCTCGGCGCCGTCCGCCTGCGCGGTGACCGTGTACTTGGTGCCCGAGGAGGGGTTGCGGGCCGACGTCCACCGGGTGCGGGTGTCGTCGTAGGAGCCCTTCAGGGTGGAGCCGTCGTTGCCGGTCACCGTCACGGAGGTGAGGGTGCCGTCCGTCACGGTCACCTCCACCGGGCTGGTGAAGGCGGCCTTCTTCGTGCCGTCCGCGGGGGAGACCGAGACCACCGGGGTCCGCGCGGCGGAGACCTGCGCGGTCGGGGTGGCCGTCGCCTGTGCCGCCTCCGTCTGCGCCGCCGTCGTCTGCTGGGTCACCTGGGCCGCCCGCGATCCGGCCGTCGTCCCGGGGGTGCCCGCCGACGCCGTGCCGCAGCCGGCCAGCGCGACGGCCGGCACGGCACCGAGCGCGGCCAGCACACCACGCCGCGACCACCTCCCCGGCTGCTGCTCGGACCGGTTCGATATGTGCGGGACGCCCACGGCACGCCTTCCTCAGATGTCCATCTTTGCGCCTGCATCATGCGACTTCTTCCTGGGTGAATCCTTTGAATCGCCGGTACGGAATCTGAGATTCCGGTGAGGGCGGGGCGTCCGAGGGGCGACCGGGACGGGCCGCCGGAGGGACGACAGGGACCGGCTGCCCGGCGTCACGGGGCGTCTGAAGGGCGACCGGACCGGGCGCCGGAGGGACGACAGGGACCGGCTGCCCGGCGTCACGGGGCGTCTGAAGGGCGACCGGACCGGGCGCCGGAGGGACGACCGGGACCGGCCGCCCGGCGTCACGGGACGACGGGACCGGCCGCCCGGCGTCACGGGGCGGCCGGGTCCGGCTGCCAGCCCAGTGCGCGGGAGATCCCGCGCGCCGCGAGCCGCACCGCCGGCACCAGCACCGGCACCCGCGCGTCCGCGTAGGGCACGACCACCGACACGGCGGCGGTCACCGCGCCGCCCGGGCCGCGCACCGGGGCGGCCACCGACACGGCGTCGTCGGTGACCTGGCGGCTGCTCACCGCCACCCCGGAGCGCCGGACCTCGGCCAGCACCCGGCGCAGCCGCGCCCGGTCGGTGATCGTGTGGCCGGTGTAGGCGCACAGCGGTGCCGCGCAGTAGGCCTCCTGGAGGTCCGGTCCGCCGTGCGCCAGCAGGACGAGACCGACGCCGGTGACGTGCAGCGGCCAGCGGGCGCCGACGCGGATGCGGACGCCGACCGCCGCGCGGCCGGAGAGCCACTCGGTGTAGACGACCTCGGTGCCGTCCCGCACCGCCAGCTGCACGTTCTCGTGCGTGGCCTCGTACAGGTCCTCCAGGTAGGGCAGCGCGACCTGGCGCAGGGCGAGGCCGCGCGGGGCGAGTGCCGCGACCTCCCACAGGCGCAGCCCCACGTGGTAGGCGCCGGACCCGTCCCGCTCCAGGGCGCCCCAGCCGGTGAGGGCGGTCACCAGGCGGTGGGCGGTCGTCAGGGTCAGCCCGGCCCGTCGGCTGATGTCGGTGAGGGACAGCGCCGGGTGCGCGTGGTCGAACGCGGCGAGCACGGACAGCAGCCGGTCGGGCGCGGAGCGGGCGGTCATGGCCAGGGGTTCCTCGACTTCACTGTCACGGTGCCGGATCCCGGTCTCCGGTGAAGTTAGGCAGCCGCCGCCCGCCCGTCAATCGTGGGCACATCCTCAGCCCAGGCCGTCCTCCGCGACGCGCAGCAGCAGGGCGTGCAGCGTCTCGCGTTCGGCCGGGCCGAGCGCGGCCAGCAGGTCGTTGGTGACCCGTAGGCCCGCCTCGTCGGTGTCGCGCAGGAAGGCGCGTCCGTCCTCGGTGAGGACGACGATCCGGCTGCGGCGGTCGTCCGGGGCCGGGCGCCGCTCGGCGAGGCCCAGCTTCTCCAGGTCGTCCACCAGGCCGACGATGGCGCTCGGGTCGTAGCCGAGCCGTGCGCTCAGTTCGCGCTGGAGCGCGCCCTCGGTGCCGGCCAGGAACCGCAGCACCGCGTAGTGGCGCAGGCGCAGGCCCGACTCCTGGAGGAACGTGTTGAACAGCTGACCCGAGCGCAGGCCCAGGCGGTAGAGCAGGTAGCCGGTGTCCGCGTGCAGCCCGCGCATCCACGGCTCGTCGGCGTCGATCGGTGCGGTGTTCACGGCGTCGGGCTGGCGGGCGATGGCGGGCTCCCTGGTGTCGGGCCCCGGACGGGGCGGCGCTGCGTCGTGCGCATTCCAGCATGGCCCACCCGTAGGAAGACAACAACTATTGACGACAACAATTATTGCTCTTAGCTTCGATCTCGAAGCCGCACCCCGCGTCTCCGAGCAGAACAGAACCTCCCGTGTCACCGCGTGAAGGGACTCACCCGTGCCCAGCATCGATCTCACCGGCAAGGCCGCCGTCGTCACCGGCAGCGGCCGGGGCCTCGGCCTCGCCTACGCGCACGCCCTGGCCGCGCACGGCGCGTCCGTGGTCGTCAACGACGTCGACGAGGCGGTCGCCGAGCAGGCCGTGAAGTCGATCACCGAAGCGGGCGGCACCGCCGTCGCCGAGGTGGTCCCGGTCGGCACCGCCGAGGCCGCCGACCGGCTCGTGAACCGTGCCGTCGAGGAGTTCGGCCGGCTGGACGTCCTGGTCACCAACGCCGGCATCCTGCGCGACAAGGTGCTGTGGAAGATGACCGACGACGACTTCGACGCCGTGATCGCCACCCACCTCAAGGGCACCTTCACCTGCGCCCGCGCCGCCGCCGTACGGATGCGCGAGCAGGGCGGGGGCGGCACGCTGATCCTGGTCGGCTCCCCGGCCGGCCAGCGCGGCAACTTCGGCCAGACCAACTACGCCGCCGCCAAGGCCGGCATCGCCGCGTTCGCCCGCACCTGGTCCATGGAGCTGGGGCGCGCCGGCATCACCGTCAACGCGATCGTCCCGGTCGCCGCCACCGCGATGACCGAGACCATCCCCGCCTTCGCGCCGTACGTCGAGGCGATGCGCCAGGGCGAGCCGCTGCCGGACTTCCTGCGCAAGGGCGAGGGCTTCGGCACGCCCGAGGACTGCGCCGCCCTGGTGCCGTTCCTCGCCTCCGAGGCCGCCCGCGGGATCACGGGCCAGGCCATCGGCATCGGCGGCGACAAGGTGGCACTCTGGTCGCATCCGCAGGAGATCCGCGCGGCCTACGCCGACGGCGGCTGGACCCCCGAGACGCTGGCCGACGCCTTCCCCACGTCGGTGGGCGCCGAACTCCAGACGGTCGGCATCCCCGCGCCCAAGGTCCCGGGGGCGTGATGACCCACTCCATGAACGTCGACGAACTGGTCGCCATCGACGTCCACACCCACGCGGAGGTCTCCTCGAAGGGGCACGCCTCCCTGGACGACGACCTCCACGAGGCCTCCTCCGCCTACTTCAAGGTCGAGGGCAAGCGGAAGCCGAGCCTCGAGGAGACGGCCGCCTACTACCGCGAGCGGAACATGGCCGCCGTGATCTTCACCGTGGACGCCGAGTCCGCGACCGGCACGGCCCCCGTCCCCAACGAGGAGGTCGCCGAGGCCGCCGCCGCCAACGCCGACGTCCTCATCCCCTTCGCCTCCATCGACCCCTTCCGCGGCAGGGCGGGCGTGAAGCAGGCCCGGCGCCTGGTGGAGGAGTACGGGGTCAAGGGCTTCAAGTTCCACCCCAGCATCCAGGGCTTCTTCCCCAACGACCGGTCGGTGGCGTACGACCTGTACGAGGTGATCGAGGAGACCGGCACCATCGCCCTGTTCCACACCGGCCAGACCGGCATCGGCGCCGGTGTGCCCGGCGGTGGCGGCATCCGGCTGAAGTACTCCAACCCGCTGCACGTCGACGACGTCGCCGCCGACTTCCCGCACCTGAAGATCATCCTGGCGCACCCGTCGTTCCCCTGGCAGGACGAGGCACTCGCCGTCGCCACCCACAAACCCGGCGTGCACATCGACCTCTCCGGCTGGTCGCCGAAGTACTTCCCCCCGCAGCTCGTGCAGTACGCCAACACCCTGCTGAAGGACAAGGTCCTCTTCGGTTCCGACTTCCCCGTCCTCACCCCCGACCGCTGGCTCGCCGACTTCGACAAGCTGACGATCAAGGACGAGGTCAGGCCGAAGATCCTCAAGGGGAACGCCGCCCGCCTGCTCGGGCTGACCACACCGTAAGGGGCATCCATGTGCTCTCCCATGGGCGACGACGGACAGGGGCGGACCGATGCGCAATGAGGGACTGGGGTCATGGCCCGCACGCCGGGCCCGCAAGACCCCGCACCGCACCGCCCTGGTCCACGGCGAGCGGTCGACCGACTACCGCACACTGCACACGCGCACCACACGGCTGGCCCACGCCCTGCGCGCCCGGGGCGTGCGCCGCGGCGACCGCATCGCCTACCTCGGCCCGAACCACCCCTCCTACCTGGAGACCCTGTTCGCCGCCGGCACGCTCGGCGCGGTCTTCGTCCCCCTCAACACCCGTCTGACCGGCCCCGAGATCGCCTACCAGCTCGCCGACTCCGGCGCCAAGGCCCTGCTCCACGCCCCCTCGCACACCGGCCTGGTCGCCGGACTGCCCGGCAGCACCGACGTCCGCACGTACCTCGAGGTCGGCGCCGAGTACGAGGCGGCGCTGGCGTCGGCCGCCGACGAGCCGATCGACGAGCCCGTCGGCGCCGACGACACCTGCATCATCATGTACACCTCCGGCACGACCGGCCGGCCCAAGGGCGCCATGCTCACCCACGGCAACCTCACCTGGAACGCCGTCAACGTCCTCGTCGACACCGACCTGATCGCCGACGACCGCGCCCTGGTCTCCGCGCCGCTGTTCCACACGGCCGGCCTGAACATGCTGACGCTGCCGGTGCTGCTGAAGGGCGGCACCTGCGTCCTGGTCGAGGCCTTCGACCCGGAGACCACCTTCGACCTCGTCGAACGGCATCGCGTCACCTTCATGTTCGGCGTGCCGACCATGTTCGACCGGATCGCCCGCCACCCGCGCTGGGCCGACGCCGACCTGTCCTCCCTGCGCCTCCTCACCTGCGGCGGCTCCCCGGTCCCCACCCCGCTGATCGAGGCCTACCAGCGGCGCGGCCTCACCTTCCTCCAGGGCTACGGCATGACCGAGGCCGCCCCCGGAACCCTCTTCCTGGACGCCGAGCACGCCGTCGCCAAGGCGGGCTCGGCGGGCGTGCCGCACTTCTTCAGCGACGTCCGGGTCGTCCGGCCCGACCTGGTGCCCGTCGAGCCGGGCGAGACCGGCGAGGTCGTCGTGCGCGGACCGCACGTCATGCCCGGCTACTGGGGCCTGCCCGAGGAGACGGCCGCCTCCTTCACCGACGGCTGGTTCCGCAGCGGGGACGCCGCCCGGGTCGACGACGACGGATACGTCTACATCGTCGACCGCATCAAGGACATGATCATCTCGGGTGGGGAGAACGTCTACCCCGCCGAGATCGAGGACCTGCTCCTCACCCACCCCGACATCGTCGAGTGCGCCGTCATCGGCGTGCCCGACGAGGAGTGGGGCGAGGTGCCGCGCGCGGTGGTCGTCCCCCGCGAGGGCGCCGCGCTCGACCCCGACGAGGTGCTGGCCGGCCTCTCCGGCCGCCTCGCCAAGTACAAGATCCCCAAGTCGGCGGTGGTCGCGGACGCCCTCCCGCGCACCGCCTCCGGCAAGCTCCTGAAGTCCCGGGTGCGCCGCCGCTACGGCGACGGCACCTGACGACTCCTCACTCCTCCTCCCACCCATCGGTCATTCCCCGCACCTCCCACCGACTCCTGACGAAGGAACGACTCCATGAGCATCACCGTCGACGGTCTCGACGAACTGAAGAAGCTGGCCGGCAGCGACCTGGGCACCAGCGAGTGGATCGAGGTCACCCAGGAACGCATCGACACCTTCGCCGACGCCACCGGCGACCACCAGTGGATCCACGTGGACCCCGAGCGCGCCAAGGGCGGCCCGTTCGGCGCCCCCATCGCGCACGGCTACCTCACGCTCTCCCTCTTCATCCCGCTCTTCACCGAGCTGCTCGACGTCCGCGGCGTCACCACGAAGGTCAACTACGGCCTGGACAAGGTGCGCTTCCCGTCCCCCGTCACGGTGGGCTCACGCGTACGCCTGGCCGCCCGGCTGACCGAGGTCGCGGACGTGCCCGGAGGCGTGCAGATCACCGTCGACGGCACGATCGAGATCGAGGGCGGGACGAAGCCGGCCGCGGCGCTGCGGAGTCTGTCCCGCTTCTACGCGTGAGCCCTCCCGGCGGGCGCGCTCAGCCCACGACGTCCACGAAGACCGGGTTGGAGTGGAACCAGGTGTCGGCCCACGGGTCGCCGTCCCCCGGCTCGTGCGGGACCGGCCCGTGCGGGTCGACGGCGGCGCCCAGGCACCCGGTGCCGTGGGTCGTCTCCCGGGCGGCCGGTGATGGACGCGGCGCGCGGGCCTTCCCGGGCGGCCGGTGATGGACGCGGCGCGCGGGCCTTCCCGGGCGGCCGGTGATGGACGCGGCGCGCGGGCCTTCCCGGGCGGCTGGCGACGGACGCGGTGAGCGGCCCCCTTCCGGGCGGCCGGTCATGGCGAGGCGGGATGCGAGGTGCTCCCGGTGGGAAAGGTGCAGGCGTGAAACTGACGATTCTGGGCGGTGGCGGGTTCCGCGTGCCGCTCGTGTACGGAGCGCTCCTCACCGACCGCGCCGAGGGCCGCGTCACCGAGGTCGTCCTGCACGACCTGGACGCGGACCGGCTGCACGCGGTCGCCCGGGTGCTGGCCGAGCAGGCGGCCGGTGTGCCGGACGCCCCCCGCGTGAGCACCACGACCGACCTGGACGAGGCCCTGCGCGGCGCCGCCTTCGTCTTCTCCGCGATCCGTGTGGGCGGCCTCCAGGGCCGCGCCGACGACGAACGGGTGGCCCTCGCCGAGGGCGTCCTCGGGCAGGAGACGGTCGGCGCCGGGGGCATCGCCTACGGCCTGCGGACGGTCCCCGTCGCCGTCGGCATCGCGCGGCGCGTCGCCCGCCTCGCCCCCGACGCCTGGGTCATCAACTTCACCAACCCGGCCGGCCTCGTCACCGAGGCCATGTCCCGTCACCTGGGCGACCGGGTCATCGGCATCTGCGACTCCCCGGTCGGCCTCGGCCGCCGTCTCGCCCGGGTGCTCGGCGCGGACCCGCGCGACGCCTTCGTCGACTACGTCGGCCTCAACCACCTGGGCTGGGTGCGCGGCCTGCGCGTGGCCGGCCGCGACGAACTCCCGCGCCTGCTCGCCGACCCCGATCTGCTCGGCTCCTTCGAGGAGGGCAGACTGTTCGGCGCCGAATGGCTCCGCTCGCTCGGCGCGATCCCCAACGAGTACCTGCACTACTACTACTTCAACCGGGAGGCCGTCCGCGCCTACCGGGAGGCCGAGCGGACCCGGGGCGCCTTCCTGCGCGACCAGCAGGCCCGCTTCTACGAGGAGATGCGCGACCCGGCCGCGGCCGCGCTGCCCGCCTGGGACCGCACCCGCGCCGAGCGGGAGGCCACCTACATGTCCGAGAACCGGGAGACGGCCGGCGCCGGGGAGCGCGAGGCCGACGACCTCTCCGGCGGCTACGAGAAGGTGGCCCTCGCCCTGATGCGGGCCATCGCCCGCGACGAGCGCGCCACCCTGATCCTCAACGTCCGCAACCGGAACACGCTCGCGGCGCTGGACCCCGAGGCCGTGATCGAGGTTCCCTGCCTGGTCGACGCCAACGGGGCGCACCCGGTGGCCGCGGCCCCGCTGCCCGGCCATGCCACCGGCCTGGTCTGCTCGGTGAAGGCGGTCGAGCGGGAGGTGCTCGCCGCCGCGGAGTCCGGCTCCCGGGCCACCGCGGTGAAGGCCTTCGCGCTGCATCCGCTGGTCGACTCGGTCGGCGTGGCCCGCCGGCTCGTGGACGGATACACCGCCGTGCACCCGGGCTTGGCCTACCTTGGGAAGCCGTAGGGAAAGCGCTTTCCCATCTGTACCGGCCCGCCGCGCTTCCCTCCGTGCGTCCCCTCAGCCCGCTCCCTCCCTGGAGACCCCATGCACGACGAACGCCGCCGGATCGAGGACCGCGTCGAACGCGTCCACACCCAGCGCATCCAGCCCGCGCTCTACGCGGCCGCCGTTCCCCTCGACGTCGAGGCCTGGCAGGCGCCCGGGGAACCGGTGCCCTTCGAGGAGGCCGCGGCCGCGCCGTACGCACCCTTCGCCATGGACACCCCCTGGGGCCCGCCCTGGGGCACCACCTGGTTCCGCATGCGCGGCCGGGTGCCCGCCGAGTGGGCCGGGAGGCGGGTCGAGGCGGTCATCGACCTCGGGTTCACGGGCGGCTGGCCCGGCAACCAGGCCGAGGCGCTGGTCCACCTGCCCGACGGCCGCCCCCTCAAGGCGGTCAACCCCCTCAACCGGTACGTGCCCGTCGCCCGCCCGGCGATCGGCGGGGAGCGGGTCGACTACCTGGTCGAGGCCGCCTCCAACCCCGACATCCTGGCCGGCGGCTTCGCGGCCCCGACCCCGCTCGGCGACGTCCTGACGGCGGGCGACCGTCCGCTGTACACCTTCCGCCGCGCCGACCTCGCCGTCCTCGACGAGGAGGTCTTCCACCTCGACCTCGACCTCCAGGTCCTGCGCGACCTCATGGCCCACCTCGGCGAGCACGAGCCGCGCCGCCACGAGATCCTGCACGCCCTCGACCGGGCCATGGACGCCCTCGACCTGGACGACGTCCCCGGCAGCGCCGCGGCCGTCCGCGAGGTGCTCGCCCCCGTCCTGGCCCGGCCCGCCCACGCCGGCGCGCACACCCTCTCCGGCGTCGGCCACGCCCACATCGACTCCGCCTGGCTGTGGCCGATCCGCGAGACCAAGCGCAAGACGTCGCGCACCTTCTCCAACGTCACCGCGCTCGCCGACGAGTACGACGACTTCGTCTTCGCCTGCTCCCAGGCCCAGCAGTACGCGTGGGTGCGCGACCACTACCCGCACGTCTGGAACCGCATCCAGGAGTCGGTGAAGAAGGGCCAGTGGGCGCCGGTCGGCGGCATGTGGGTGGAGGCCGACGGCAACCTGCCCGGCGGCGAGGCCCTCGCCCGCCAGCTCGTCCACGGCAAGCGGTTCTTCCTCGAGCACTTCGGCATCGAGACCAAGGGCGTCTGGCTGCCGGACTCCTTCGGCTACACCGCCGCCTATCCGCAGCTCGCCCGGCTGGCCGGCAACGAGTGGTTCCTCACCCAGAAGCTCTCTTGGAACCAGACGAACACCTTCCCCCACCACACCTTCTGGTGGGAGGGCATCGACGGCACCCGCATCTTCACCCACTTCCCGCCCATCGACACCTACAACGCCCGCTTCAGCGGCGAGGAGATGGACCGCGCGGTGCGCAACTACGCGGAGAAGGGCGCCGGCACGCGCTCGCTGGCGCCGTTCGGCTGGGGCGACGGCGGCGGCGGCCCCACCCGCGAGATCATGGAACGCGCGCGCCGGCTCGCCGACCTGGAGGGCTCGCCCAAGGTCGTCGTCGAACACCCCGACGACTTCTTCGCCAAGGCCCGCGAGGAGTACCCGAACGCCCCCGTCTGGAGCGGCGAGCTCTACCTGGAGCTGCACCGCGCCACCTACACCTCCCAGGCCCGCACCAAGCAGGGCAACCGGCGCAGCGAGCACCTGCTGCGCGAGGCCGAGCTGTGGGCGACCACGGCCGCGCTGAACGCGCCGGGCTACGCCTACCCGTACGGGACGCTGGACCGCCTGTGGAAGACGGTGCTGCTGCACCAGTTCCACGACATCCTGCCGGGGTCGTCGATCGCCTGGGTGCACCGGGAGGCGGAGGCCGAGTACGCGCGCGTGGCCGAGGAGCTGGAGGCGCTGACGGCCGAGGCGGTCGCCGCGCTCGGCGGCGGCGGACCACGGGTGTTCAACACGAGCCCGTACGACCGCGCCGAGGTGGTCCGCACGGCCGACGGCGCACCGGTGTACGTGGCCGTGCCCGCGGGCGGCAGCGCGCCCCTCACCGACGCCGGACCGCCGCACCCGGTCACGGTCGACGGGCGTGTCCTCGACAACGGCCTGGTGCGGGTGGAGGTGGCGGAGGACGGCACCCTGGCGTCCGTGTACGACCTGAGGGCGGACCGCGAGGTCCTCGCCGGGCCGGGCAACCTGCTGCGCCTGCACACCGACCTCCCCAACCACTGGGACGCCTGGGACATCGACCGGCACTACCGCAACCGCTACACCGACCTGCTGGCAGCGGACTCGGTGACCGTCACCGACGACGACCCCCTCGTCGGCGCGATCCGTGTCACCCGTTCCTTCGGCAAGGGCTCGACGATCACCCAGACCGTCACCGTCCACGCGGGCAGTCCCCGCGTCGACATCGCCACCGACATCGACTGGCACGAGACGGAGAAGATCCTCAAGGCGGCCTTCCCCGTCGACATCCGGGCCGCGCACTCCTCCGCCGAGATCCAGTTCGGCCACGTCCAGCGCCCCACCCACACCAACACCACCTGGGAGGCGGCCCGCTTCGAGGTCTCCGGCCACCGCTGGGTGCACCTCGGCGAACCCGGCTACGGCGTCGCGGTCGTCAACGACTCGACGTACGGCCACGACGTCTCCCGCACGGTCCGCGAGGACGGCGGCACCACCACCACGGTCCGCCTCAGTCTGGTCCGCGCCCCGCGCGTCCCGGACCCCGGGGCCGACCAGGGCCGGCACCGCCTCACCTACGCGCTGCTGCCCGGCGCGAGCATCGAGGACGCCGTCGCCGAGGGCTACGCCCTCAACCTCCCGCTGCGCGTGGCCGACGCGGCGGGCGCGCCCGCGCCGGTCGTCTCCGTGGACGGCGAGGGCGTCACCGTGGAGGCGGTCAAGCTCGCCGACGACGCGTCGGGTGACGTGGTGGTGCGGCTGTACGAGTCCCGCGGCGGCCGCGCCCGGGGCGTCCTGCGCACCGGTTTCCCGTTGGCCGGCGTCCAGGTCACCGACCTGCTCGAACGGCCGCTCGACGACGCGCGGGGCGGGGCGGAAGCGGACGCCGAGGTGGAGACGGAGGCGGGAGCCGAGGTGGAGACGGAGGCGGGAGCCGAGGTGCGGGCCGGAGCGGACAGCGCGGGCGGCGCCGTCGCGGTGTCCCTGCGGCCGTTCCAGATCCTGACGCTGCGCCTGAAGAGGCGCTCCTGAGCCCGGGCCGGGCGCTTGCCGGCCCGGCCCGCACCGGCTTGTCCGCATCCGTGCGCGGTGGCGGCGGTCCGCGTACTCGGGCCCGAGCCCGTGCGCGGTGGCCCGGATTCCCGTGCTCGGGCCGAAGCCCGCACGCACAGACCCGAGTCGGGCCGCGTCGGCCCGGGGCCGCCCCCATCGGCCCCGGCGCCGCCCGCATCGGGCCGGTCGGTCGCTCCCCGTGACAGCGGCCGACCGACCCGTCCCCCGTTCCCCCGGGGATCCCCCGTCGATCCCCGATTTCCCCCGTAGGTTCCCGATTCCCCCGTCGGTCCCCTTGCTCCCACGGAGCCCCCGTGCTCCCCGTCGTTCCTCCGTGGGCCTTCGGTGTTACACCGTTAAGAGCGCGCGACCCGGGTCCTGATACACCCCGAGCGGAAAAAAAATCCCCCGGACTCGAGTCCGGGGGATCTCCGCTGTGCGCCCCAGCCGTGTGACCTCGGCGCGTGACGCTCGGCCCTGCGACCTCAGAGCGGCAGAGCCTCCGCCGCCGCAGTTGCGGCGGGCGCCGTCGACGCCGGGGTCTGGTCCTCGACGGCGCCGACCGGTGCGGGCACCGTCGGAAGCAGCGTCTCCGTGTCCTCGACCCGCTGCTGCGGGAGCGAGACCGGCCGCAGCGGGCGCGGGCCCGACACCACCGTGTAGTCCTGCCCCAGGAACGGCGGCACGATCTCCCCGGGGTCCTCGCCGAGCGCCAACTGCACGGCGGCCCAAGGGGCGTTGACCCCGCAGAGGGAGAGCTGGTGCAGTCCCCCGGCCGGACGCGTGTTGACGTCCATCAGCACTGGCTGCTCGCCGAACATCCGGAACTGGATGTTGGACAGGTAGTGCAGCCCGAAGCCCTCGGCGATCCGCCGGGCCGGCTCCAGCCACTGGTCCTGGAGGGTGAAGCCGCGGCGGCGGCCGTTCTTGGTGCGGCCGACGGCGAGACGGACCAGGTTGTCGGGGCCGGTGAGGCAGTCCACGGACACCTCGGGCTGCTCCAGACGCGGCATGACCAGCCAGTCCACCGGCTCGTCGGCCTGCCGGAGCACCTCGACGACGAGGTCCAGCTGCACGTACGGCGTCGGGAAGCCGCTGAGGTGCATGAGGGAGAAGGGAGCACGCGTGATCACGCGGAAGCCGACCCCGCCCGCGCCGGACGCGGGCTTGAAGCACGCCTTGTGCCCGGCCGCCTCCAACTCCTCGACAGCGGCGAGGAGTTCGTCGGCGGTCCGCACTCGCCACCACGGCGGCACGGGCACGCCGATCGCCTGGACGGCCTCGTAGGCGACCACCTTGTCCTCGAAGACGGCCACGGCCTCGGGGGTCGGTGCCAGCAGCGCCGTACCGACCGCCTCGAAGTCGGCGCGGTGCGCCACGATCGCCGCCTGGTGCAGTCGGGGCACGAACACGTCGATGCCGCGGCGGGCGCACTGGTCGAGCGCGTACTCCACGTACGCGGCCGGGGACAGGCCCTCCGGCTCCAGGTCGGCGGTGTCGGCGGCGGCCAGGACGGGGGAGTCGGCGTCCCCGTGCGTGGCATGGATCTCGACGGCCCGATCACTGGGATTTCGCCGCAGCTGATCCATGAAGAACACGTTCTCCGCGTACGTGCGGTTGAGCCAGACGCGTACGCGAGAGACCATGCGGGCCGCCTTTCACGGTTCGCGGGCAGGGCGGAGCGGGCCCGTGCCCGGGCAGGGTGGAGGGAGGGACACCAAAGCGCCCCGTGCGAAGGGGCGTTCAAAGCGGAGGTGTTGGGGCGATCATACGGCTTCCCGAGGGTGCGGCGTGCAACGTGCGTGTTACGGATTTCCCGATCATGTTCACGTTGGCGGCCCGGTCGGGTAAGGGCGCGCCGGGCCGGGCCGCCGGCCGGGGTGTTCTTGTCCCGCGCGCGTGAATGTGCTGTCGTGGTGGCGTTCGCGCGTCCGCCGGGGGCGCGCGTGCCCGAGCGGGACGGGGGTCGGACGTGGCGTCGACGGCCGGTGGTGCCGGACAACTGCTGGCCATCAGCGATCTGCACATCGGGTATCCCGAGAACCGGGCCCTGGTCGAGCGGATGGTCCCGGATTCCGACGACGACTGGCTGCTGGTGGCCGGGGACGTCTCGGAGAGCGTGGCCGACATCGGCTGGACGCTCAAGACGCTCGCGAGCCGCTTCGCCAAGGTCGTCTGGGCCCCCGGCAACCACGAACTGTGGACCCATCCGAAGGACACGGTCACCCTCCGGGGAGTGGCCCGTTACGAACACCTGGTGGACCTCTGCCGCGAGCTGGGCGTGACGACCCCCGAGGACCCGTACCCGGTGTGGGAGGGCCCCGGCGGCCCGGTGGCGGTCGCCCCGCTGTTCCTGCTGTACGACTACTCGTTCCTGCCGCCCGGCTGCGCCACCAAGGAGGAGGGCCTGGCCTACGCGCACGGCACCGGCGTGGTGTGCAACGACGAGTACCTGCTGCACCCCGATCCGTATCCGACCCGTGAGGACTGGTGCCGGGCGCGGGTCGCCGAGACCGAGCGACGGCTCGCCGCTCTCCCCGAGGACCTGCCGACGGTCCTGGTCAACCACTATCCGTTGGACCGGCACCCGACGGACGTCCTGTGGTTCCCCGAGTTCGCCATGTGGTGCGGCACCCGGCTGACCGCCGACTGGCACCGCCGCTTCCGGGTCGAGGCCATGGTCTACGGCCATCTGCACATCCCGCGGACCACCTGGCACGAGGGGGTCCGCTTCGAGGAGGTGTCGGTGGGCTACCCCCGCGAGTGGCGCAAGCGCGCGCAGCCGCCGGGCCGGCTGCGCCGCGTCCTGCCGGCCCAGGGCGGTGCCGCGTGATCGAGGAACTGCTGCCGGACACGGTCGTCGCCGTGGAGGCCCACGGCGAGGAGGGCGTCGCCGAGTTCGGTCACGGACCGCTGTACCCGGAGGAGGAGGCGGTGGTGGCGCGGGCCGTCGCCAAGCGCCGCCGCGAGTTCACCGTCGTACGCTCCTGTGCGCGGCGCGCCATGGAGAAGCTCGGTGTGCCCGCGCAGCCCGTGCTGCCCGGCGAGCGGGGGGCCCCGCGGTGGCCGGCCGGTCTGACGGGCAGCATGACCCACTGCGACGGCTACGGCGCCGCGGCCCTGGTGCGCGTCGCCGACCTGGCCTCGCTCGGTATCGACGCCGAGCCGCACCAGCCGCTGCCCGAGGGCGTGCTGTCCGCCGTCGCCCTGCCCGCGGAGGCGGAGCGGCTGCGCCGGCTGGCTGCGGACCGGTCCGAGGTGCACTTCGACCGGCTGCTGTTCAGTGCCAAGGAGTCCGTCTACAAGGCGTGGTTCCCCCTCACCCGCACGTGGCTGGACTTCACCGAGGCCGACATCGAGATCGACGCCGGCCTCGAGGACGGCGCACGGGGCACCTTCCGCGCCCGGCTCCTGGTCCCCGGCCCCGTGGTCGGCGGCCGTCGGCTCGGGCACTTCGACGGCCGCTGGGCCGTGGGGCGCGGGCTGGTGGCGACCGCGATCACGGTCCCGCACGCCTGAACCGTGCGGAGGCCCGCGGCCCGCGGCCCCGGCGCCGTCCGCGCCCGTCCGCTCACCTCTCCGGGCACCAGCTGTGCAGCAGCCGGAAGAACTCCTCCTCGTTGCCCGTCAGGCCGGCGGCCCGCAGGGCCTGTTCGGCCTCGGCCAGGACGGCGGGCGGGACGACGGGCGGCAGCCGGTCGTGCGGCGGGCCGGATCCGTCGTCACCGAAGGCGGCCCGGACGGTGTGCAGCAGCCGCAGATAGGCCTGGACGGCGGTGCGCTCGCGGTCGGTCAGTACGGCAGTGGGCATCGGTCGGCTCTCCCCGCGTCGGCGTCGTCTCCCACGCGCCCTGACGGCGCGTACGCCCCCGTGCGGCGGCGCACCCCCCAGCTTGCCGTCCACCACTGACAATGCGGCCCCGTCCCGCGCCGGTTCGCCCGCTTAGCGGAGGTGAAACCTCGGCGGAACCCCCGGGGAAAACGGCTCCTGCGTTGGAACGGAGGGCTGTCGGCGACCGTTGGCGGCCGGGGTGAGGGGAGGCGGCCGGTGTCCGACGTCCCGAGGCGCCGACCGGCGCACGGCACACGGCTGCGCCGGGTGGGCGCCGGCCGCGTCCCGTTCCCCACCGACCCCGCCCGGGTTCCGCGCCCTCGTCGAGGAGTTCACCGGTGCCACCGCCCCGGCGACCGGAGCCGCGTCCGCCGGCGCGCCCTGCTGCGCGGGGGCGGGTTCGACGCGGACCCGTCCCTCGCGGCCGGCGGCCGCCGGGTGCGGGAGGCAGGCGACCGCGGTGCCACCTGAGGGCGGGCGCCGGTCCGCGGGGGAGTGCTCCCGGGACGCGCCCCAGCGGCGGATCGGCTCCTCGGGGCGCGCCGGGCCGTCCGGCTCAGCTTCTTGAGGCGCGCCGGGCCGACCGGTTCCGCTTCTTGAAGCGCGCCGGGCCGACCGGTTCAGGCCCCGCCCCGCTCCTGCCGTCCCAGGTAGCCCAGCGACGCCCCGATCCGCCCCGCCAGGTGGTCCCGCCGGGCCCGCTCCTGCGCCGCCGGGCCCGCGAGCCACGTACGGCACTTGCTGGCCAGCAGCAGGCCGAAGCGCTCGGCGTCCCGCTCGTCGGCCCGGTCGAAGCGGGTACGGGCGGTGACCTTGTGGACCGTCGCCTGGAGGTCCGCGCCGTCGTGGAGCAGCCGGGCCGCGACGGCGGCGCCCTCGACGTGGTGGCTGCAGTGGCCCGCCTTCATGTGCCACAGCTCATGGCCGAGGATCACCAACTGGTGGTCGGGCGCGGTGCGTTCCTCGATGACGACGAGGTCCTGGTCGGCCATGTCGAGCCACAGCCCGCTGGCGGTGCCGGGCGGGAAGGCCGCCGTGCGGAAGTGGACGGGGCGGCCGCGGCGTCTGCTCATGCCGTCGCACAGGGCGGTGTACAGGTCGGCCGGTGCGGCGGGGGCCGGGAGGGTGAGCTCCCCGACCAGCTCGTCGCGCAGGCGGCGCATGTCCTTGCCGATGCCCACAGTCATCTCCCGGATCACGACTCGGGCCGCTTCACGCTCTCCAGGAGCATGTCCAGCCACTCGGCGACCTTGTCGCGGTGCTGGTCGGTGGGCAGCTGTGCGGCCCGCCAGGCGATTCCGCGCACGCCGTGGTCCTGCAGCAACCGCTCCAGCGGGTCCTCGGCGGCCACGGCCGCCTCCCGGGCGGCGAGCTTCTGCAGCAGTTCCTGCTCGACGGGCTGGAGGGCGCCCGCGAGCGCCTCGGGGTCCTCGGCCGTGAGGAAGCCGGCGTGGACGCGGAAGAAGCGCTGGAGGGCGTCGCAGTGCTCCATCGTGGGGCGGCGGTCACCGTTGATGAGGGCGCCCGCCTGCTGCCGTGACATGCCGGCGCCGTCGGCGATCTCCTGCTGGGTGTACTTGCGCCCGTTGGGCTTGAGCCGGGTGCGGCGCAGCAGGTCCAGGCGTTGCAGGAAGCGGGCCTGCACATCCGGTTCGCCGGCCGGCCGGCCGCTCAGCAGGGCCTTGACCACGGACTCGGGGACCCCGGAGGCGACGGACAGCCGTCCGGTGTCGAAGACCTCCGGGTACGGCACGCCCAGCCGGTCGGCGAGTGCGGTGACACGGGCGACGACGGCCGACAGCAGCACCGTCGCCGTGGCGCCCGGAACCTCGAAGCCATCCGTCACCTACAGGTCTCCTACGTCTCTCCGACCCCTTCACAGGCATTACACGATCGCCGTGAACTGACCGGAGGGTAGCGGGTTCTTCGAACTCTCATCCAGGTCTCGCCACAACTGTGGCCCATTTCAGCCGTCAACGAGCGCGGAATGCCACGATAGTTGACATGCGTCGCGCCGGGGTACCAGGATCAGGGCGCCGCGTGCAGGCGGCACAGGCAAGAGGGGTGACCTCCCGATGGCGTATCAGGCAGGTGGGCAGCGGTCGGTACCGCGGCCCGTCCCCGACGGTTCCGAGGCCCAGGCCTACCTCCAGGACTACGCCGGGTACCTGGAGGCCGTCCCCTTCCCGTCCGTCGTCCTGGACCACCGCTGGGACGTCGTCCTGGCCAACACCGCTTTCCGGACACTCTTCCGGGAGGTGGGCCCGCACCCGACGGCCCTGCCGGGCGACAACTTCCTCCGGTTCGTGCTCTTCCACCCCGACGCGCCGTCGGTCCTCGGCGACCACGAGTCCAGCTGGTGCCTGCCGATGATGGCCCGCTTCTCGGCGGCCGTCGAACGAAACGGCCACGACCACGGGCTCCAGGCGATCCGCCGGGAGATCGCGCAGGACCCGCTCATGGAGGCCGCCTACCGGCAGGGCCTGCCGCACTGGATCCGCGCGGTCGGCGAGGAGGCCGTCGAGCACGACGGAGCGGTCCGGCCCCTGCTGCACCCGGACCCGCGCTGGGGCGCCACCCAGTGCCGCATCGTCGCCGACACCCCCAGAACGCTTCAGGACCTGGGGTACATGCGGCTGACGATGGTGCTGCGCGAGGCGCCCGCGCCCACGCCGCGCCGGGCACGCCGCCGCCCGCGCCGCTCCGCGGCGCACCTCAGCGTGGTTCCCGCCCCCGAGGTCTGACCGGGCACCGTCGGCGTTCAGGTCGCCGACGGCGCTCCGGTCCGCCACATCGCCGGGGTGTCCGGCTGCTGGTCCGTGCGGTGCCGGAGGTATCGCCCGGCCGGTTCAGTGCGGGTCCGCCGGGGCCGGGCCCTTGGTGAGCGGGTCCGCCGGAGCCGCGCCCTTCGCGAGCGGCACGGCCGGGGCGGTGTCCTTCGTGACCGGCTCCGCCCCGGCATCGTCCCCGGCCCCGTCCTTCGCGGCCGGCCGGCCGGACGCCCCGCGCTTCGCCGCCTGGATCTGCTCGTACACATGGGTGCGCAGCTCGGCGAAGCGGGGGGCGACGCGGGTGTGCAACTGGTCGCGCTCCGGCGGCAGATCGACCTTCAGCTGCTCCTGGACGACGGTCGGCGAGGCGGACAGGACGACGACCCGCTCGCCCAGGTAGACGGCCTCGTCGATGTCGTGGGTGACGAACAGGATCGTGATGCCGCGCTCCCGCCACAGGCCCCGCACGAGGTCCTCCAGGTCGGCGCGGGTCTGGGCGTCGACGGCCGCGAACGGCTCGTCCATCAGCAGCACCCGGGGTTCGTAGGCGAGCGCCCGCGCGATCGCCACCCGCTGCTGCATGCCGCCCGACAACTGCCAGGGGTAGGCGGAGGCGGCGTCCGCCAGCCCGACCGACTCCAGCGCGTCGGCCACCAGTTCCCGCCGCCGTACCTTGCCCAGCCCCTTCTGTTTCAGCGGGAGTCCGACGTTCTCGCCGACCCGCATCCACGGGAAGAGGCTCCGCCCGTACTCCTGGAACACGAACGCCATCCCGGGCGGCGGCCCGGTCACCTTCCGGCCCTCCAGGAACACCTCGCCGGACGTCGGCGTCATCAGGCCGCCCATGCACTTCAGCAGGGTCGTCTTGCCGCAGCCCGACGGGCCGACGAGACAGACCAGTTCACCGTCGGCGACGGTGAAGGTGAGGTCGCGCACCGCCTCCACCCGCCGCCCGGAACCCTCGTAGACCTTCTTCAGGCCGCGTACGTCGAGCATGCCCCGCCCTTTCGAACCGTTCGAGGACGTCACCGTCCGAGGCGTCACCGGGAGCGCCGGCCGGCGGCGCGCAGACCGTGGTACCAGCCGAGCATCCGCCGCTCGACCAGCTGGAAGAGGACCGACAGGACGAAGCCGAGCAGGCCGAGCAGCAGGATCCCGGTCCACATGTCCGGGATGGCGAAGCCGCGCTGGAACTGCACGATGGTGAAGCCGAGGCCGTTGCTGGCGGCGAACATCTCGCTGATGACCATCAGAATGATCCCGATGGACAGCGCCTGGCGCAGGCCCGCGAAGATCTGCGGGCTCGCCGAGCGCAGCACCAGGTCCCGCAGCCGCGCCACGCCCGTGATGCCGTACGAGCGGGCCGTCTCCGCCATCACCGGGTCCACCGCCCGCACGCCCTCGACGGTGTTGAGCAGGACCGGCCACACGCAGCCGGCCGCGATCACCACGACCTTCATGGTGTCGCCGATGCCCGCGAACAGCATGATGACCGGCACCAGGACCGGCGGCGGCACCGCCCGCAGGAACTCCAGGACCGGCTCGCACACCGCCCGCACCCGCCGGTAGGAGCCGATGACGGTGCCCAGCGCGACCCCCGCCACGGCCGCCAGCGCGTAGCCGCCCGCCAGCCGCAGCACGCTCGGCAGTACGTCCGCGCGCAGCCGCTCGCCCGTCCACACGTCGGGGAAGGTCTCCAGGATCGTCCGCAGGGGCGGCCAGTACACGTCGGTGCTGTGCGCGGACGCCGCCCACCAGAGGGCGACCAGCACGGCCGGCAGGGCGAGCACCAGCACCGGCCGGAGCAGCAGCCGTCTCACACCGCCACCTCCCCGCGCACCGACTGGTGCCAGCCCAGCGCCCGGCGCTCCACCGTCCGCGCCCCGACGTTGATCAGCAGGCCGAGCAGTCCGGCGACGACGATCAGCGCGTACATCTCGGGCACCGCCTGCGAGGTCTGCGCGACCGCGATACGGGCGCCCAGCCCCGGCGCGCCGATGACCAGTTCGGCGGTGACGGCGAGGATCAGCGCGACCGCCGCCGCGAGCCGCACCCCGGTCATGACGTACGGCAGCGCGGTCGGCCACAGCACGTGCCGCACGCGCGCCCAGGGGCCGAGGCCGTAGGAGCGGGCCGTCTCCTCGGCGACCGGGTCGACGTCCTGGACGCCGTACAGGACCTGGATGAGGACCTGCCAGAAGGAGGCGTAGACGACCAGGAGGAGGACCGAGCGCAGTTCGGTGCCGTACAGCAGGACGGCCAGCGGGATCAGGGCGACGGACGGGATCGGGCGCAGGAACTCGACCGTCGACGCCGTGGCCTCGCGCAGGTACGGGACGACGGAGATCACCACCCCGGCGACGACGCCCGCGCCGACCGCGAGCGCCAGGCCCAGGGCCCAGCCGGTGAGGGTGTCGCCGAGGGCCGTCCAGAAGGCGCCGTCGGCGAGTTCACCGCCGAGGGCCGCGAGGATCCGGCTCGTCGGCGGGAAGTAGGCCTCCTTGACCAGGCCGAGCCGCGGCACCGCCTCGCCCAGGGCGAGGAAGGCCGCGAGCCCGGCCGCGCCGAGCGCGGCGTTGCCGCCCCTCACGGAAGCAGCTCGTCCAGGTCGGGGGCCGACTTGAACAGGCCGTCCTCGTCGCCCAGTTCCTTCAGCGCCTCGATGGAGGAGCGGTTCGCCTCGGCGGGCCACTTCGGCAGCGTCACCTGCTCCAGCACCGCGGTGGGGATCTTGGTGTACGTGGTGACGATCTGCCGGACCTCGTCCGGGTGGGCGTCGGCGTAGGCGAGGGACTCGGCCGTGGCCTGCTGGAACTTCTTCACCACGTCCGGGTTCTGCTGCGCGTACTGCGCCGAGGTGAAGTACATGGCGACGGTGAGCTTCGGGGCGACGTCGACCATGGGCGAGGCGATCTCCACGCCGCCCTGGCTCTTGACGGTGGCGAGGGCGGGCTCGACCACCATCGCGGCGTCGATCTGCCCGCCGTCGAGGGCGGCCGGCATCTGGTCGAAGGGGAGCTCGACGAACTTCACCTTGTCCGGATCGCCGCCCGCGGTGCGCACCGAGGCGCGCACCGCGGTCTCGTTGATGTTCTTCAGCGTGTTGATGGCGACCTTCTTGCCCTCCAGGTCCTTCGCGGACTTCAGCGCGCTGCCCTTCTTCACCGTGATCGCGCCGAAGTCGTTCCCCTGCACGCCGGTCGAGGCGATGCCGTTGGCGACGGCCTTCACGGGCACGTTGTTGGACTGCGCGACCATGAGGGAGGTCATGTTGCTGAAGCCGAACTGGAACTGGCCGCTGACGACGCCCGGCACGATCGCCGCGCCGCCCTGCGCGGTCGTGATCGACAGCTTCAGGCCCTGCTTCTCGTAGAAGCCCTGCTGCACGCCCAGGTAGACGGGTGCCACGTCGACGATGGGAATGAGACCGAGCTTGACGGTGGTGGTGCCCCCCGACGACGTGCCCTTGTCCGACGGACCGGAGTCGTCGGACGAGCCACAGGCCGCCGTGGCGAGCAGGAAGGTGCCGGCCGCGAGACCGGCGAGCAGACGACGCATGGCTCCTCCTGTGCAGACAAACGTGTTCCGACAGGCTGTGCGCACCCCGCACAGTAGTGCTCAACTGGCGTGCAGGGAACGTAGAACCATGCGTTCGACCGGGTCAATGGGTTGGCTGACGAAATCGTTGACAATGTGGAGGCGCCGGTTGTCCAGCACCGACCGCGCAGCGCACTTCGTGAGGTCCTTCGAGCGGGGCCTCGCCGTCATCCGCTCCTTCGACGCCGAGCACCCCGCGCGCACGCTCAGCGAGGTCGCCCGCGCCTGCGGCCTCACCCGCGCCGCCGCCCGCCGGCTGCTCCTCACCCTCGCCGACCTCGGCTACGTCCACTGCGACGGCCGGCTCTTCCGGCTCACCCCGCGCGTGCTGGAACTCGGCTACGCCTATCTCGCCGGCCTGACGCTGCCTCAGCTGTGCCTGCCGCACCTCGAACAACTCGCCGCGGACGTGGGGGAGTCGTCCTCGCTGTGCGTCCTCGACGGGGACGACGTCGTCTACGTCGCCCGGGTCCCCGCCCGCCGCATCATGTCCGCGACGATCACGGTGGGCACCCGCTTCCCGGCCCACGTCACCTCCGTCGGCCGGGTGATGCTGGCCGCCCTCCCCGACGAGGAGCTCGCCACCCGCCTCGCCCGCGCGGACCTGCGCCCGCTCACCCCGCGCACCCTCGTCACCCCCGAGGACCTGCGCGCGGAACTCCTGCGCGTGCGGCGGCAGGGACACGCCCTGGTCGACCAGGAACTGGAGGAGGGACTGCGCTCGGTGGCCGCCCCGGTGCGGGACCGGGACGGCACGGTGGTGGCCGGCGTGAACCTCGCGGTGCACGCCGGCCGTACCTCGGTGGAGTCGGTCCGCCGGGACCTGCTGCCGCGGCTGCGGGCGGCGGTGGCACGGATCGAGGCCGACCTGTCGGTCACAGATCCAGGACGAGCCTGCGCCCCCGGCACCGGGACACGCAGATCATCATCGTCTCCCCGGCCTCCCGCTCCGCGGGGGTGAGCACACTGTCCCGGTGCTCCGGAGTGCCCTCCAGCACGTCGGTCTCACAGGTCCCGCAGGTCCCCTCGGCGCAGGAGAACAGCACCTCCACCCCGGCGGCCCGGACGGCGTCCAGCACGGAGACGTCCGCCGGGACGGTCAGCGTACGGCCGCTGCGCGCCAGCTCGACCTCGAAGGCGGCCTCCGTACCGCCGCCCCGCCCCTCCTCGGGCCGGAACCGCTCCACGGACAGCGCACCGGGCGGACACCGCTCGGCGACCGCGTCGAGCAGCGGGCCCGGTCCGCAGCAGTACACCAGGGTGCCCTCCGGCAGCCCGGCCAGCGCGGAGTCCAGGTCGAGCAGGCCCGTCTCGTCCTGCGGGGCGAGGGCGACCCGGTCGCCGTAGCGCGCCAGCTCCCCGGTGAACGCCATGGAACCGCGCGTGCGGCCGCCGTACAGGAGCCGCCAGTCGGCGCCCGCCGCCTCGGCCGCCGCGAGCATCGGCAGCAGCGGGGTGATGCCGATGCCGCCCGCGACGAAGCGGTAGCCGGGCGCGGGCCGTAGCGCGAAGCGGTTGCGGGGGCCGCGGACCCGTACCGTGTCGCCCGGCGCCATGTGCTCGTGCACATACGCCGATCCGCCCCGCCCCGCGGGCTCCCGCAGGACCGCGATCCGCCAGACGGCACGGTCGGCCGGATCGCCGCACAGCGAGTACTGACGCTCCAGCCCCGGGCCGAGCAGCAGGTCGACGTGGGCGCCCGGCTCCCAGGCCGGCAGCGGTTCGCCCAGCGGGTGGCGCAGGGTGAGCGCGCGGACCCCGTCGGCCGCCGGCACCGCGCCGGCGACGACGAGTTCGGCTTCGTACACGGTGTGGTCCGCGGTGTGGTCCGCGGTGTCGTACTCGGTCATGCGGCCTTTCCTCGTGGCTCGTGGCCCTCGGGGTGGGCGAGCATCCACCCCCACATCTCCACCGGGTCCTCGGCGGTGTGCTCGGCCCCGCAGTGGCAGGTGCCGTGCAGGACGTCGGTGCCCGGCAGCCAGTCGACGCGGTAGACCTCACCGGTGGCACCGCTCACCGGGCCGCCTCCACCGGCTTATCGCCCTCGGCCACCGGCTTCTCGCCCTCCTCCACGAGCCGGGCGAGGATACGGCGGGCGGCCAGACCGCCGGTGTCGATGTTGATGCTCAGCTCCTGGTAGCCGGCGCGTTCCGAACCCAGCGTGCGCTGGAGCAGGTTGAGCGCGTCGACGTCCTGCATGACGACCGTGTGGTTGTTGGCGCGCAGGAACTCGGTGACCTCGGCGTCGTCCGTCGCCCAGTCCCGCGAGACCATCCAGAAGTCGTACACCTTGCCGTCGGACGACGGGGTGATCGCGTACGTGATCTCGGTGTGGAAGCCGCCCGGATCGCTGCCGTCCGCCTCCGGCAGCACGCCCACCGGGGCGATCCGGCTGTGCAGCAGGTACAGACAGGGCGCGTGGTACTCGATGTCCTGCCAGCGCGTGATCCGGCCCTCGATGCCGGTCGAACGGGCGTAGAACGGCGGGCACTCGGCGTCGTCCATGCGCCGGCTCACCCGCACGATCCCCGCCCCCTCGTCCACCTCCGTGGTGATCGGCGTCTCCGCGACCTCGGGGGTGCCGATGTAGCCGCCGTGCAGATACGTCTCGTGGGACAGGTCCAGCAGGTTGTCCACGAGCAGCCCGTGGTCGGCGTCGATCGGCTCCATGCCGCGGACGGTGATCCAGCCGGGCGAGTCGAGATGGCGGGCGCGCGGGATCGCCCCCGGGTCGGCCAGCGCCGGGTCGCCGATCCACACCCACACCAGGGAGTCCTGCTCCACGACCGGGTAGGAGGCGACCCGCGCGGTGCGCGGCACGCGTTGCTGCCCCGGCACGTACACGCACGTCCCCGTCGTGTCGTAGGTGAAGCCGTGGTAGCCGCACACGATCCGGTCCCCGTCCAGGCGGCTCTCGGAGAGCGGGAAGCGCCGGTGCACACAGCGGTCGTGCAGCGCGACGGGCGTCCCCTCCTCCGTGCGGTAGAGGACGAGCGGCTCCCCGAGCACCGTCCGGCCGAGCAGTTCCTCGCGCCCGACCTCGTGGCCGTAGGCGGCGACGTACCACTGGTTCCTGGCGAAGGCGGTGGTGTGAGGCATGGCGTTCCCGTCCCTGTCGGCGGGGCGCCGTCGCCCCGCTTGCCGTGGTCGGGATCAGGGTCGTGAGGCTTGCGTCGGCTCGGCAAGGCGGCTTCTGCCAGGCGGAAGGACTGATGGGCGCGCGGAACGACCGGCAGGTCCGCTCCCCACGGCCAGGCCATCGTGATCACCACACCCACGGCCGCATGCCGTCCGGCGTGTCCGTGGTGGTGTGGGCTGATGTCGCGGTGGCCCGGCGATGAACGGTCAGCCGCAGAGCGTGTCCCAGTGGACGGTGCGGTCGCACCAGCGGTTCAGGAGGACACGGTCGTGACCGACGGCGAGCAGGCCCGCGCCGGTGGTGCGGCGGTAGTCCTCGACGGCCGTGACGAGTGCGGCGGTGGTGGAGGCGTCGAGCATGGCGGTCATCTCGTCGCAGACGAGCCAGCGGGGGCGGAGGACGAGGGCGCGGGCGAGGCAGGCGCGTTGGAGTTGGCCGTCGCTGACTTCGTGGGGGCGTCTGCCGAGCAGGTCCGGGGTGAGGCCGACGGTCGCGGCGAGCTCGGTGACCCGCTCGGGCAGCAGCGCGTCCCTTCGGCCGGTGGCGCGCAGGGGTTCGGCGATCAGGTCGGTGAGTCGCAGTCTGGGGTCGGTGGAGAGTCTGGGCTGCTGGAAGACGACGCCGAAGGCGGTGCGCTGTTCGCGTGGGGCGCGGTGGCGCCAGTGGCGTACCGGTGTGCCGTCGAGGTGGACGGTTCCGGAGTCCGGGCGGTGCAGGAGGGCGGCGACGCGGGCGAGGGTGGATTTGCCGCAGCCGCTGGGGCCGAGCAGGCCGACGGCTTCGCCCGGTTCGACCGTGAGGGAGGCGCCTCGGACGACGGGGGCGTCTCTGCCGTATCCGGCGGTGATGGCGTGCAGTTCAAGCACGGGCGTCCTCCGCGACGTGCGGGTGGTGGCAGGCGACGGTGTCCGTCATCGGAGGGGCGGTGGTGCAGGCGCCGGTGGTGCGGTCGCAGCGTGGTGCGAAGGCGCAGCCGTCGGGGAGGGCGCCGAGTTCCGGTGGCATGCCGGGAATGGGGGCGAAGGCACGGTCGGGCAGGGCGCCGAGCAGGCCCCGGCTGTAGGGGTGGCGGGGGCCGGGAGCGCCGAAGAAGACGTCGGCGTCGCTGAGTTCGACGATACGGCCCGCGTACATGACCGCGACGCGGTCGGCGATGCGCTCGGCGGCGGTCAGGTCGTGGGTGATCATCAGCAGGGCCCGGTCGCCGTCGTCGACGTGCCGTCGCAGTTCGTCGACCGTGTGCTGCACCAGGTCGCGGTCGAGTCCGGTGGTCGGTTCGTCGGCCAGCAGGAGGGGCGCGTCGCCGACGAGCGCGAGGGCGGTGGCGGCGCGCTGGGCGAGGCCGCCGGAGAGTTCGTGCGGGTGGCGGTCGAGATGGTCGACCGGGAATGCCGTACGGGACGCGGCTGCTTCGGCGGCTGTGCGTACGGCCGTGCGGCCTCGTACGTCCGTCAGCGCGGCGACCGTCTCCTCCAGCTGGGAGCGGATGGTGCGCACGGGCGTGAGGTGGGCGGCCGGGCTCTGCGGGACGAGGCCGATGCGGCGGCCCCGGACCCTGCGGGCGAGTGTGCGTTCGTCGGCCGTGAGGAGGTCGAGGTCGCCGAGGAGGGCCTGGCCGGCGGTCTGGGCGTTGGCGGGGAGCAGGCCGAGGAGGGCGGAGGCCAGGACGGACTTGCCGCAGCCGCTCTCGCCGATCAGGGCGAGGCATTCGCCGGCCGCGACGTCGAAGCGGGCGTCGGTGACGGCGGCGACGCGGCGTCCCCCAGGCATGAGGAAACGCACCGACAGCCCGCGTACCGAGAGGATCGGGGGTGGCTGGGTCACAGCATCAGCTCCGATCGGCGACGGGGGTTGATCCGTTCCCGCCAGGCTCCGGCGAGGCCGGCGACGGCGAGGGTGGGGACGATGATGAACAGGCCGGGGAAGAGCGTCGGCCACCACTGGCCGGCGAGCAGTGAGCCGCGTGCGCTCTGGACGAGGTTGCCGAGGCTGGCCATGTGGGTGGGCAGGCCGAGCCCGAGGAAGGACAGGGCCGACTCGTGCCACATGGCGTGCGGCACCATCAGTACGGCGGCGAGCGCGGCCTGGGGCAGCACGGCGGGCAGCAGGTGCCGTACCGCGACCCGCCACCGGGACGCGCCGCCGGAGACCGCGGCGTCGATGTACGGGCGTGAGCGCAGGGAGAGCACTTCGGCCCGGACGATGCGGGCGGTGGACAGCCAGTGGGTGAGCGCGACGGAGACCACCACCGGCCACACGCCGGGCCGGAACATCGCGACGATGAAGATGCCGAGCAGCAGGTGGGGCACGGAGGAGACGGTGTCGACGACCCGCATGAGGGCCCGGTCGGCCCACCCGCCCAGCGCCCCGGCGGTGGCACCCACGGCCGTGCCGATCACGGTCGCGGTGAGCGCCGCGGCCACGCCGACGAGCAGGGAGACCCGCAGCCCGTAGACGCAGCGCAGCAGCAGGTCCCGGCCGACGTCGTCGGTGCCGAAGGGGTGCGCCCAGGAGGGCGGCAGCAACTTGGTGGACAGGTCGACGGCCTGCTGGTCGAGTTGGACCAGCGGCGGTACGAGCAGCACGGCGAGCGCGGTCGTCGTCACCAGGACCACCGAGGTACGTACCCGCAGCGTGCGGGTGGAGCGGCGGTTCGTGCCGGGCGGGCGCCATGCGGTCCCGGACGGCTTCTCGGTCTCGACCGTGGCCTCAGCCATGGGAGTCACATGTCACTGAGCTTCACCCTCGGGTCGAACAGTCCGTAGAGGAGGTCGGCGAGCAGGTTGCCGATGAGGACGGCGGCGGTGGCCAGCGTGGTGAGGGCGGCGAGCAGGGGGGAAGTCGACGGCGGTGGCCGCTTCGACGGTGGCCGCCGCGATGCCGGGCCAGCTGCAGACGCTCTCCACCAGCAGCGCACCGGTGATGAGTTCGGGAACACGGGAGCCGATCAGGGTGAGGACCGGAAGGAGTCCGGAGCGCAGGGCGTGTCCCAGCAGGACGGTGCTCTCGCTCAGGCCCCGTGCGCGGGCGCCGCGTACGGGGTCCTCCGCCAGGGCGTCGCCGACCCCCTGGCGTACGTAGAGGGCGAACCAGGGGATCTGGGAGACGGCGAGCACTCCGGCGGGCAGGACGAGGTGGTGCGCGACCTGCCCCGGGGTGACCTGCTCGCTGGCGGTGTCGGTGAGGCCGCCGGCCGGGAGGACGTCCAGTTGGAGGGCGAACAGCCAGACGGCCAGCAGGGCGATCCAGAAGACCGGCGCCGCCTCCAGGGTGTAGGCGAGCGAACTGACGATCCGGTCGGGCCACGATCCGGGGCGGCGGGCGGCCAGCACCCCCAGCACCGTGCCTGCCGGCACGGCCGCGACGAACGCGACCGTGCACAACAGGGAGGACCACACCAGGCGTTCACCGATCACCTGCGCCACCGGCTGCCGCAGCACGCTGGACTGGCCCAGGTCGCCGCTCAGAGCGGAGGTCAGCCACTCCCACCAGCGTGCGGTGAAGGGCTGGTCCGCGCCGAGGTTGTCGCGCAGCCGGTCCAGGGTCTCCTGGTCGGCGCCGAGGGCGGCGGTGCCGGCGTACGCCTTGACGGGGTCGAAGGGGGAGGCGGCGGCGATGGCGAACACGTCGAAGGTGACGACGAGGAGGACGGGGGCGGCGAACAGCAGCCGCCTCCCCGCCAGCCGCGCCATGGCTCCCCAGGGCAGGGACGTCGCGGTCACTTCTTGGGCTGCCAGTCCTCGATGTTCCACCAGGGGCCGCTGGCGAAGCCGTGCTCGTGCGGCTCGAGCTGCGTGGTCAACCCGTCCCAGCGGTCCGCGAGAACGTATAGATGGTCGATGTGGGTGAGGAACGTGTAGCCGGGGTCTGCCACCAGGGCGCGCTGCAGCGTGTCGTAGGCGGCCTTCCGGGTCGCCGTGTCAGAGCTGCGGCGGCCCGTGTCGAGTGCCTTGTCCACGGTCGGGTTGTCGTAGCGGGCCATGTTGTTGAAGCCGTCACCGGCGAGGGAGGAGTGCAGGAGGGTGTAGAGGCCGAAGTCGGGGTCGCCGGTGCTGCCGAAGCCCGCGAGGACGGCGTCGTCCTTCATCCGGGGCTCGATGACCTCCCAGGTGGCACTCTCCACCGTCACCTCGATGCCGGCCTTCTTGGCGTCGGAGGCGTAGGCGAGGGCGTGGTCCTGGCGGACCTTGTCGCCCGAGGGGAGGAGGGTGAACGCCGCCCGCAGACCGTCCTTGGCGCGGATGCCGCCCTCGCCGGTCTTCCAGCCCGCCTGGTCCAGGATCCGCTTGGCCCCGGTGAGATCCTGCGACCGCTCGATGCCGTTCGCGTACCAGGGGTCGTCGACCGGGAGGGGCCCGTAGGCCGGTCGTCCCGCGCCGTCGAGGATCTTGTCGACCATGGCCTCGCGGTCCACGGCGGCGTCGAGGGCCTGCCGGATGGCACGGTCGGCGGTGACCTTGTTCGCCTGCGGAAGGGTGACGGTGCGGAAGTCGTAGGACTTGGCGTCGTAGGTCTTCAGCCCGTCGTCGTTCGTGAAGGTGGCGGCGAGGTTGGGCGGGAGGATCGCGCCGTCGAGGTCGCCTGAGCGCAGGCGGGTGGCGCGTACGTTGTCGTCGGCGATGACGGCCATGGTGAACGTCTTCACCTTCGGTACGCCGCCCCAGTAGTGGGGGTTGGCCTTGAAGGTGAGCTTCTCGCCCTTGCTCCAGGCCGAGAGGACGTACGGGCCGGTGCCGACCGGCTCGGTGTTGAAGGAGCCGGTGTTGGGGTCCTGCGCGCCGGCGATGTGCTCGGGGACGATGGGCAGGACCGTGCGCCCGGCGAAGGGCGCGTAGGGGTACTCGAGGGTGAAGACCACCTTGTCGTCGCCGTCGGCCCGCACGTCCTTCATGGCGTCCAGTTCGCTGCGGGCGGTGTTGTTGGTCTTGGCGTCGAGGATCGTGTCGTACGTGAAGACCACGTCGGCGGAGGTGAGCGGCTCACCGTCGCTGAACTCCACGCCGTCGCGCAGGGTGTAGGTGTAGGTGAGCCCGTCGGCGGCCACTTCGGGGAGCGCCTTCGCCAGGGCCGGTCTCAGTTCCAGGCCGGCGTCGCGGGCGAGGAGACCGTCGAAGATCTTGGAGTTGCCGTCCTTGCCGTAGCCGAGCAGCGGGCTGAGGGTGTCCGGCTCGGACGCCACCCCGATCACGACGGAGTCGGCGGCCTTGCTGTCGGCGTCACCTTCGCCGCTGCCGGGCGCCGAGCAGGCGGCGAGCCCGGTGACCATCGCCGCCGTGACGGCGGCGTGGTCCGGGACGGGCGGCCGCTGGGGCATGCGGTGGCGTCGAGCATGGACGAACACGCCCGCTTCGGCGGGGTGGTGCCCGCTGGCACTGCCGCTCGGCGACGACCGCACGCAACTGGTCATCACCCATGACTTCGCGGCTCGCCCCACCGATGCCGTGCCCAGCAAGGACGAGGCGAACGCGCTGCTGCGGGCGGCCGTCGACCGCAACAGCCACGCCGACCTCGACGCGGTCCGCAAGGAGGCCGAGCGGCGCGCGCGGACCGTCGGGACCCCCGCGTGAGCCGGCGCCTGATCGATCTGAGCGTGCCGGTCCTGGACGGCCCGAGCGAGGCGACACCGGTCGAGGTGGACCTCCTCGACCACGCCGCCGCGCCGGCCGCCCTCGGCCTCACGCCCGCGGACTTCCCCGAGGGCGAGTCGATCTCCAACGAGACGGTCACCCTGACCACCCACACCGGCACCCACATGGACGCCCCGCTGCACTACGGGCGGACCAGCGGCGGCAGCCCGGCCGCGGCCATCGACGAGATCCCGCTCGACTGGTGCTACGCGCCGGGGGTCCGCCTCGACCTGCGGCACATCCCGCCCGGCGTCGGCATCACCGCCGCGGACATCGAGGACGCGCTGGCGAAGGTCCCGCACGAACTCTCGCCCGGTGACATCGCCCTGATCTGGACCGGGGCGGACCAGCTGTGGGGCACCGACGCCTACCGCCGTGAACACCCCGGCATGACCCGGGAGTCCACGGCCTGTCTGGTCGAGCGGGGCGTGAAGGTGATCGGCATCGACGCCTGGGGCTTCGACCGGCCCTTCGGGGCGATGATCGACGACTACCGGGGGACCGGCGACAACGGCTTCCTCTGGCCGGCCCATCTGTACGGGCGGGAGCACGCCTACTGCCAGCTGGAGAAGCTCGCCCAGCTGGACCGGCTGCCAGCCGCCACCGGATTCACCGTCGCCTGCTTCCCCGTCAGGCTCACGGGACTCGGGGCGGGGTGGACGCGGGTGGTCGCCATCGTCGAGGAGCCGTGAGCGCAACGGCATGAGTCACGGTGGGGTGTGGCCGGCCGGGCCGCGCTCCACCGCGCGTCTGCCCCGGCCCGTCCGTGCTCTCAGCCAGCCTGCGCCGGTTCGAGCGGCACCCAGAGCCGGTCGGCCTCACCGGCTGCGAGCCGGCCGCGATAGACGTCGATCTTGTGATCGATGAGCGCCAGGTTCTCCTGCAGCTCGGCGATCCTGGCCGCCACCTCGGCGCGGTGCGCCTCCATGAGGGCGAGCCGCTCCTCCTCGTTGCCGTGCCCGGCCGCGACGAACTCCGCGTACTGCCGGATCGTACGGATGGGCATGCCGGTCGCCCGGAGCTTGGTGCACATGCCGATCCACGTCAGGTCCCGCTCGTGATAGCGGCGCCGGCCGCCGGGGGTGCGGTCCACGTCGGTGATGACCAGGCCTACCCGCTCGTAGTAGCGGAGCGTGTGCACGCTGACGCCGGTCCGACGGGCCGCCTCGGCGATGGTCAGACCGGGGTCCGGCACGTCCCGGGACGGCGCGGACAGTCGGTGATCGGACTCGGATCGCGTCTGAAGCTTGATTTCGACCACGCTCTAAATTGTAGCGTCGAGGAGCACGAGAAGTCCGGCGGTACGTCTTTCCCGCCGACCGTGACCGGCCGTGCCGGTGCTCCGCCGGGCGGGCCGAATCCCCCGGGCCCGTATGTCGGACGCACCGGCACGGCCCTCGAACCGGTGTCACCTGCGAGGGGCGGCAGCGGCCCTGATCAGATTGGAATCCGATGTCTGAACTCAGTCCTCAACGACGGTCGTCAGTGCTGGCGATCTGCTGCGCCAGCATGGTCGTCGTCGTCATGGACATCTCCATCGTCAACGTCGCGCTGCCGAACATCCGTGACGACCTGGGCGCCTCGGTGGCCGGCCTCCAGTGGACGGTCGACGCCTACACCCTCGTCCTGGCCAGCTTCCTGCTGCTCGCCGGATCCACCGCCGACCGGATCGGCCGCAAACGCGTCTTCCTGACCGGCCTCGCCGCCTTCGGGATCGGCTCCCTGCTCTGCGGCCTGGCGCCGGGCATCGGCTGGCTCATCGGCGCCCGCGCCCTCCAGGCCGTCGGCGGCACCATGCTCAACCCGGTGGCGATGGCGATCATCGCCACCACGTTCCAGGACCCGAAGGAACGGGCCAAGGCCATCGGCGTGTTCGGCTCGATGTCCGGCCTCTCGCTGGCCCTGGGCCCGATCCTCGGTGGCGCGCTCGTCGACGCCTTCGGCTGGCGGTCCATCTTCTGGATCAACGTGCCGATCGTGGCGGCCGCGATCGTCGCCGCAGCCCGCTTCGTGCCCGAGTCCCGCGCCCCGCGGGCCCGCCGCCCCGACCCGGTCGGCCAGCTTCTGGTGATCGCCCTGCTCGGCAGTCTGGTGTACGCGATCATCGAGTCGCACTCGCTGGGCTGGGGCTCGCCGCTCATCCTTGCCCTGCTCGCGGTGACCGTGCTCGCGTCCGTCGCGACCGTCGGCTACGAGCTGCGCCGCACGGACCCGCTCCTCGAACTGCGGCTGTTCCGCAGCGTGCCCTTCAGCTCGGCGATCGTCATGGCCTTCGGCGCCCTGTGCGCCTTCGGCGCGTTCCTCTTCGTGACCACCCTGTACCTGCAGGAGGTCCGGGACATGTCGGCGCTCGCGGCCGGTGTGTGCCTGCTACCGGTGGGTGTTCTCATCGTGCTGCTGTCCCCGCGCACCGGGAAGTACGTCGGCGCGCACGGCCCCCGGCTGCCCCTGCTGGTCTCCGGGACCGCGCTCACCCTGGCCGGCGTCGCGTCCCTGCTGATCGAGCCGGCCACCTCGCTGGTCACCCTGTTCGCGGTCTACCTGCTGATCGGCGTCTTCCAGGGCACCATCAACCCGCCCATCACCAACACGGCGGTCTCCGGGATGCCCCGCTCCATGGCGGGCGTGGCCACCTCGCTGGCCTCCGCCGGCCGGCAGACCGGCACCACGCTCGGCGTCGCCGTCGCCGGCACGATCGTCGGCACGTCCATGGCCGAGGGCGGCACCGCGTACACCCACGCCGAGCACGGCGTCTGGTGGCTGCTCGCCGGCTTGGGCCTCGCCATCGTCCTCCTGGCCCTGCTCAGCACCGGGGCGTGGGCCAAGGGAACGGCCGCCCGGGCCGCCGCCCTGTTCGAGGAGGTGGACAAGGGCGCGGCCCCGGAGCCCGCGGGACGCCGCTGACCGCCACTGCCGCCCGTGCGTACGCCGTCATGCACGCGACCGGCCCCCGTACCCCTGGTGAGAGTCAGGGGTACGAGGGCCGGTCGCCGTGTGTGCCGGCGTACGGGTGGCGCCGGTGTCACGCCCCGGGTTCGTCCGGGCGGGAGTTCGCCCGCAGGGGGCGCAACGCCGCCTCGACACGCAGCAGTTCGTCCAGCATCGCGGCTGCGGCCCGCTCCATCTCCTCGGTGCCCTGGAACCGGCCGTCGTGGATGAACCGCGGGTGCCACGCGATGGTGACCCCCTCGAACACCGGCAGCATCCGCAGCGTCGTCACGACCTGCTTCAGTTGCTGCACCGCCCGGGTGCCCGCGGCGACCCCGCCGTAGGACACGAACCCGACCGGTTTGTGGTGCCACTCCTGGTGGAGGTAGTCGATCGCGTTCTTGAGGGCCGCTGGATAACCGAAGTTGTACTCCGGGGTGACGAACACGACCGCGTCCGCCGCCTCGACGGTCGCGCTCCACTCCTTCGTGTGCGGCCGGGTGTACCGGCGGATCCGGGGGATGTCCGGCTCGTCGAGCAGGGGCAGAGCGATTTCCGCGAGGTCCACCACGGTCACGTCGAACCCGCCGTGCGCCCGGGCCCGTTCACCGAACCACCGGGTGATGGGGAGTCCGGCGCGCCCGGGCCGCGTCGAGCCGGCGACGATCATCAGACGGGGCATGGGGACCTCTATCACGCGCTGTCCGGCGCGGACGTCTCGGACTTCCGTGCCGACGCGGTCAGGACGTCCTCCCGGTAGCTCTCGAATATGTCCATGTATTCCTGGGCCTCCTGCTTCGCCACCCCGCAATAGCTCAGCGTGGCGGCGACCTCCAGGGCCACGATGTCGAAGTCCTCCTCCGTGGCGACCATGTTCTCGTGTGCCGCCCGCATATCCTTCCCGGGATATACTTTCGGCCCGCCGGTCTCCTGGATCGACCACGCCGTCACCATGAATTTGAACCCGGCGCGGGAATTCGTCTCGTGCAGCTTCCGCACGTCGGGGTTCCGGTTGGCCGAGACGTTCTCGTAAAGCCGGTCCGTGAGGACGTCCATCACGGCGGCGATGCCGAAGGTCCCGCCGAGGCGTTCGTACAGGGAGGGGGTCTGTGCTGGCTCCGTCATGACACGTCTCCTCACATGCTGGCGTCGGTGGCACCACACTTCACCCGCGCGCTCAAAATCCGCTCAAGCCGTCGCCGACCACGGGCGGCGCGGAGCGGCACGACACCCGCGCGGTCAGGGCATCAGGACGGTCCTACGCCCCCGCTGGTCGAGGTCCCAGACGTCCCGCACCCGGGTGAGCGGAACCCGGCTGACCTCCATGCGCAGCACGCCGTCGGCGAGCAGCCCGAGCACCTGGTCGAGGGCGCCGGCGAGCACCTCGGCGGGCGGCGCGTTGCCCGTGCCGCTGCCGACGATCTCCAGGCCGCTGCTGCGCAGCACCTCGGCGGAGAGGTTCAGTGTCGGCCCGGCCATGACGCCGATCTGGACGAGCCGGGTACGGGAGAAGCGCAGCTCCATGTCGGCGGAACCCAGCGTGCTCACGAACACCTCGGCGGGGCGCCCCCACAGGTAGTCGAGGACGACGTCGAAGTCCTGGTCGCCGGCCGCCGCGCGCAGGGCGTGGCGTACCGCGTCGTCGGGCCGGTCGAGCCGCACGACGGCGTCCGCGCCCAGCGCGGGCAGTTCGGCGAGGACCCGGGGATTGCGCCCCGCGGCCACCACCCGGCCGGCGCCAAGGTGCTTCGCGATCTGTACGGCGAGCTGCCCGGCCACCCCGGTCGCGCCGAGGACGAGCACGGACTCGCCCGGCCGCAGCCCCGCCCGCCACTCCAGGGCGTTCCACGCCGACACCCCCGGGTTCTGCACCGCGGCGGCCACCGCGTCGTCGACGGAGTCCGGGATGGGCGAGCACCAGGCCCGCCGGGTCACCGCCCACTCCGCCATGGCCCCGCCGGGCGCCCGGAACAGCACCCGGCTGCCGTCCGGCAGCGTGCCCGCGGCCAGCGACGCGCCGCACACCGCCGGCAGCCTGGTCGGGGCCGAGAAGTGCGTGCCGGCCGCCCGCGCCCGGTCCAGGTTCGTCAGCGGGCAGGCCGTCACCCGGACGACCTCCTCGTCCTCGGCCGCGCGGGGCAGAGGCACCTCCTCGCAGCGCGGCGCCTCACCCAGCGCGCGCAGCACCGCCGCCCTCATGACAGCTCCCGCGGTGATCTGGTGCTCGACATCGTGCATCCCTCCGGACGCGTAGGGGGTACGTTCCGGGCCACCGTGCCGGGCCGCGCTAGAAGGACGCTGTACCAAGGGTGCTTTACGTGGTGTCTCGGGAGACCACCGCCGCGAGCCGCTCCTCGTACCACCGGCCCGGCGTCGTGACCGTACGGAACCGCGACTCGGTGGCGGCGTCGGAGAACGGGAACAGCGGCTCGATCGCCGCGTCGTGGCGGGGCATGTGGAAGAACGGGATGCTGATCCGCGCCCCGGTCTCGTCCGGGGCCGGCGGGCGGACCCGGTGCAGCGTCGACACCCAGCGGCCGGCCGTCCAGAAGGCCATCAGATCGCCGATGTGCACGACGAAGCCGCCGCGGACGCCGGGGACCTCGCGCCAGCCGCGCCCCTTCTGCCTGACCTCGAGGCCGCGGGCCTCGTCCTGGTGGAGGATCGTCAGGTTCCCCCAGTCCGTGTGGGCGCTCTTGCGCAGTTGTCCGGGCAGCGGATCGCCGGTCAGCGGCGGGTAGTGGTTCGCCACGAGCGTCGACATGCCGTCGTCGATCGTGGTGTCGAAGAAGTGCCGGTCAAGACCCAGAGCCAGCGCGGACAGCCGCATCAGGGTGGTCGCGAGCTCTTCCATCGCGGCCATGTACTCCCGCCACACCGGCCGGAAGTCCCGCGGCCGCTCGGGCCAGCGGTTCGCGACGCCCCACGGCGACATGGTGTTCCCGTCCGGGGCGCGCAGCTCGGGGGGAGCGTCGCCGCGGACGCCGGCGACGAAGACCTCGTTCAGGTCCGGCGGAGCGTCGTTTCCGAGGCTCCTCGCGGCGCTGCCGGCGTCGGTGTACAGGCCGTGGGTGCCCGGCGAGACGGTCACGCCGGCCTTCTCCGCGACGGGCCGCTCGAAGAACGCGCGGGAGACGGCGTACATCCGGTCGATCAGGTCCTCGTCCACTCCGTGCCCGACGACGGTGAAGAATCCGGAGGTCTCGCACGCACTGCCGATCGCCTGGGCCACGAGTAATTCCCCGGCCTTCGTGCGAGTCGCGGTCAGATCGATGACGGGAATACCACCGTCCATCAACGTGGCGCGGGGGTTCGAACGTGACAAAGCCGCTCCTTCCGAGGATTTTCCGGACCGACCGGCAGTCGGAGAAACAACTCTCGGACCGGCGGTCAGAGAAACAACTCCGGATATTCCCACGGGATTTGGAGCAAGTCCAGGTCGATCTCCCCGCGGTGGCGCAATTCCGGATTCAGCTTCCCCCGTCGTTTCGTTCCACAGCGACCGCCGTCAGCACCAAGCCGTCGTGCACGGTCCAGCACCCCTGGAAGCCGGTGAGCCGTCCGCCGAGGAGGGCGGGCCGCGGGCGAGGAGACGGGCGGTGAACGTCCCGTCCGGCCCGATGGTCGGGGACGCGCTCTGGAAGCCCAGCGGCCGGCGGGCGACCGGGAACCAGGCCTTGTGGACGAACTCCTTGGCGCTGAACAGGACGCGGCCCAGGCGATGCCCGCCGAGACCGGCAGCGCCGCGAGCGCGGTGACCTCCTCGTGCCGCGCGACGAGCGGCAGCGCGCCGGCGGCGAGCGGTCCGTGGGGTGCGGCGTCGATGCCGAGGGCCGCCACGTCGCCGGTGCGGGCCGCGGCGGCGGCGTGGTGGCCCGCGCTGTGCGTCATGCTCCCCGTCACCCCGCCCGGCCGGCTCGGCGCGCCCCGCTCGTCGGGAACCGGTCCGCGACCCTGCGCAGGTGGGCCGCGAAGACCTCCGCTGCGTCCGGGGTGAGCGTGCGCAGGGCGACCCTCGCCGTGATGATGACGTCGAAGAGCTCGGCCTCGACCTCCTGCCAGGTGCGGCTCCGGCCCTGGCGGGGGTTCTGGCCGGTCGCGCCGATGACCGCCTGGGCGGCCTCGCCGACCTCCTCCGAGAAGTGCGTTCCCTCACTCCTTGCCGATGTCGCCGTCGCGGGCCACGAAGCGCACGGTGCCCTCCGTCACGCGGTGCAGGAAGGCGCCGCCGCCCGCCTTCGCGTCGAAGAACTGGTTGCCGGTGTCGAAGACCATCCGGCGGGTGATGCCCTGCCAGGGGCGCCGCAGGAGTTCCGCGCGCAGGGCGGCGCGGCCGTCGGTGCCCGCGGCGGTGAGGCCGTGGGCGGCGAACCGGACGGCGTCGTAGGCCTCGGCCGCCCAGGGGGCCGGGGCGTGCCCGTGGCGGTCGCGGTACGCGTCGGCGAACGCCTCGGTACGGGGGTCGGCGTCCGCGTCGGTGTACCCGGTGCCGATCAGCCAGCCCTCGCCCTCGGCGAGGAAGGGAGCGCCCAGGACGTGTTCCCCGGCGACCCCGGCGCCCCGGTGCCCCGCCACCCGCAGCGCGCGGGCGCACGCGGCGGCGCGCGCCGGGCTCGCCCCGGCGAAGACGACCGCGTCACCGGGGCGGGCGGCGATGCGCCGGGCGACCCCGGTGAAGTCCTCGTCCGCCGCGACCTGCTCCACCGCCGTCGCACCGTCGAGATGGCCGTGGACGGTGGCGATGAGCACCGTCGGCAGGCTCTCCTTTGGGGTGGCGAGATCCTGCACGACCACCGTACGGGCGGGCTTCACGACCAGGTTGAGGTAGTGGAGGCCGGCGCGCGGGCCGAGGGTGACCGGGGAGCGCAGGACCAGCATGGTCGTCCGGCCGACGACGTTGAGTTCCTCGGTGTCGGCGCGGGTGACCAGCAGGGTCAGCCGGGCCTCCGTGCACGGGGCGACGAGCGCGGGCACGGTCCCGTTGGTGCCGGCGCCGATCACCGCGGACACCTCCCGGTCCCCGGTCAGACCGGCCGCCGCCTGCACCGCCCCGGCCGCGCTGCCGTGGTCGTCGGCGGTGCGCAGCTCCAGGTCGACGGTGCGCCGGGAATCGCGGTTGTGCCGGTCGACGGCGAGGCCGGCGCCGCGCTCGTGCGCCGTGAAGACGGGGTCGGAACGGTCGCCGAGCAGGGCGACCACGTGCCGGGTCCGCCGTGCGGAGCCCGGGTCCGCGGGCGTGCCGGGCCGGCCCCACCGCCACCACGCGCCCGCGCCGGCCGCGGTGACGCCGAGCGCGGCCCCGGCGACGAGCACGCGCCGCCGCCGAGGCGCGGGCGGCTCCTCCGGCGCGGAGCTCTCCGCGATCACCGTAGGTGCGGGCACCGGCAGGTCGAGGACGCGTGCGGCACGGGCGGCGACCAGGGCGGGCAGCCCCCGCGGCAGCCACCCGTCCTCGTCGAACCCGCCCAGGGCGTCGCGCAGTCGCCGTACGGTCGGCCGCGCGTCCGGGGCCTTGGCCAGGCACCCCCGCACGGTCCCGGCCAGCCCGTCCGGTACGCCGTCCAGGTCGGGTTCCTCGTGCACGGTGCGGTACAGCACGGCCGCGGCCCCGCCGGTGCCGAACACCGGCCGCCCGGTGGCCGCGTGGGCGAGCACGCACCCGAGCGAGAAGACGTCGCAGGGCGGCCCGACCGCCTGTCCGCGGGCCTGCTCGGGCGAGAGGTAGCCCGGGGACCCCACGACGGATCCGTCCGCGGTGAGCGCGGTCGCCCCGACGGCCCGCGCGATGCCGAAGTCGATCAGGCGGGGCCCGTCGGCGGCGAGCAGCACGTTCGCGGGCTTGACGTCCCGGTGGACCAGCCCGGACCCGTGCACGCCGTCCAGCGCCTCGGCCAGGGCGGCGCCCAGCATCCGGACCTGTGCCTCGGGCCAGGGGCCGTGCAGCGCGACGGCCTCGGCGAGGGACGGACCGGGGACGTAGGCGGTGGCCAGCCACGGTGAGCGGGCCTCGGCGTCGGCCGCGACGACGGGCACGGTCCACCGGCCGGTGAGCCGTGCCGCCAGGTCGGCCTCGCGCCGGAACCGGGCGCGGAAGCCGGGGTCGTCGGCGTACTCGCCGCGGATCACCTTCAGCGCGCACCAGGCGCCGTGCGGCGAGCGCGCCAGATACACGACGCCCATGCCGCCGGCGCCGAGCCGCCCCGCGAGCCGGAAGCCGCCGATCACCGAGGGATCGGAGGGCCGGAGCCGCTCCACGGCCGCTACCCCCGCGCCTCGCTCGCGCGCCGCAGCTCCATGAGCGAGCCGAGCTGCCGGAAGCGCCCGTCGCGGACCTCGTGGACGTAGGTGTCGTCGAGCCAGCCCTCGTCGGTGTTCGCGTACTCGTGGTACTCCCCGAACGCGTACGTCCGGCCCATGCCCTCGTACGTCGCCCGCTCCAGCCGCTCGGCGAGCGCGGCGCGGGCCGGCCGGGTGCGGCCGTCGGCCGGAACCGTGCGGGCGAACTCCGCGAGCAGCATGCGGACACTGTCGTAGGCCTCGGCGGCGTACGGCTCCGGCGCGCCGCCGTAGCGCCCGCGCCACGCCCGGACGAAGTCCCCGGCGCTCTTCGCGGCCAGCGCGGCGGCGTCCACGGCGGAGGTGACGACGTACCAGCCCTCGCCCGCCCCGCCCGCGCGGCGCGGGAAGTCCGAGCCGTACACCTGGTGGGACATCCAGCGCGGCCCGGTGAAACCGGCCGCGGCCAGCTCCCGCGCCGCGCGCGCCGTGGCGGCCGGCGGCCCCAGGTACACGAAGGCGTCGACACCGGCGCCGAGCACCGCGCGCACCGCCCCCGGGCCGTCGTCGGTCTCCTCCGCCACGACCCGGGGCACGACCTCGCCGTCGAAGGTGTCCCGCCACAGGATGGTCAGCAGCGTGCTCTGGTGCAGGACGGGCAGTCCCGCGGAGCGGTCGACCACGATGCCCAGGCGGCGGACCCTCCCTGTGGTGGCCATGTGGAAGGAGCTGTAGCCGCCCAGCCCGGTGTGGGAGGCACGTGACTGGAACGACGTCCTCGGCGACGACGCGTAGTAGTTGGTCTCCCCCGTCGTACTGGACACGTGGGTCAGCCCCGCCGCCCCGTAGACGACCGAGGCCGTGCGCATGGCGATCTCGGTGACCGGACCCAGCACGGCGACGACGTCGCGGTCGGCCGTGAAGCGGCGGGCCACCTCCAGCGCGGCGGACCCGTCGCCCCGGTCGTCCAGGGCCCGCACCGCCAGGCCGTAGGCGCGGCGCGGCGAGGCGTTGTGCTCGGCGACGGCGAGCCGGGCGGCGCGTTCGCAGACCCGGCCCAGGGCGGCGTCGGCGCCGCCGCGGGTGGTGTGCACGCCCAGGACGTACCGGACGCGGCCGCTCCCGGACGGCTTCCTGCCGCCGTTCGCCGACGCCCACACCACCGCCCCGGCGCCGCCGCCCGCGGCCAGCAGCAGCGCGCCGCCGGCCAGCAGCATCCGGCGCCGTCCCGGGCGCGGTCCGCCGGGCCCGTCCGACCCGGGCGGGCCGCCCTGACCGCCCTGACCGCCCTGGCCGTCCGCCTCGTCGACGGCCGTCGGCTCCACGTCCGGCAGGGCGAGGCCCTCCGCGGAGCGCGCGGCGACCATACGGGCGACGGGGTCGGGGAGCCAGCCGGCGGGCGTGCTCGCGCCGTGTCCGGCGGGGGTGGCTTCGGCGCGAGCGCCGTCGGTGGGTGTGTCGGTGGTGGGTTTGCTTGTGCCGGGTGCGGTGGGGGTGCCGGCGGTGGGTACGGCCGGGGTGTCCCGGGTGTTCTCGGCGGTCCCCTTCGTGAGGAGCCGCCCCGCCTCCTCGGTCGTGGGCCGATCGCCGGGCCGCTTGGCCAGGCAGCGGGCGATCACCGGCCGCAACGCGCCGTCCACCCCGTCGAGCCGGGGTGCGTCGTGGACCGCGCGGTACAGCAGGGCGTCCGGGCTCCCGGTGCCGAACGGAGGGGTGCCGGTCAGCGCGTACGCCAGGACGCAGCCGAGCGCGAACACGTCGCCGGCGGAGGTGGCGTCCTCGCCCCGCGCCTGCTCCGGGGCGAGGAAGCCGGGCGTGCCGACGACGAGTCCCGACGCGGTCAGGGCCGTGTCGTCGACGGCGCGCGCGATGCCGAAGTCGATGAGCCGCGGCCCGTCCAGGGCCAGTAGGGCGTTGCCGGACTTGACGTCCCGGTGGACCAGCCCGGCCGCGTGCACGCCGCGCAGCGCCTCGGCCAGACGCCCGCCCAGGACGCGGACGGCACGCGACGGCAGCGGGCCGTGCGCGGCGACCGCCTCGGCGAGCGAGGGCCCGGGGACGAAGGCGGTGGCCAGCCACGGCTCCCGCGCGTCGGCGTCCGCGTCGACCACCGGCACCACCCAGGGACTGTCGACCCGCCGCGCCAGCTCGGCCTCCCGCGCGAACCGGGCCCGAAAGGCGGCGTCCGCGCCGCTCCCGGCCCGGATCACCTTGACGGCCGCGAGCGTCCCCGAAGCGGTACGCCCCAGGTAGACCACGCCCATGCCGCCCGCACCGAGCCGCCGCAGCAGCCGGTACCCGGCGATCCGCGACGGGTCGGAAGCCTGCAACGGCTCGCTCATCGCCCGCCCTCCGCCCCGCCGGTGCTTTCCGTCCCGCCCGTGGTGCCCGCCCCGCCGGTGCTGCCCCCACCGCCCGCCCCGCCGGTCCCGGTCGGCTCGTCCTTCGTGCCCGTGTCGCCGGACTCGTCCCGGCGGTCGATCTCGGCGGCGACGAAACCGACGCCCTTCAGCGCGTCGACCGCGATGTCGTACTCCACGCGGCCGGCGCCGTGGCGCACGGTCGCGGCCACGGTCACCGGCCCGAGCCGGAACTTCGACCAGTCGAAGGGGCGCGGCTCCTCGCCGTCGACGACGTACTCCCCGGCTTCCTGCAGATCGTCCTCGGTCGTGGGGGACTCCTGCTCGGTGGCCGTCTGCGCCTGGGAGGACAGGCCCCGGACCCGTTCCGTCGCGCTCAGCCGCTGCTCCGGGCAGCGCAGCGCCTCCTCCACCGACCCGGCCATGTCACGGCGCGCCTGGACGGTGGACGTGTGGACGGTGACGGTCAGCGCCACGTACACCGCGTCCTTGCCCTTCTCCTCGGGCAGTTCGAAGCGCCGCGTGAGGCTGGCCAGCACGGTGCGCGGCAGCGGCTCACGCCGCCACACGCAGTCCTCGCCCAGCACCGCCCACCTGGCCGGATCGCTCTCGTAGGGCTCACCCCTGCGGTAGCCGGCACCGAAGTAGTCGGGCCGCACGACGAGGGAGCGGACGAACGCCACCGCCTCCGCCCGCGTCCGCGGTGCCCGGTTCTCGGCGAGCGTGTAGGCACCGCTCGACGACGACGGCGACGCCGTGGGGGAGGACGGGCTCGGACTCCGCTTCCCGCCCGCACTCGCCGACGGCGTCCCCCGCGCCGTACGCCCGTCGTCGGTGCCGTCGGTGCACCCCGACAGCAGCAACGTCCCCGCCACCACCGCCAGTGCTGGTCTCCACCCGGCCATCGTCACTCCCCACCCGTGCGGCCGCGCTCCTGGGTGTCGTGCGCGCATGATAGTCCCGGGGAGACCAACTCGCCCTGAGTAAGCGTTACTTGATGGGGTCGGGCGAGGCGGGATCACATGAGGTGCGCCGGGCCGCTCCCCGTCCTCGCGGGGGAGGACGGGACGGGGAGCGGTCCCGGGCGGTCAGATCGCGTCGAGGTCGCGGCGGGCGGTCAGATCGCGTCGAGGTCGCGTCGGCCGGTCTCCGGCAGGGCGAGGACGCACAGCAGCGACAGCAGGGCCATGCCGCTCATGAACCAGCCGCCCACCACGGGGCTGTAGTTCTCGGCGAGCGCCGTCACGATCAGCGGGGCCGCGGCTCCGCCGAGCACCCCGCCGAGGTTGTACGAGAACCCGGCGCCGGAGTAGCGCATGCGGGTGCCGAACAGCTCCGGCAGGTAGGCGCCCGCGGGGCCGTAGATGATGCCCATGCAGAGCAGGGCGCCGCTCAGCGCGATCGCGATGAGGACGTGGTTCTCCGTGTCCAGCAGGGGGAAGAGGACCGCGCCCCACACCACGCCGAAGGCGGCACCGGCGATGATCAGGCGACGGCGGCCGACGCGGTCCGACCAGCGGGCGACCAGGAAGGTGGACAGGCCGAGGACCACCACGGCGACCAGGGTCAGCATCAGCATGTCGTTCTTGGGGATGCCGAGCTCACCGGTGGTGTACGTCATGCAGTAGGTGGCCGCCGTGTAGAACATCACGTACACGACCGTGATCATGCCGGCGCCGAGCAGCATCTCCTTGGGGTGCACCCGGAACGCCTCCAGCAGCGGCGCCTTGGCGGTCTCCCGCTCGGCGGTGACCTTCGCGAAGGCCGGGGTCTCCGAGATCCGCAGGCGGATGACCAGACCGACGGCGACCAGCACGAAGGACACCAGGAACGGGATGCGCCAGCCCCAGTTGCCGAAGGCCTCGTCGCTGAGTACCGACGACATCAGCAGGAAGGTGCAGGTGGCGGCGAAGTAGCCGACGGGGGAGCCCATTTGGGGGGCCGCGGCGTACAGTCCCCGCTTGCCCTTCGGGGCGTGTTCGACGGCGAGCAGCGCGGCGCCGCCCCACTCGCCGCCCAGGCCCAGCCCCTGGACCAGCCGGAGTACGACCAGCAGGACCGGGGCCGCGACGCCGAGCGTGTCGTAGCCGGGCAGCAGGCCGATCAGACCCGTGGACAGGCCCATCATCAGCAGCGAGACGACCAGGACGGCCTTGCGGCCGACGCGGTCGCCGAAGTGTCCGAAGACCGCGGCGCCGAGCGGGCGCGCGGCGAAGCCGACCGCGAAGGTCGACAGGGTGGCCAGGGTGCCCGCCGTCTCCGACAGGTCGGGGAAGAACGCCTCGTTCAGGACGAGGGCGGCCGCGGTTCCGTAGATGTAGTAGTCGTAGAACTCGATGGCCGTGCCGATGAAACTCGCCGTGGCGACGCGGCGCAGACCGGCCGGCGACCCGGACCCGGACTCGGACGCGGACCCGGACTCGGACGCGGCCGCGTCGGGGGCGGGGGCCGGGGTGCCCGGCTCGGGGGCGCGGCTGGGCGCGGAAGAAGGCATGGCTGGACTCCGGAGCGGAGGAGGACAAGGACGCCGTCGCAGAACGCGAACAGGATGTGAACGTAAGCCGACAGCCGTGCCCCGGCCGTTGTCCGCTCGGACAGCGATGCACCGGCCACGCTGTCCGGGAGGACAGCCCGCGTCATCTGCCCGTGCTGTGCGGACGGACAGCGGTGACACCGTTCCGCGCTGTTCCGGCGGACAACGCCCGTTGTCCGCCGGGTGCACGGGGGCCCGGGGTGGGGGAGTGGGCCCGGTTCTTTCCGGCCGCCCCGGCCGGTGGGCGGGTCTGCCACCGTGCGGCGGGCGGGTCTGCGTCCCGGTCGTCGTCAGCCGGCCGGGAACGCCGTGTCCGTCCGGTCCGGTACGCCGAGGTCGAGGCGGAGCTGGAGCGTGGCCGCCAGCCGGTGCTCGGGGTCCTCGAGGTCCAGACCGGTCAGCGCCACCGCCCTGCGCACGCGGTGGCGCAACGTGTTGGGATGCACGTTGAGCCGCTTGGCCACCACGGCGACGTCGCCGAACGCGTCCAGGTACAGCAGCAGCGACCGCGCGAGGTCGGTGCCGTGCGCGCCGTCGTGCCCGACGAGGGCGGCCACCGCCGGGAACCGTACACCGGGCGCCCGGTCCAGGAGGTCCAGGGTGTCGCGGACGACCAGCGCGGGCGTGAGCCGGGCATGGGTCTCGACGGTCACCTCGGGGCTGCGGGTGAGCAGGTGCAGGGCGCGGTGTCCGCGCAGCTTCACGGACGGGATGTCCGCGAGGCGCTCGGCCCGTCCGGCGACGACCGCCTGCACCCCGGTGCCGGTGAGGCGCCGCAGGGTCGCCACGAGCTGTTCGGCCCAGCGGACGAGGGGCGCGTCACCGGCCGGAGGGTCGGCCACGGGCTCGGGCAGGACGGCGTAGAGCTGGCCGCACGCCTGCACGACGAGCGCGTTGTCCCGGTAGGCGGCGGCGTGCACCGACATGATCCCGGTGGCCTCCGCCCGCCGGGCGTCCGCCCGCACCGCGTCGCCGCTCCCGGCCGGGTCGCGCAGGTCCACGGCGACCACATGGGCGGCGGCCGCCGGGTCCAGACCCAGGTGCGCGGCGAGCGCGGGCGCGTCGAAGCGACCGGTGAGCAGCCCGTGACTCAGTTCCTCGCGGGAGGCGAGCCGGGCCGTGGCGTCGCCCTGGAAGTAGTGGTCCACCAGTTGGGCGGCGGCCAGCCGCGCAGCCCCGCGCAGCATCTCGGGCGTCCGCTCGGCCAGCGGGCGCGCGCCCTCCTGCACCCAGATCGTCCCCAGCGGCCGGCGCCCGGCGTTGATCCCGATCACCAGCCGCCGCCGCGCCCCCATCTCCGGCTGCTCGTCGACCGGGACCACCTCGTCGCCCGCCCGCACCCGCTGGTACACGCCGAGCCCGCGCAGCAGCGCGAGGTACGACTCCGGGCAGCTGCGGCCGAGGATGGAGCGGCGGCGCAGTTCGTCCGCCTCGTCGCCGGAGCCCGCGTAGGCCACCACCCGGTGTGCCGCGTCCTCGACGCTGACCACGCCGTGGGTCAGCGTGGCCACGGTCTGGGCGAGGGAGAACAGGTCACCGCCCCGGTCCGCCGGCCGCTCCGCGCGCCCCCGGGCGAGCGCGGCGCGTATCCCGGCCTCCGCCCGGTCCCACCGCAGCCCGGCCGGCACCCCGAGCACGGCGATGCCCGCGTCCTCGGCCGCCGACCGCACCGCCGCCGACAGCCCGTCGTCGGCGATCCGTACGGCGACGGCGGCGGCATCCGCCGCGGCCGCCCGGGTCACCATCTCCACCGCCTCGTCACCGCGTGCCCCGACCGCGAGGACCAGAGCGCCGGACAGGGAGTCGAGGGGCTCGCCGGGACCGGCGAGGACCACGTCCTCGATGCCGGTGTCCGCCCGGCCGCACCAGTCGGGACCGGGTTCCAGGAGGTCGGCGAGACGGCGCACCACATCACCCAGGGAGGCGCCGCCCGGCGGGGGCGGGAGGGAGACACCGAGAGGCATGTCGTTCACCCGAGCAGGGTACGTGCGCCCCCTCCGACGGAGGCACGGCCGGGACGCGCCGGTGCGGTTCCCGGAGCACGGCCCGTCCGGTGCCCGACGGGAACGCCGCGCGGGAGGCCTCGGCCTCCGCGGCCCGGCGGGGTACGTCACGACGTCCCGCCACCCTGTCGGAGGCGGCGGGACGTGGGCGGAGGCGCGCGGCCCTGGCGGAGGCGCGCGGCAGCCCCGGCGACGACCCGTGACGGTCGTGTGGCCGGGCGGACGCCCGGTCTCACGCGCCGTATTGCCCGCCCGGTCGCCCGCCCGGTCGCCCGCCTGGTCTCACGCGCCGTGGTGGACGTACGGTGCCCACAGCTCGGGGCTGCCCGGGTAGCGGTGGCGCAGGGCGAGCACCGCGTGGTGCAGGGCGTGCGGGACGCGGGCCGGGACCAGCCGCCCGTCGTCGGCCGCGTGGGCGTAGAAGGCGTCCGCCACCCGGGCCGAGGCCAGGTCCGGGACGCTCCACAGACTGCCGACGACCTGCGGATACCCGGCGACCTGGAAGCCGGAGGCCAGGTGCACCGACTCGTCGGCGAGGGAGATCCTCGTCTCGCTGGTGCCGCACGCCGACAGATAGGCGAGCGCCGCGCCCCGCAGATCCAGCCCGGCCACCGCCGCGACCGTCAGGGGAACGCCGTCGGCGTCGGCCAGCAGGACGCCGTTGCCCGCCGGGGACACCGTGTCGCCCGCCCCGTGGCAGGCGAAGTGCGCCACCGCGTGCCGGGGCAGCGCGGCCAGCACCGACGCCCGGTCCGCCTCCGCCGCGCACAGCATCCGCGCCCCGCGCAGCCGGCGGGCCACCCCTTCCGCCTCCCGGACCGCACCGGGCAGCGGGCCGAGACAGGCCGACTCCGGCTCCGGTACGGCGACGACCAGTGCGCCGCCGTCCGCCGCGGACACCCGGGAGCGGGCGTACGCCAGGGCCCGCAGGGTCGGCGTGTACGACGACACCACCCGGTCCAGGACGCCGACGGCGGGGTCCGTGTCGTACCGGCCGGCCGCGTGCAGCGGCAGCAGCGCCAGCGCGCCCGTCGGGCACCACCACAGGCGGGAGCCCGGGGCCGGATCGAGGGCGGTGAGCACCGGCCCGGCGACCGCCTCCCACAGCCACGCCAGGAGCCCGAGCAGATCCCGGCGGTCCAGCGGCTCGCCCCTGCCGAGCGGCTCCCGCAGACGGGCCGCCCGGTTGTGCGCGGCGCCCGGCGTCAGCGCGGGCAGCGGGACCACCGTCACCCCGTCGGCGCCGGCGTCGGTGCCCCGGCCGGCGGGTGCGGCACCGACGATCAGGGCGTGTCCGCCGGCCGGGCCCTCGACGACCATGACGACCGGTCCGTCCGCCGCCGACGCCACCAGCTCCGGCAGTGCGGGCGGGCGCAGGAAGTCCGCGAGACCGGGGACGCGCCGGCTCCGCTCCAGCAGGTCCTCCCAGCGGGCGGCCAGGACCCGGCGCTGCTCGCCCTCCGCCAGGACGCCCAGCCGGTCGTCCGGCGGGCCGTGCGCCCACCGCGGCGGTACGGCGAGCAGTTCCCGCAGCCGTACGAACTCCGCCGCCAGGGGCGCGGGCAGTGCCGCCGGGCCGTCACGGGCCTCGACGGCCTCGCCCAGCAGGACGCCCCGGGTGCGTTCCAGCAGTTCCACCGCGCGCCCGGGCCGTCCCGCCGCGAGGGCCGCCGCCACCGCCTGCTGCGGGAGACCGGCGTGCCGCTCCAGACCGCGCTCCCGGCCACTGCGGGCCAGGTGCCGCGGCGCGACGTACGGCAGGAGGCCGACCGCCTGTTCCACGGCGTCCAGCGCCTCGGCGGGACGGCCGGCGGCCCACCACAGGGCGCACAGGGCACGGGCGCACTCCAGACGGTCCTGGGGGAGGGAGGCGGTGGCGGCGGCGCCCGCCGCGAGGACCTCCGCCGCCTCGGCCCAGGGAGGGGGCAACGGGGGCGGCGGCGCGGGCGGGGAGGGCGGGGAGGGCTCCGGCGCCACCGGGTCGGCCGGCGCACCGGAGGCCGAGGCGCCGTCGGAAGTGCCGGAAGCGCCGGAAGCGCCGGAAGTGCTGGAAGTGCTGGAACCGCCGGAACCGCCGGAACCGCCGGAACCGCCGGAACCGCCGGAACCGCCGGAACCGCCGGAACCGCCGGAACCGCCGGAACCGCCGGAAGTGCCGGAACCGCCGGAAGTGCCGGAACCGCCGGAACCGCCGGAACCGTCCGGGCCCGGCCCGTAGCGCGCGACCAGCGCCGTTCCCAGCGTCAGTGCGACTGCCGCGTGCTTCGCCCGCTCCCCGGGAAGGGCCCGCAGCGCGCGCCGGGCCAGGGCCACCGCCTCGGTCGCCGCCTCCCCGGCGGGGGTTTCCGCGACGCCCGGCGCGCGGGCCAGCAGGACCAGCGTCCAGGCGAGTTCGCCGGTGCGCCGACCCCGGTCGGGGGAGTCCTCGGGCGTGTGGGCCAGGGCGCGGCGGGCCGCCGCCACCAGTTCCGTCCGCAGGCCGAGGTCGCCGCCCGTCACCCCGTCCAGGTCGTGCAGCGCCGAGCAGAGCGTGCCCAGGTACAGCGGGAGGCGGGGGTCGTCGCCGGCCAGACGCACCGCCTCCCGGGCGGTCGCCACGGCCTCGTCCAGGTACGCGCGGTCACGGTCGAGCCAGTGACGGGCGCGCAGCGTGCCGCTCAGGTTGTTCAGCCAGGGCACGCGCTGCGCACCGGACTCCGGGCCCTCCTCCAGCGCCGCCCGGGCGGCCCGCACCGCGTCGTCCAGCAGACCGGGCTCCTGGGTGTGGTCGTACAGCGTGACCAGCGCCTCCACGAGCACCGAGCGGCAGGCCCCGCGTTCCGGACGGGCCGTCGGCAGTGCCGCCAGGGACTCCTCCACGGCCCGCACCGCCGCTCTCAGCGTCTCGGTGTCGCCGGTCAGCCGGAAGAGGGCCAGGCGGTGGGACGACAGGGTGCGCAGATGGCCGGGCCGGTCCAGGTGACCGGGCGGGGTGGCGGCGACGGCCTCCGCGGAGACGGCCACCGCCCGGCGGGCCCATCCGGCGTCCCCGGTGCGTGAGGCCAGGTGGCCCAGGGTGGCGGAGGTGATGTCGAGGTAGGCGGGACGGCGCGGATCGTCGGGCGCGACACGCTCCAGGGCCCGTTCCTCCAGGGCCAGCGCCTCGTGCGCGTCGGCGGGGTCGCCGCGCGCCAGGTACCGGGTGAGGAGGGCGCCGGCCGCGGACACCTGGTGCAGCGGGTCACCGAGGGCCCCGGCCGCCGACCGGCCCAGCGCGCAGGCCTCCTCCAGCGCGTCGAGGTCGCGAGTGGCGTCGTACCGGGCCCGCAGGTGACCGGCGAGGTTGTGCTGGTGGCGAGGGCGCAGCGGATCGTCCGGCGCGAGGCAGGCCAGTGCCTCCCGCTCGGCCGTGACGGCCGCGTCGAGGGCGGCCGGGTCGTGGCGGAACTGGTGGACGCGGTGCAGCACCAGGGCGAGGTTGGACAGACAGCCCGGCCGCGCCGGATGGCCCGGAGGACTCAGCCGCACCGCCCGCCTACCGTGCTGCTCCGCCTCGTCGAGCAGCGCCAGGTCCGTCGTCGTCTCGAACAGGGCGACGAGCGCGCCGCACTGGTTGCGGTGGACCTCGACGGGATCGGGATGCCGGCCCTCCAGCAGCGCGGCGCGCCCCAGCGCCACCGCCTCCTGCAGTGCCTCCGCGCGGCCGGACAGCCGCCACCGGTGGTACAGGTGCGAGGACAGCCGGCCGGCCAGCACCGCCCGCAGCCCCGGCTCCGCCAAGGGCAGTGCCAACGCCTCCCGCACGTAGGCGATCGCCTCCTCGAGCGCCGCCGCACCCCCGACACCACGGTCGAAACGCTCCCGCGCGGCGAAGGCGCGCCGGGCGAGGGAGAGGGCCCGGGCGAGGGAGACCCCCGGACCACCGGACGCCTCCACCGCTCCGGGGCCGCTCGGGTCGGGGCCGCTCGGGTCGGGGCTGAGCGGGCCGGGGCCGAGCGGGCCGGGGCCGCCCGGGTTTGGGCCGCCCGGGGCGGGAGGGCCCGGCGCGGGAGTCCCGCCCGCAAGCCCGCCTGCGTCCGAGCCGGACGCCCAGCCCCTGCCCGAGCCGGGCCCCTGGCCTGCGTCCGAGCCGGACGCCTGGCCTGCATCCGAGCCGGACGCCCAGCCCCTGCCCGAGGCGGACCCCTGGCCTGCGTCCGAGCCGGACGCCTGGCCTGCATCCGAGCCGGGTCCGCGGCCTGCGTCCGAGCCGAGCCCGCGGCCTGCGTCCGAGCCGGACGCCCCCTGAGGGGGCGCCGGCGTGATGGCGGTCGGCGGCAACGGCGGCCGCTCGGCCGGGGGCGGCTCCCCGTGACTCATCCGTGCTCCCGGCCCGGCACCCGTGCCCGCTGCCGCCTCGCGGGCGCCCCCCGTCTCAAGCGGAACCCCCCGTCTCCCCGGCGCGCAGAACCGCCTCCAGCAGCCGGCCGGTGTTCTCGGGCAGGATCTGCTCCGCCTTGGCGGCGAGGGCCGCCGGGGTGGAGCCGAGGCGTTCGATGCGGCGGTGGATGTCGCGGCGGACGGTGTCCAGGGGGCCCGGGGCCTGGCCGGCGACGGTGGACAGGGCCGCGTGCCAGGCCGTGAGGGCGAGGGTGACGCCCCGGATGCCGAGGGGGTCGTACGTGACGGCCACCTCGCGGACGCCGACCGTCTCGTCCCAGTGGTCGGTGCGCACGTACCGCTGGTCGTAGCCGGTCACCACCTGCCGTTTCTTCTTCTTGTAGCCGACGAGGACCTCCTCGCTGACCCAGCGCTCGGCGACGAACCCGTCGCCGCCCAGCCAGTTGCCGATGCCGTCCAGGAACTCGTCGAAGTCGCCGGGCGAGACCTTCACCTTGCGGCGGCGCGTCTCGTAGACCGGCCGGCTGTAGTCGGTCTCCTTGACCCAGTCGTAGCGCGGCACGTCCTCGTAGACGTCCTTGGAGCGCCGTTCGATGACCGGCTCGGTGGCCACCTTCCGCAGGCCGGCGAGCTCCTTGGCGGTGAGGGCCTCGAAGCGCCTCAGCCAGGGGCCGTGGTTGCGGCCGCCGCCGCCCGCGAGGCGGCCCGCGTACTCCACGAGCCGCCGGGCGGCCGCCACGGGCACCTCGCCGGCCGTGGCGTCCGACGCGGGCGTGACCGCCGCGACCTGTGCGGCGAACCGGACCACGGCCTGCTGCACCTCCCGGCGGTACAGGCGCGGCGCCCGTTCGTGCTGGTAGGTGAAGATCTCGGTCAGCGCGGTGTTCCCGCCGAGGCAGTCGCGGGCCGCGGACAGCAGCCCCGCCAGCCCCGCCCCGGACCGGCAGTCCATGGGCACGATCCGCGAGGTGTCCAGCCGCCGGCCCGCCTCCTGGTGCCAGCGCGCCAGGGCGGCGTGCGCGTCCTCCAGGTTCTGCGGGGTGGCGAGCCGCCGGCCGGCCTCGTCGTGGAAGAGGTTCAGCACGAACAGGACGCGCTCGGTGCCGAGGGTGCCGAGCAGGTCCACGATGTACGGCTGCTCGGCCCGTCCGACGCCCTGGTGCGGGGCGCAGAGGTACAGCACGAGGTCGGGGCGGAGCAGGTCGGGCGGGGAACCGGTGGCGGGGTGGGTGTCGTCGGCGACCTGCCGGCGCTCCTCGTACCGCAGGACCCGCAGGGTGTCCACGGTCGGCCACCGGGGTGTCTGCGGCAGGCCCAGCGCCGCCCGGTTGAAGTTCTCCAGCCGGTCGTCGCCGGCCACGCCGGGCAGGTCGACGTAGGTGAGCCCGCGGGGGAAGCGGAGGACGTGGGCGGCGTCGGTGCAGTCCTGGAAGCCGGTCGAGCGCAGCAGGTCGTCGGAGCCGACCAGGAGGTTGCCGAGCGTGGACTTGCCGCTGCCGGTCCGGCCGGTGGACACCAGCCGGGGCAGTCGGCCCGCGGTGGTGGCGCGGGCCGTGCCCAGCCGCTTCTGGACGAGGGCGGCGCGCACGTCGCCGAGGGAAGGCTCGTCGAGGGTGAGCGGCGTCTGCCCCCTCGTGCGGGCGCTCATGACGTGGCGAGGAGACGGTCGAGCAGCACGGCGATCTCCTCCTCCGCGTCGTGGCCCTCGAGCAGCAGCTTCGACAGCTGCGGCTCGGCCCGGTCCAGCACGATCGCGATCCGCTGCCGCTCCCGTTCCACGTAGGTGTCGATGCCGTCCCGTCCGTCCTCGGCGACGCAGTACGCCTCCACGCCCGTCCCGACCGACAGCAGCAGCTCGATCACCGGCAGCCCGCCCTTGAGCGCCTTGGTGCCGATGACGCGCTCGGTGACGCCCACGACCTCCTCGACGGTGGCGAGCACCTTCTCCTGGTAGCCGACGACCTTCTGGCGGATCTCGGTGACCGGGACCTCGACCTCCTCCTGGACGGTGCTGGTGGTCCGGTGCACGGAGTTGCGCCGGGCCCGTTCGCGCAGCGCGTCGTGCTTGTCCCAGCCGCCGCCGCCCAGGGCGTTGTCGATCTGGTCGACGGTGGCCTTCGCGTGCTCCTTGAGCGTGTTCAGGAAGCCCGCGCCCGTGACCTGCTCGACCTCACGGGTGATCTTCTGCTTCTTCTTGCGGGTCGTCTCGACGAGGTCGAACTGCGGTTCCCTGGTGACGATGTCGCGCTTGCGGGTCTCGGCGTCCTTCGTGACGATCTTCTCGGACTGCTTCTCCCGCACCGACCGCGCCTCACGGTCGACCAGTTCCGCGAGCGCGTCCCGGAGGGCGGCCGCCGCGGCCCCGGCCTCGAAGGTGAGCACCCCGAACTGGCTGACGCCCTTGGCGGCGACCGCCACCAGGTCCTGGTTCCCGGTCTGCTGGTCCACGGTGTTGAGCGCCAGCCGGGCCGCGATCCGGTTGACCGTACGGCGGTAGTGCAGGCTGCGTTCCCGGCGGGCGTGCTCCTTGAGGTCGCCGTCCAGGACGGCCTGCATGCCGCCGAGCTTCTCCGGGGCGATCACCTGGCACAGCGCCCGGGTGAGGTCGTGGACGCCCGTGCCGCTCAGGGCGTCGAACCGGACGAACCGGGGCTCGACCGAGGCGCCGAAGACGTCCTGGTAGACCGACGTGATCTGCCGGCGCACGTTGAGCACGTCGACGTCCCGGGTGGCGCTCTCCCACGTGTTGAGGGCGACGACGACCTTGTCGCCGTACCGCTCCAGCATGTCCCTGAGGTAGTCCTGGTCGGGACGGAGGAACAGGCGCTGGGGCACCACGAGGTAGACGATGACGTCCGGCGGGTACTTCTCGCCGAACTCCCGGTCGCGGTCGGCCGCCGCGACCTCCGTGCGCAGCACGCCGACCACCTTCCCGCCCTCCAGGGAGGCGTCCGTGAAGTCGAGCAGTTCGAACGACTCCGCCTTCCTGCCCCGGATCTGTTCGAGGCCGAGGGCGAGCCGGGCGAAGTTCTCGTACTGCTCGTCGCCGCCCGCGCCGGGGGTGTCGAAGTACCACAGGTCGCTGCGGAGCCTGAGCATGCCGATGTAGTCGGTGCAGTCCTGGTAGCCGGTCGAGCGCATCGCCCGCTCGCCGAACAGGAGGTTGCCGAGGGAGGTCTTGCCGGCGCCGGTCTGGCCCACGGCGAACTGGAAGACCGGCAGGCCGAACAGCCGGTCGTGGGACTGGATCTCCTCCACCACGCCGCGGCCCTCGAGGTCGCCGAGCGTCACGGCCCGCAGCAGTCCGGGCCGGTCCTGGAAGAGGGCCCTGAGCAGTTCGAGCGTGGTGTCCGGCGAGGGCCGCCGGCTGGTGTCGTTGCTCTGTGTTTCCGCCATGCCCCGACCTCACCCCCGCCGCCGCTTCCGACGACACCACCCCGGTGCTTCCCCGTGCTTCCCGCCGCTTCCGTGCGCTTCCCCTCCGCTTCCCGGGCGGGGCGGGGCGGGGCGGGGCGCGGGCGGGCCCGGCCGGACGGGGCCGGTCACGGGCCGGCCCCGGGCGGGCGGCGGTCGTAGGCGGTGAGGGCGGTGAAGTCGCCCGCGGTGAGCCAGTCCTGGCCGTCCGTGTCGACGGGACAGCCCGCCAGCCGCAGCCGGCTCGCGACCTTGGCGCGGAAGCCGGGCGCCCCCGACATCTGGACGAAGTTGCGCCCGCCGAGGTCGCTCACCGGCCGCTGGTCGCCGGCGACCACGATGACCGTCCGGTCGGGGTGGGTCACCAGGGCCATGCCCAGTTCGAGCAGCACGTTCGGACGGGCCTGCAACGACCAGCGGGCCTCGTGCGCCGCCTCCTGCGTCTCGTGCAGGTCGGGGTGGAGCCGGACGACGTCCTCGGGGGTCATCAGCACCACCACGGCCTGGGTGTACGGCATGGCCCGCGCGATCACCTCGCCCAGGAACGGGGACGCGCTGCCGGTGAGGGCGACCAGGTCCTCCCATTCGAGCGGACACAGGCCGAGCGCGCGCAGGAAGGCGAAGAACGCGTCGCGGGCCGGGGCGTCCCGGCCGTGCACGACGAAGACGTTGCGGGAACGGTCGCCGCCGGGTTCACTGCCGGGTCCGCCGTCGGGCCCCGGAAGGGGCGCGACGGGCCCGGAAGCGGGGGCCGCAGGCCCGGGGACCAGAGCGGCTGCCGGGATGGCTGCCGGGATGGCTGCCGGTTCGGCCGTCGCTCCGATCCCCGTGGCGCGGTCCGTCGTGGTGGTGCCGTCTGTCGTGGCGCGGTCCGTCGTGGCGCCGTTCGTCATGGCGTGGTCCGGCACGGCTCCCGGTAGGGGTGCGGGCGGGGGCGTGACGGGCCCGGGGGCCGGGGCGGGGTGGGCCGCGGCCAGTTCCCCGGCGCCGTCGGCGGCGAGGCCGAGGTACGCCAGGTCGTCGTCGAGCCGTTCCAGGAAGGAGCGGGCGAGGTCGGCGTCGTCGGCGAACGGGGTGCCGGGGCCGGCCGGCCGGGGCAGGCCGACGGCCCGGCGCAGGTTGTCGGCGGCGATGTCCACGGTGCGGCGCAGGGCGCGCAGGTCGTTGAGGAAGAGCAGCGAGTCGAGCCGGCGCAGCCGCAGCAGTTCGGCCGTCGCGCGGTCGCCGGCGCCGAGCCGGCGCAGTTCCGCGCCCAGCGTCTCCAGGGCCGTCCGCAGCTCCCGGGCCTGGTTGTCGCGTTGCCACACCCGCAGCTGGTAGCGGAGTTTGGCGGCGTGCAGCAGATAGCGGGCGAACGGGGGCAGCGCGGTGTCGCCCCGGGACCACAGCCAGGCGCTCGCCGCCCGATCGGCGTCGGGGGCGACGGCCACCAGGAAGCGGCGCAGGGCGCGTCCGTCGGTGTCGTCCCCGGTCTCCCACAGGGCCAGGCCGCTGGTGTGGGGGGTGCCGCGCCGCCAGGCGGGGGAGGCGCGGACCGCCTCGGCGGGCAGCAGGCGGTGCAGCCGTGCGTACAGGGGCGGGGCGCAGGTGCGGACCTCCTCGGCGGAGGGGACGCGCGCCAGGTAGAGGCGGGCCTGGCCCAGCAGGTGCGGGGCGTGCCGGTCGGTGAGGGCGGACCACGCGCGGTTGGGGGCCCGCCAGCGTTCGCCCTCCTCGCCCCGGGCGGGCCCGGTGGGACCGGTGAACCCGGTGAACCCGGTGAGGCCGGTGGGGGGCCCGGTGCGCCCGGCGGGCCGGTCGGCCGCCAGGGACACCGACAGGTTGAGGACGTCCTGGTGGAGGCGGAGGACGGCCTGGCAGTCCGTGCCGGGGCGTTCCTGCGCGGCCAGCGCCCGCTCCGCGCCGAGCGGCAGCGCGCCGAGGTCGGCCGGCGGCACAGGGGGCAGTCCGGTTCCCGCGATCGGTTCGGTCATGCCGAAGAGCAGGCGGCAGCCGTTCCACAGGGCGTGCAGGGCGCGGTGGGCGGCGGGCGCGCCGGGGCCCTCGGCGGGGGCGTAGAGGTGGACGACCAGGTGCTGGTCGAGGAGTCCGGCCGGCCCGGTCACGGACGTCCGCCGGCCCGCTGCCCCCCGCGGGGGCCGTCGTCCCGGGGACGGCCGTCCTCGTCCGGTGTCCCGCCGGGGCCGCCCGACAGGGTGTGGATCAGATGGTTCAGGCGCTCCCGGACCGGCGGCGGTGCCGGTGCGGGGACGGATTCCCGGGGGGAGCCGCGGCGGGTGTCACCGATACGGGTGATACGGACGGGCCCGGCCAGCCCCAGGTCCACGGTGGCCTGGTCGAAGCGGTCCGCGTCGCCCGCGCGCAGGGCGCCCGCGACCGTGTCGAGGAGGCCGGCCAGCCGCTCCCACCGGTCGGGCGGCAACCGCCACAGCCGTACGTCCCGCAGGACGACGAGGGCGGCCTCGCGCAGTGCGGGCGGCAGCTCACGCATCGGCTCGCGCATCGGCTCACTCATCGGCGTACCGCCCGGTGCCGTCCAGGCGCTCCACGAACCGTGCCACGTCCCAGATGCGGATCCGCTGCAGGGACGAGGTGCGGACGACGATGCGCAGTTCGGGCGCGACGGGGGTGCTGCGCGACGCCCGCAGGAAGGTCTCCACGATCATCCGCATGGACTCCTCGTCGCCGAGCCCGTCGATCCGGGCGAGCCGGGAGCCGACGAGCGGGACGGCCACCGGCTTGTACAGGCCGTGCACGGTCACCGACTCCCACAGCCGGTCCAGCGCGGCGCGCAGCTGGTCCTTCGTGCCGCGGGTGACGAGGTCGTTGCCCTGCCGGCAGTAGACGGTGGCGAAGATCCGTCTGCCGGGCAGCGGCAGCGGGACGACCGTGCCGACCGGGTAGCGCACGCGTTTGCCGCGCGGCTTTTCGCGGACGCTCTCCACCCCGGCGGGGGTCACCCCGCGCAGTGCCTTGCGCAGCCGGCGGTCCAGGTCCTCGCGGCTGCCGCCGTACACCCGGTGCAGCAACTGGCCCTGCACGCTGTCCCGGCTGATGACGACGTCCTCGTCGGTCGAGGTGTCGAAGGTGTCGCCGAACCCGACGACGACATTGGCGTCGTCCTGGTCGAACAGGTCGCCCCGCTTGACCACGATCGTGGTGCGCAGCGGCCGGATCTCGTGGCGCAGCACCTCGTCGCCGTGCCGGGCCCGCAGGCTCTCCCGCAGGGCGCGCAGCGTGCGGGCGGACTCCGGGTCGCCGGGCGCCTGGCGGGCCAGTGACTCGGCGATCGGCAGGGCCAGGTGCAGTTGCCCCAACTCGGCGTGCACGCGGACCAGTTCGCGGCGGGCCGTGTCGTACAGGTCGGTGAGCCTGCGTACCACGGGCCGGGCGAAGGGGGAGGTGGCCACCTCCTCGAACGGGGTGCCCCGCCACAGGCGCAGCGCCTCGTTCAGCATCGCAGCGGCGTGGCCGGGCGCCGCGTGGGTGGCCTGGTTCACCAGCCGTTCGAACTCCAGGCGGTCCAACTGGTGCTGGTCCAGCACGAGCCGGTACGCCGACACCGGGTCCCGCCCGGTGAGGGACTGCTCGGTGCGCAACAGGCCGGCCTGGTCGCCGGGTGGTCCGGCCGCCATGGCACGGCGCAGTTCGTGGACCCGTTTCTGCACCTCCGTGCGGTGCAGGCGGGTGATGCGCAGCCCGGGCGGGGCTCCCCACAGTTCCTCGTAGAGCCGCCCGGCGGGAATGGTGTCGCCGTCGGCGGCGACGAGACGCAGCAGGAGTTTCACGGCCTGCGGCGAGAGGCGGACGCGCGCACCGTCGAGTTCGAGACACGCGGAGCCGAGGACCTTCACACGAATGCGCACCACATGGTCTCCAGGTGGCCGGTCTGCCTGCCCGTCCCCCAGACGCGGGCAGGGACGGAAGTCTATAACCTGCCAATGGCATAAATGAGGGTCCTTCGGTGGATCGATCGACAGAACGTGCGTTCCCGTCACAAGGGACGCAGCCGTCACTCCTCGTCGGAGCACCCGCGGCGTCAGCAGGGCTTGCGCCACACCCCGAGTTCCGGCTCCTTCCGCATCGACGACAGCCCCAGCCGCCGCGCCTCGGGGCAGAAGGCGGCCGTCGGCTCGGCGTACTCCACGTGGAAGACCGCCTTGCCGGCCTCGATGAACGGGGTGAGCCGCCCGCACTCGTCGTACTGCGCGCACTCCTCGTTGACCGCGAAGTCGAAGTCGGCCAGCAGCTGCGGGATCTGGGGGAGGTCGTTCTTCAGGCCCACCGCCATGCCCCGCTCGTGGGCGAGGGCGGCGATCATGCGGTTGTAGCGGAGCTGGTCGCCGGCGGTGAGCGGGAAACCGGTGTCGTCGCCGTAGCCCTCCACCAGGTCGGGCTCGACCGCGTCGAAGCCCTTGTCGCGGCACATGTCGAAGCGCCGTTCCATGAGGGGGCGCAGCACGGAGATCCGCCGGATGTCCAGCCAGCGCTCGCCCTCCCAGCCGTTGGGCCCGCCGAGCACCGAGCGGGGGAATGCGTCGGCGTCGGGCCGGAAGTCCTCCCAGGCGCCCACGTTGACGTAGCAGATGACCTTGCGCCCGTCGCGGTGCAGCCGGGCGACGTCGGCAGCGGAGTTCTCGAAGCCGTCGATGTCGTAGACGGGCACGTCGGCCGACGGGTCGACCGCGCCGTCGAGCTGCCACTGCCAGGCCAGGCCGGGGCGCGGCTGCCAGCGGGCCTGCGCCGTGCCGCGCCCGTCGGCGGACCGGCGCGGGCCGTCGGGACCGTCGGGGTTGTCGGGGCCGTCCGGGTCGGAACAGCCGGTCAGCGTCGAGGCCGCGAGCGCGGCCAGCAGGGTCACGTACACCAGTGCCTTGCTTCTCATCGCTCCGTCCCGTCGTTCAGCGCGGGCGTCAACGAGGCCCAGGGGTTGGGAAGGTGCCCCGTCACGGGCCCGCAGACCGCCGCGCCCCGCTCGTGCGCGGTGCGCACGGCGAGCGGGACGAGCGCACGCGGGACCCCGTAGACCAGGTGGCACAGCCGGCCGGGCGGGTGGCGGGCGGTCCACGCCGGCCGGCTGAACGACGAGACGTACGTCGACCAGGGGCCCTCGAAGGTGACGGTCAGGTCGGCGAGACGGGCGTACCCGGGCGCCGGGTGCACCCCCGGGTTCAGCACGACCGTCCCGGCCCCCAGCCGGCGCACCGCCCGCACCAGCCGGCGGCACGCGGGCAGCCCCTCGGCCGTCGCCGTGACCCGGTCGAGGAAGCAGCCGTCGGCCGCGTACCACTCCCGGTGCCGGCGGACGTCCTCGCTCACCTCGGCCCGGCCGCGCACCCCGTAGTCGGTGTCGACGTAGCCCAGCAGCCGCCCCCCGGCCGCCCGCAGCGCCGCGGCCGCCGCGATGAACGCCGGGTCGGGGCGCTCGCCCGGCCCGTTCGCCGGGTTGAGGACGACGCCGTAGGTGTCCGGGGCGGCGGTGATCAGCCGGTGCCAGGCCCCCGGGTCGTCGGCCGGGTGGACGTAGAGCGGGACCAGCAGGTTCAACGGTCGCCTTCCCACAGGGCGGCCAGCGCCTCCTCGAGCGTGTGCGCGGGCCGCCAGCCCAGGGCCGCCTCGGCGGCGGCGATGTCGGAGCACTGCCACGACACCTCCGCCGACCGGGCCGAGCCCGCCGAGCCCCCGGCGTCCTCCTCGATCCGGCCCCGGAACCCGGCCCGTCGGGCCAGGCCGTGGACCAGCTCGCGCACCGGGACGGCCCGGCCCCCGCCGACGTTGAGGACCGGCGGCAGCGGACCCGGCGCGGTGGCCGCGAGGGCGACGGCCCGCGCCACGTCCCGTACGTCGACGAAGTCGCGGTACGCGGACAGGTCCCCGAGCCGCAGCACCGCGTCCGGGTCCGGCCCGGCGGCCCGCAGCAGCCGCCGGGTCCGTCCGGGCAGGCCGGTGGGCGGCGCCCCCGGCCCCACCGGGTTGCCCACCCGCAGCACCACCGCGTCCAGACCGGACGCGGTCACCGCGGCCGTGCCGGCGAGCTTGGTCGCGCCGTACGGTCCGGCCGGCCGGGTGGCCGCCGACTCCGTCACCGCGAGGCCGGGCGCGCCGGGGCCGTACTCGGCGGCCGAGCCCAGGTGGACCAGGCGGGCCGCGGGAGCCGCCTCGCGCAGTGCGGCACACAGCACCGCGGGGCCACGGGCGTTGACCTCCGCGAGGGTCACGGCGTCGCCGCCGGTCGCCCCCGCGCAGTTGACGACGGCGTCGGGGACCGCCGACGCCAGCGCCTTCGCCAGCCGTGCGGGGCGGACGGTGGCGAGGTCGACGGGGAACGCGGCGGCGGACGAGCGGCCGGCGCCGATGACCGTCACACCCGGCAGGGCGCTCAGCCGCCCGGCGACGTGGGCGCCCAGATAGCCGGTGTGACCGAGGACGAGGATGCGCATGCGGTGCTCAGGCTCCCTTGAGCAGAAGCGACTTGCGGGTGGTGAACTCGGCGTTGGCCCGGTCGTAGTCGTCCGGGCGGCCGATGTCCAGCCAGTAGCCGTCGAACTCGTAGGCCTGCGGCGGTCTGCGGTCCCGCAACAGGTCGAGGACCAGCTCGTCGAAGCCGAGCGGCAGTCCCGGCGTGTACCCCTCCAGCGTCGCGCGGGACAGGCCGTAGACGCCCATCGAGACGCGGTAGTCCATGCTCGGCTTCTCGGTGAACGCGACGACCTTGCTGTCGTCGGTGGTCAGCACCCCGAAGTCGATGCTCACGGTGCGGGCGTACGTGGCGATGGTCAGCGGCGCGCCCGACTCCCGGTGCCGGCGCAGCACGTCGGCGTAGTCGAGGTCGGTGAGGACGTCGCCGTTCATCACCAGGAACGTCTCCGGCAGCCGGTCGCGCAGGTTCAGCAGCGGGCCCATGGTGCCCAGCGGGCTCTCCTCGGTGGCGTAGTCGACGGCCATGCCCCACTGGGAGCCGTCGCCGACGTAGGCGCGGATGATCTCGCCGAGGTGGCCGATGGCGAGGGTGCAGCTGGTGAAGCCGGCCGAGGCGAGCTGGCGCAGCACGATCTCCAGGATGGCGTGCTGGTCGCCGATGGGCACGAGCGGCTTGGGCAGCGCGGTGGTGTAAGGGCGCAGCCGGACGCCCTTGCCTCCCGCCAGGATCACTGCGTGCATGGGACTCCTCCTTCGTGGATGTGCGGGTCAGATCCGGGCAGGGGGTCAGATGTTGTAGATGCCGGTCTTGTAGCGGGCCAGGTTGGCCGGGTCGCGGAAGAACTCCACCGTGCGGGCGAGCCCGTCCTCCAGGGTGTGCGCGGGCTGCCAGCCGGTGGCGGCGGCCAGCCGGCTCGCGTCCGCGACCAGCCGCATCACCTCGGAGTTCGCGGGCCGGATACGGGTGGCGTCCTCCCGCACGTCGAGGGCGGTGTCCATCACCTTGCCGATCAGCGCGACCAGGTCCCCCACGGAGATCTCGCCACCGGTACCGGCGTTGAAGGTGCGCCCGACGACCCGCTCCGCGGGCGCGGTGCCCACCGCGAGGAAGGCCCGCGCGGTGTCCTCGACGAAGGTGAAGTCACGGGTGGGACGCAGGTCGCCCAGGGTGATCGTGCGCTCCCCGGCGGCGACCTGGCCGATGACGGTGGGGATGACCGCCCGCATCGACTGGCGCGGCCCGAAGGTGTTGAACGGCCGCAGCGTCACCACCGGCGTGCCGAAGCTGGCGTGGTAGCTGTCGGCCAGCCGGTCCCCGCCCGCCTTCGACGCGGCGTACGGCGACTGGGTGTTGATCGGGTGGTCCTCGGTGATCGGCACGGTCCGCGCGGTGCCGTACGTCTCGCTCGTGGACGTGTGCACCAGCCGGGGCGTGCCGAGGGCACGGACCGCCTCCAGCACGTTGAGGGTGCCGGTGACGTTGGTGTCCACGTAGCTGTGCGGCGCCTGGTAGGAGTACGGGATCGCGATCAGCGCGGCCAGGTGGTAGGCGGTGTCGGCGCCGTCGAGCAGCCCGCGGACCGAGCCGGGGTCGCGGACGTCGCCGAGGACGACCTCCACCTGGTCCAGGACGTCCGGGTGCAGCGTCTCCAGCCAGCCGTAGGAGGAGAAGGAGTTGTACTGGGCCATGGCCCTGACCCGGTGGCCGGAGGCGACCAGCGCCTCGGTGAGATGGGAGCCGATGAAACCCTCGGCTCCGGTGACGGCGGCGAGCGGTGCGGAGGTCAACTCGGTGGTCCTTTCGGTCGGTGGAGGGGAGGAGCGGGGTGGTGGTGCGGGGTGAAGGTGCGGGGTGAAGGTGCGCGGCGGTGGCACGGGGTGGTGGTGCGGGTCGGGCCCGGGGGGTAGGGAGCCGGGCGGTGCGGATCGGGACCGGAGCGGATCGGTGCGGATTGGAGCGGAGCGGATCGGTGCGGATCGGTGCGGATCGGTGCGGCGGCTGTGGTGGTGGCGGCTGTGGTGCGGTGGTGCTGCGGGGCCGGGCGGGGCGGGTGGTCTCAGGCGTGCGCGGCAGGGCGGGGCGGGTGGTCTCAGGCGTGCGCGGCCGGGCGGCCCAGCAGCCGCAGCGCACACGCCGCCAGACAGAGCGCCGCGGCACCGCAGCCGAGCGGGAGCACGGCCGGGCCCGGTGGGAGGTGCAGGAGGACGGCCGCCCCGGCACCGCCCGCCGCCGTGAGACAGATGGCGGCCGACGGCCAGGCCGCCCCGAACGCCTGGAGCAGCAGCGCGGTCCACAGGGCCGCCGCCAGGGGCAGTACGACGGCCGGTTCGGCGCCGGTGAGCAGGGCCGCCGGCAGCAGCGGCAGGAGGTAGGCGGTCAGGCACAGGCCGAGGACGCCGGCCGAACGCAGCAAGAACCCCGCCGGGGTGGCGGCGGCGCGCAGCGCGGCCACCGACAGCCCCCGGTAGCGGTACAGCAGCCACTCCGCCGGGCCCATGCTCACCGTCAGCACGATCACCGCGTACGGCTCCCGCTCTCCCGCCAGCAGCACCAGCACCCCCGCCGCCAGCCCGAACAGGCCGTACGGCAGCGACCGCAGCACGGGCGGCCGGCCGGCGCCGGGCACGGCGGGCGCGGCGAGCGCGGCCCGCAGGGCGTGGCCGGTGACGGCGAGGACGGCGAGCAGCGCCAGCAGCGGGAGCCCCGCCCGCAGCCACGGGCCCGGCTCCGCCCAGGGCAGCACGGCGGCACCCGCGACCAGGGGAGCGAGCGCGGCCGACAGCAGCCGTTCCCGGCCCAGGACGAGCAGCACGCCCGCCGCCGCGAGGTACGCCGACTGTGCGGCCGCCACCAGGGTCACCGGCCCGCCCCCGGCGGGCAGCGCGGCGGCCGCCGTGGCCACCACGGCCCCCACCGGCGCGCCCACCAGGAGGGTGCGGCCCGCCTCCCGCGGCCCGGTCGCCCTCCGCAGATGGGCGCGGTGGCCCAGCGCCTGCCCCCACGCCCAGGACACCAGCCCCGCCACGACGAGCACGGCGGTGTGCCGGCCCGCGTCCCACAGCGGCGCCGTGAGCAGGTAGGCGAGGCCGGGCAGCGCGAACAGCACGCCCCGCAGCAGACAGCGCACGGTGTCCGGGCGCCACGGGTCGGCCGTCGGCGCGGGATCGGGGAACGTGCGCGGCACCCGCTCGTACAGCGCGGCGGCGAGCGAGAACAGGTCCGGGTGGCCGTACCGCTCCTTGATCACCGAGCCCGGCAGGCCCTCCGCCTCCAGCAGCGCGGCCACCTCGTAGGGGTGGACGGCGGGGCCGATGCGGTCGGCGAGTTCGGCGGCGAGGGCGCTGACCGCCTCCTCGTCCGGTCCGGTGCCCGGCAACCGGATGGCGAGCGTGGTGTCGTCCAGGGCCCAGCGCGGGCGGCGGCGCGGCGGGCGGGTCCCGGCGAGGCGGAGCGCGAGCGTGTCCCGTTCGGCGCCGCCCGGTTCGAGGGATATCGGGCCGCTCATCCGGCGAGGCTCCCCGTGACCGTCGGGACCGCTCGCTCGACGCGGACGTCGCCCGCCGTCACGCCCCGCCCCACCGTGGGCAGCTCCTGGTAGATGGACCGGAACGTGTCGACGGTCTGCCGCAGGGTGAACTGCTCGATCACCCGCAGCCGCGCCGCCTCGCCCATCGCCCGCCGCCGCCCCGGGTCGGCGAGCAGCTCCAGCGCCGCCGCGGCCATCGCCGCCGGGTCGCGCGGCGGGACCACCAGCCCGGTGTCGCCGACGGCCTCCCGCACCCCGCCCACGTCGGTGGAGACGGTCGCCCGGCCGCACGACATGGCCTCGATGAGCGTGAACGGGAAACCCTCGCTGATGCTGGAGAGCATCACGACGCTGCCGGCGGCGTAGGCGTCCTTGATGTCGTCGACGCGGCCCTCGAAGGTGACGGCGTCCGCGTGACCCAGCTCGGCGGCCAGCGCCTCGCACCGCTCCCGGTAGGCCTCGCCGCCGCGCGGTGTCCCGCCGAACAGCCGCAATCGGGCCTCGGGACGGCGGGCCCGGACGAGGGAGAAGGCGCGGATCAGGGTCTCCAGGTCCTTGATCGGGTCGACCCGGCCGGCCCAGCTCAGGGTGGGCGCCTCCGGCTCGGGCCCGGCCGGCGGGAACGCGGCGGGGTCCACCCCGTTGTAGACCGTGCGGATCGACTCCGGGGCGGCACCGCCCTGTTCCTCCCACAGCCGGTTGTAGCGGTTGCCGGGAGTGATCAGGGCGGCCCGGCGGTACGTCTCCTCGGCCAGCAGCCGGAAGAAGCCGAGGACGACCGCCTTCACCGGCCAGCGATAGGGGGCGGTGCGGTAGCCGAGGTAGCGCTCGCGCAGGTAGACGCCGTGCTCGGTCAGCAGCAGGGGGACGCCGTGCCGTTCGAGGGCGGCGAGGCCCGGCAGGACGGCGACCCCGCCGCTGACCGCGTGGGCGACTCCGGTCTCCGGCGGCGGCGCCGCCAGTGGGCGCAGCGCGTGCTCCAGCAGGGCGGTCGCGGTCAGCGCGTCGTGCACGGTCGGCCGGGCCTCGCGCACGGTGAGCCCGGGCCGGTTCCAGACGGCGGTCAGCAGGGCGACCGCCCGGTCGCCGCGCAGGAAGGCGCTGAGCCCGCCGTCCGCGGCCGACCGCGCCATCGTGTACAGGGCGGGCGCGAAGCCGCCCTCGGCACGCGGGTCGAGGAGCGCGGTGAGGAACTCCTCGTAGGCGGTGGCGAGCCGGTCGCGCGGGCGGCCGCGGGGCGGGCGGCCCTCGGGTGGAGCGCCCCACATCGGGACGGAGAGCACGCGTGAGACGTGCGCGGGCAGCTCCCACACCAGGGGTTCGCGGCCCGTGCCGGTGACCGCGATGACGTCGAAGCCGACATCGGGCATGCCCTGCACGAGCTGGTCGCACCAAACGCTCACGCCGCCGTGACTGTGCGGGTAGGTGCCTTCGGTGAGCAGGGTGACGCGCGTTGCGCCGGGGCGTCGCGCGCCGTGGGGATCGTGCATCGGTGTGCTCCACGGCCGAGGTGTGGGTGTGGGGTGGTCCGCGCCGGGCCGGTCGCCCGACTGCGGTCGGCTCCTGGGGGGAACCGTTTCGCCTGTGGTGGTCCCGGCCTGGGTGGAGAGCGGCCGGAACCGTTGGATCGAAGGGTCTGCCGACGGCCGGTCCGAGGGCTGGTCCGTCGGTTGGTCCGTCGGCTGGTCCGTCGGCTGGTCCGATGGTCGGTCTGTCGGTCGGTCCGTCGGCCGGGCCGCGGGCCGGGTCCGTCGACCGGCCGAGGGCCGGGTCCGTCGGCGAACGCGGGGGCCGGTCCGCGGAGCGGTTCGCGGTCCGGTCCGCGGTCCGGTCCGCCGGCGGGGGGCTGTGAGCCGGTGCGCGGACGGATCCGTGGGCCGGTTCGTCGGCGGGGCCGGTGGACCGATCGGCGGACGGGTGCGTGGGCCGGTTGGCCGGAGGGTCCGTGAGCCGGTCTGCCCACGGTTCCTAGGCCGGTCCGTAGCTCGGTCTGCCGACCGGTCCGAGTCCGGTCCGTAGCCCGGTCCGAGTCCGGTCCGAGTCCGGTCCCTGGCTCCGGTCTGCCGACCGGTCCGAGTCCGGTCCGTAGCCCGGTCCGAGTCCGGTCCGAGTCCGGTCCCTGGCTCCGGTCCGCCGCTCGGTCCGAGCCCCGTTCCTGGCCCCGGTCTGCCGGCCCGCCCACGGACCGGCCCGCCCACGGACCGGCCCGCCCACGGACCGGCCCGTCGGTGGGGAGGCCCGTCGGTGGGGAGGACGGCCGGCTGTGCAACCGGCCGTGGACCGGCGCCCCGACCGGCCTCTCCACCGGCTCCCGGACGCGCCCGGGAGCCGGTGGGGAAGGCCTCAGTCGCGCGTGGTGTACGGCACCTGCCGGGTCACGCCCGCCGGGACGCGGGTGTCCGGCGCGGGCGCGGTGACCTCCGCGGACGCGGTGGCGGCGGCGGACGTGGTGCCGGCGGCCGGTTCGTCGGCGGCGTCGGCGGCGGCCGGGAGGGCGAACGTGAGCGGGGTGCCGCCGGACGGCGTCCACCCGGACACCGCGCCCGCGTAGGCCTCCCCGAAGGCCGCGCCCGCCAGGGTCGTGCCGGTGGGCAGGGTCGCGGTGACCGCGAGCCCGTCCGGGGCCTCCACGGTCACGGTGTCGCCGATGCGGTAGGCGGTCACCTGCCCGGCCTCCAGGGCGGCCCGCCAGGCGGCACGGCGCTGGAGCTCGGTGCCGATGTCCTTCATCCGCAGGTTCACCACGGGGGTGTCGTCGGCGAACAGCGCCGCGTAGCCGTCGAGGACGCCGCTGAGCACCGGGTAGGCGATCCGGTCCTCGGCCAGGTTCGACTGGTGGATGAAGTGCGGCTTCGGGTCGTTGGCGAGGACGTGGCCGAGGGCGATCCGGGTCTCCAGCGGCACGATGTGCTCGGTGTAGCCGGTGGCCGGGTCGAGCGGGGCCGTCAGACAGGTCGTGGTGGCCGGGTTGTCCTCGCAGATCCCGCTGCCGCCCTGGGCGCGGCTGGTGTAGATCCAGTTGTACTCGTCGACCTGCTCGGCGGCGCGCCCCGCGTTGTAGAAGACGTTCACCGGGTAGCGCGGCACGGTGGTGGCGGTGCCGACCGCGCGCTGGTCGGGCTCACGGGAGTTGTCCGAGCCGAGCCAGGCGATGCCGTTGTCGGCGAGGGCGAGCGCCAGGTTGGGGTTGTCCTCGGTCTGCTGCGGCAGCACCTTCATGCCGGAGTGCTCTCCGGTGACCAGTTCGTCGTCCTCCAGCGGCAGTCCGGCCGTCTCCCCCCAGACCCGGTTGGTGGCGATCTCGTCGGAGATCTCGGCGCGGCTCACCCACTGCACGGTTCCGGCGGTGTCGGTGGCGCACCGCCAGGGCACGACCGTGGTGTCCTGCACACAGCCGAGGAACGCGTGCGTGTAGGTGTGGTTGATCCAGCGGAACTGCGCCCGGTCGGCGACCAGTTCGTCGGCGAGCAGGTCGACGCCGCCGTTGTCCTCCCGGTGGTCGACGCTGCCGGCGCCGTTGTAGGCGAAGTCGAGCGTGAAGCCGTGCTCGTTCTGCCAGGAGACGGCCTGGTCGACGTCCTCGGGGGTCATCCGGATCGGGTCGGGGGTGGCGTTCGGGTCGGTGCAGTCGACGTCGCCGGGCGTGCAGTTGAGGGTCGTGTTCCAGCGGTCGTCGGCGGCGAACACGTCGTCGACGTGCACGGCGAAGTAGTTCCGCGAGGCGCCCAGGTGCACGCCCTGCGTCGCCCACTCGACGATGCCGCGGGCGAGCAGCCGGAACTGCTGCTGGTACTGGTTGTAGACGAAGGTGACGACCAGCTCGCGCCGCCCGTCGTGCCGGTACTCGCCCACCAGCGAGCCCCGCGTCGTCCCGCCGGGGATCGGGGCGTCCACGTACGAGGTGAAGTCCGCGCCGGTCGCGGGCGTCGACAGATAGGCGTAACTCTCGCCCACGGCCGGGTCGTTGTCCTCGAAGGGCACCGCCCCGTCGAGGTAGCCGAAGGGGCCCGCCTGCCCGGCGGCCGTGACCGACGCCTCCGTCCCGTCGAGGCTGCCGGAGTAGCCGCCGTACACCGGGTACTGCAAACCCGCTTCCGGACGCGCGTAGGTGTAGGCGTCGACCTGGGGCACGGCGTACGTGCGCTCGTAGTCAGCGAGCGCCGTCATCTCGGTGGAACCGGCCGCGAACGGGTTGTCGTTGGGCAGCACGACCGCCTGGAACCTGGCCCGCGGCCGGCCGTCCACCGTGTCCGCGAGGAACCCGGCGTCGATCACGGTCCGGTCGGACCGGGTCAGGTCGATCTCGGTGTACGGCGTTCCCGCCGCGTCGAGTTCCGCCGCGATCGCGGCGGTCGACGGGCCGCCGTCGCTCACCACCAGCACCCGCAGGTCGACGCGGGGTGCGGTGGTGTCGGCGTGGGCCGTGCCGGCCGGCAGGCCCAGCGCGGCGATGAGTACGCCCGCCGTCAGCACGGCGGTGCGTATGGTCCGCTTCATGCGGTGAAGTCCCCCTCCCGGGCGGGGGTGGGCACGGCTCCCGTGGAGCGGACGCACCCCCTTGCGCGACGCCGGCGTCCCCCTCAGAAGCCGGTCGTCGACGCATCCGTCGCGTCACATGGTGATGGCTGTGTGTAGCTTTTGCGGTCATGCTGCGAAACATGACGGAAAAGTGCAGGTGGCCATCAGGGCGTTTTTGGAACGGATTTGAGCGTTCGGCCGCCCGTCGGGGCGAGGGGTGCGTGACGGGCGGGAGCGGTCGGTGTGCAGGTCCGGGCCGTGTGCGGTGCTCCGGCGGGTCGGTCGGGCCCGCCGGGCGCGGTGCCAGTGGTCCACACCGCTGTGTGTGACTGATCACAGACTGCTTTCGAGTCACTACGGGCCCTGTCACCCCGGGCGTTGCCGGCCGGGGCGTTGCCGGCCGGTGCGCCGTCGGCCCGGACCCCGTCGGGCCGTCAGGCGCAGAGCACGCGGGTCTCGGGGGTGTACACCGGACCGCCGCTGATGCTCGTGCTGTCGCTGAACTCGGCGTAGAAGTACGAGTAGAAGCCGACGTTGCCGTTGCAGCCGGAGTCGGCGGCGATCTGGAGCGTCAGCGTCACGGTGCGGCTCTGGCCGGGCGGGACGGTGGTGCCGTAGTTGGCGCCGAGGTCGGCGGGCCCGGTCCCGGAGCAGGGGGTGGAGCCGGCGGCCGTGGCCAGGGCGCAGCCGGTGAAGGAGTACGTCAGGTCGGGGCGCTGGGTGGTCAGCCACGTGGGGTCGATCGTCTGGTACACGAACCAGATGTCGTAGGTCTTGTTGTTGGTGATCGTCATCGACAGGTTCACCGTGCCGCCGGGCGTGGTGGTCGCGGTGTCGGTGGCGAACGTCAGCTCGGCCGGCGCGGGGTCCGCGCTCGCGCTGGGGGCCAGGCCGAACACGGCCAGCACGACGGCGAGGACGGTGCTGAGGCCGAGGCGTCTCATCAGTGGTGATCGCATGGGCCGGGAGGCTAGGCAGGCGGCGAGTGCGCCGTCTGCACCGCGGGTTGCCTCCGTGGCGCGGATCGGCCGGAAGTGTGCGTCATGTGAGGAACGTGTGAAGGTGCGTTTCCCGCGTGGTAGCGGGCATGCGGGGCGGACGGCGGGAAAGGCGGCGCCCCGGCGGTATTGGCGCGTACCGGACCGGTGGGCCGCCCCCGCGGACAGGCCGTCCCCGGGGCATCTCGGCCATCCGCCGATTTCCGGCCCGCCGGCCCCCGCTTGGCCCTCACCGGCCCCCGCTTGGCCCTCACCGGCCCCCACTTGGCCCACCTCGGCCCCTGCCGGGCCCTCGTCGGGCCCTCGTCGGGCCCACCCCGGCCCTCGTCGGGCCCTCGTCGGGCCCTCGCCGGCCCCGCCCAACCCCCGCCCGCCCCCGCTCAGTCGTCCCCCCCCCCCGCCCCGCACCCCCCGTACCGCCGCCCGTCACATCGGCGCCATGCGGCCCTTCCCTGGCGTTGTGCGCCCCTGGAACACTCCTTGCGCGCGCACTCCGTCACGGCACCGGCCGGCCGTCGCCCTCCCCCCGGTACGAGAGGTCCCTCACCCATGCCCGAAGTCAACCGGCGCCGCTTCCTCCAGATCGCGGGTGCCACCACGGCCTTCAGCGCGCTCGCCAGCAGCATCGAGCGCGCCGCCGCCCTGCCCGCGAACCACCGCACCGGGTCGATCGAGGACGTCGAGCACATCGTCGTCCTCATGCAGGAGAACCGTTCCTTCGACCACTACTTCGGTACGTTGCGGGGCGTGCGCGGCTTCGGCGACCCGCATCCGGTCACGCTGCCGAGCGGCAAACCGGTGTGGCACCAGTCGGACGGCACCCAGGACGTGCTGCCCTTCCACCCCACCGCCGACGACCTCGGCATGCAGTTCCTGGAGGGCCTGCCGCACAGCTGGCCCGACGGCCAGGCCGCCTACAACGGGGGCCGGTACGACCGGTGGGTGCCGGCGAAGGGCACCACGACCATGGCGTACCTCACCCGTGAGGACATCCCGTTCCACTTCGCCCTGGCCGACGCGTTCACGGTCTGCGACGCCTACCACTGCTCGTTCATCGGCTCCACCGACCCCAACCGGTACTACCTGTGGTCCGGCCACACCGGCAACGACGGCCTGGGCGGCGGACCGGTCCTCGGCAACGACGAACTCGGCTACGACTGGACGACGTACCCCGAGCGCCTGGAGCGGGCGGGCGTCTCCTGGAAGGTCTACCAGGACATCGGCGACGGTCTCGACGCGAAGGGCTCCTGGGGCTGGATCCAGGACGCCTACCGCGGCAACTACGGCGACAACTCGCTGCTGTACTTCAACGCGTACCGCGACGCGCAGCCCGGCGACCCGCTGTACGACAAGGCCCGCACCGGCACCGACGTCAAGAACGGCGACGGCTACTTCGACCGGCTGCGCGCGGACGTCCGGGCCGGCACGCTGCCGCAGGTCTCCTGGATCGCCGCCCCCGAGGCCTTCTCCGAGCACTCCAACTGGCCGTCGAACTACGGCGCCTGGTACATCTCCCAGGTGCTGGACGCGCTCACCTCCGACCCGGCGGTGTGGGCGAAGACCGCCCTGTTCATCACCTACGACGAGAACGACGGCTTCTTCGACCACCTGGTGCCGCCGCTCCCGCCGGAGTCCGGGGCCGGGGGCAGGTCCACGGTCGACGTCTCGCTGGACCTCTTCGCGGGCAGCGCGACCCACACGGCCGGCCGCTACGGGCTCGGCCCGCGCGTGCCGATGCTCGTCGTCTCCCCGTGGAGCAAGGGCGGTTACGTCTGCTCCGAGACGCTCGACCACACCTCGGTCATCCGGTTCATCGAGCGCCGCTTCGGGGTGCGCGAGCCGAACATCTCGCCCTGGCGGCGCGCCGTCTGCGGCGACCTGACCGCGGCCTTCGACTTCGCCCGCACCGACACCCGGCCGGTCACGCTGCCCGACACCGGCGGCTACGAGCCCCCGGACCGCGAGCGCCACCCCGACTATCGTCCCGTCCCGCCCGCCGAGGGCGTCCTTCCCCGGCAGGAGCGCGGCCTGCGGCCCACCCGCCCGCTCGGGTACGCGCCCGCCGTGGACGGATCGGCCGACGCCGCCGCGGGGACGCTCACGCTCACCTTCGCCTCCGGCCCCAGGGCCGGCGCCGCCTTCCTCGTCACTTCCGGCAACCGCACGGACGGGCCGTGGACGTACACCACCGAGGCCGGCAAGAAGATCTCCGACACCTGGGACCCGGCCGGCTCCGACGGCACCCACGACCTGACGGTGCACGGCCCGAACGGCTTCCTGCGGGTCTTCAAGGGCGCCGGGAAGCAGGCGGGATGCGAGGTGGTCGCCCGGCACGTCGGCGACGGGCTGGAGCTGACCTTCACCAACCGGGGCTCGGGCACGGCCGCCTTGACGGTGGCGGACGGCTACGGCGGCCGTACGACGACCGTCCGGGTGCGCGTCGGGGCGGTCCTCAAGCGCACCGTCGACCTGAGCGCGAGCCGGCGCTGGTACGACCTCACGGTCACCTCGGACGCGGATCCGGCCTTCCTGCGCCGGTTCGCCGGGCACGTCGAGAACGGCCGGCCCGGCGTCAGCGACCCGGCCATCGCCACGGAATGAGGGCAATGCGCTGGTAAAGGGCCGGTGAACACCGCATCGTGGGGACTGGTCAGGTCCTGGTGGGCTCGGGATAGTGTGCCCCGGTGACCACGCATTCGAACACACCCGCGGGTTGGTACCCGGATCCCCATGGAGCCGTGCGGACCCTGCGGTACTGGGACGGCACCCAGTGGACCGAGCACACCCACGCCGACCAGCAGGCACAGGCGCCGGGGCAGCCCCCGGCCCAGGTGCCCGCGCAGCCCGCCGGGCCCGACCCGCGGGTGCAGCGCCAGGTGCAGCAGCAGGCCGGCGTCGCGGCGAGCGGCGCCGGCGGCGGCACGCTCTTCAGCGAGCCGGTGCTGGTGGTGAACCAGAAGGCCAAGCTGATCGAGCTCACCAACGAGTACACGGTCATGGACCAGCAGGGCAACCAGCTCGGCTCGGTCGTCCAGGTCGGGCAGAGCGCGTTGCGCAAGGTCCTGCGCTTCGTCGCCAGCATCGACCAGTTCCTGACGCACAAGCTGGAGATCCGCGACGCGTACGGGCAGCCGGTGCTGCTGCTGACCCGGCCCGCGAAGGTGTTCAAGTCGCGGGTGATCGTCACCCGGCCCGACGGGCAGCCGGTCGGCGAGATCGCCCAGCAGAACGTCTTCGGGAAGATCAACTTCGGGATGACCGCGAACGGACAGCAGGTCGGCGCCATCAGGGCCGAGAACTGGCGGGCCTGGAACTTCGCGATCGTCGACCACGCGGACAACGAGGTCGCCCGGATCACCAAGACCTGGGAGGGCCTCGCCAAGACCCTGTTCACGACCGCCGACAACTACGTCCTGCAGATCCACTACCAACTGCCCGAGCCGCTGCTGAGCCTGGTCGTCGCCACGGCGCTCACCGTGGACACGGCGCTCAAGCAGGACTCGCGCGGGTTCGGCTGACGGCGCCCGCCGCCGCGCCCCCCGGCCCGGCGGCCGACTCCTGGAGCGGGGCGGGGCGGCCCGGCCCGCCCGGCTGCCGGGGCAGCAGCGCCGGCTCGGGCGAGGCCGTGCGCGGCTCCAGCGCCAGCACCACCGCCACCGGGTGCTCCTCCCCACCGACCAGCCCGGCCTCCGGCGCCGGCACGGCGGCCCCCGGGTGCTCCGCCCTGCCGACCGGTGCCCGCTCCGGTTCCGGTGTGAGCACCGCCGCGGTCGGGTGCTCCGCCCTGCGGGCCGGTCCCGGCGCCGGCGACGGCACCACCGCCCCCGGGTGCTCCGCCCTGCCGACCGGTGTCCGGTCCGGTTCCGGTGTGAGCACCGCCGCGGCCGGGTGCTCCGCCCTGCCGGCCGGTCCCGGCTCCGGTGTGAGCGCCACCGCCCCCGGGTGCTCCGCCCTGCGGGCCAGTGCCGGCTCCGGCGACGGCGCCACCGCCCCCGGGTGCTCCGCCCTGCCGATCGGTGTCCGGTCCGGTTCCGGTGTGAGCACCGCCGCGGCCGGGTGCTCCGCCCCGCCGGCCGGTCCCGGCTCCGGTGTGAGCACCGCCGCCCCCGGGTGCTCCGCCCTGCCGATCGGTGTCCGCTCCGGTTCCGGTGTGAGCGCCACCGCCCCCGGGTGCTCCTCCCCACCGACCAGTGCCGGCTCCGGCGTCGTCCGGGACAGCAGCACCACGCCCCACCCGGCGAGGCCCGCGCCCACCAGCGCCGGCAGCACGCCCGTGGCGCCGCCCCGGAGCCGTTCGCCCAGCAGTGCGACGCCGATGACCGCGGCGGCCACCGGGTTCGCCAGGGTGACCACGGCGAGCGGGGCGCCGAGGCCGCCCCGGTAGGCGGTCTGCGACAGCAGCAGCCCGGCCGCCGCGAACACGGCGACGAGCAGCGCCACCCCCAGCACCTGCACGCCGAGCAGCGGACCCGACCGGTCCGTGGCGGCCACAGTGACGGTCTGGGTGAGCGCCGAGGCGACGCCGGAGGCGAACCCGGACGCGGTCGCGTGCCGCAGCCCGGGCCGGGTGCCCGGCCGGGCCAGCAGCCCGATCAGCGCGGCCGTGGACCCCGCCACCGCGAGCGCCTCGCCCACGCCGAGCACGTTCTCGGGGGCCGGCCCGGACGCCGCGGCCAGGATCGCCGCCAGCCCCAGCAGGGTGAGCGCGGTGCCGCGCCACTCGGCCGTGCCGACCCGCCGCCCGGCGACCCGGGCCCCCAGCGGCACGGCCGCGACCAGGGTGAGCGCGCCGAGCGGCTGCACCACGGTGAGCGGACCGTACTTGAGGGCCACGACGTGCAGCAGCGCGGCACCGCCGTTCAGTCCCGCCGACGCCCACCAGGCGCCGCTGCCCAGCAGACGCAGCAGTCCCGTGCCCGGGGAACGGGCGGCCAGCCGCTCCTGGGCGACGGCCGCGCCCGCGTAGGCGACGGCCGACAGCAGCGACAGCACGACGGCGACGAGGGCGGCGCTCATCGTCCCGCCCCCACGAGCACCCGCTCCTCGGCCGGGACGGGCCGCCGCTCCCGGCATCCCACCGTGGTCCTCGGGCGCCGGGGCGCGCGCACCACCGTGAGCACGACGCCCGCCAGGGCCGCGGCCACCAGCGCGTCGATCCAGTAGTGGTTCGCGGTGCCCACGATCACGAACAGCGTGATCAGGGGGTGCAGCAGCCACAGCCACCGCAGGGGCGACCGGGTGGCGGCGATCAGCCCGAGCGCGACCATCAGCGCCCAGCCGAAGTGCAGCGAGGGCATCGCCGCGAACTGGTTCGCCAGATGGTCGGTCTGCGGCGGCCCGTACACCGACGGGCCGTACACCCGCGCGGTGTCGATCAGGCCCGCCGCCGCGAGCATCCGCGGCGGAGCGAGCGGGAAGAGGAGGTGGAGCACCAGGGCGGCGGCCGTGACGGCGGCCAGCGCCCGCCGTGCCCGGACGTAGTGCGCCGGGCGCCGCAGGTACAGCCAGACCAGGAAGGCGGCGGTGGCGGGGAAGTGGACGGTCGCGTAGTAGGTGTTCGCGGCGCGGGCCAGGGTGTCGCCGTGCAGCAGCAGGGACTGCACCGCGCCCTCGCCGGGCAGGCGGAGCCACCGTTCGGCGTCCCACACCCGGTGGGCGTTGCGGAAGGCCTCGGCCGTGTGGCCCGCGGCCAGTTGCCGTCCCGTCTTGTAGACGAGGAAGAGCCCTGCGACGAGCAGCAGCTCCCGGACCACGGGAGGCCGGGCCGGCGTGGCCGGCTCCGCTTCCCCAGGCTCGGCCGGCTCCGCTTCCCCAGGCTCGGTGCGGACGTTCATCCCCCGGCCCCTTCGATGACGGTGGTGCGTGTGGAGGTGCGGCGCGGACCAAAGACCCGTGTATGCACCATCGATACGATCTCGTACCGATACGCCAGTGTACCGATACGCCTCGGTACCGGTACACTGGCGTATCGATTGTCGTCGGACACACTGGAGTCGGGCCCCCACGGGCCCCCACGGGCTCCTCGCACGGCGCCGACGGCGACAGCGGTGACGACAGCAACGACAAGCAACGACAGCAACGACAGTCACGAGGGGACACAGCGATGACGTCGCAGGCCGCGGACGGACCGGACCCGGTCACCGCCTCGCGCCGCTCCAAGCTCACGCCCGAGCGCGAGCAGGAGTTCTTCGACGCCGTCCTCGAACAGATCCGCGAGTGCGGCTACGAGTCCGTCACCATGGAGGGGGTCGCCAGCAGCACGCGGTGCAGCAAGTCCACCCTCTACCGGCAGTGGAAGACCAAGCCGCAGTTCGTGGTGGCCGCGCTGCGCTCCCGGCGCCGCTCCTGGCTGACCGGCATCGACACCGGGTCGCTCACCGGGGACCTGCGCGAGGCCGCGCGGGCCGCGGCCCGCTGGTCCACGGCCGACACCAAGCTGCTCCAGGCACTCGGCCACGCGGTCACCCAGGACCAGGAACTCGCCCGGGCCCTGCGCGAGGCGCTCGTCGACCCGGAGATCGCCGCCCTGCGGGAGATCCTGCGGCGCGGTGTCGAGCGCGGGGAGGTCCCGGCCGGGCACCCGGCGCTGGAGTTCGTCCCGGCCCAGATGTTCGGCGTCGTCCGCGCCCGCCCCGTCGTGGACGGCACCTACGCCGACGAGGAGTACCTGCTGCGTTTCGTGGAGGCCGTCGTGCTGCCGGCGCTCGGCCTCACACCATGACCCAGGCCGCCGTCCGCGGGATGACCGGACGGTGACCTGCTCGCGCCGCACCGTGGGGACGGGGGCGGCGCGCACCCCCCGGCCGGGTGGGGTTCCCCTTGAGCGGAGGGGCGCCCCACCCGGCCGACCGGCGTCCGGGGCGGTTCAGACGTCCTGGCCGCTGCCGCTGCCGCCGCCCGAGGCGGCCTTGATGCCCTTGGTGACGGTGTCGATGACCGACACCGACTGGTCGGCGTCCACGCCGAAGCGCACCACCACCAGCCGGTCGGTGTCCGCGGGCGCCGGGAACACCAGCGACTCGACGTAGCCGTCGGCGCCCTTGCTGGTGACCGCCTTCCAGCGGACCAGGTAGCCCTTCTGCCCGGCCACGGTGACCGCCTTCGAGGCCAGCACCTGGTGCGAGGTGATCTCGCCGTAGGTGGTGCCGCCGTAGGACTCCTCGGCGTTGGCCTCGATGTCCGCCTTCGCGACCTCCTCCGCCGTGTCCCCCTCGGTGCCCAGCGCTTCGGCGGGCGCCGAGTACAGGCCTCCCTTGGTGCACGTCTTCGACGTGTCGCCGGGGCACTCGTAGGAGGAGTCGGACGTGATCTGCGCTCCCACGCTCAGCTCCTGCCCGGTCCAGCCGTCCGGGATCGGGATGCTGATGCCGTTGAGCGCGTCCGTCACCGAGCCGCTCTTGATCTCGGGCGCCTCCGACTCCTCCGGCGCGGGGGAGGACCCGCCCGAGCCGCCCGAGTCACCGGACCCGCCCGAGTCGCCGAACGGCCCGCCCTGGCCGCCGTCCTGCCCGCCGGAGCCGCCCGACCCGCCCGGACCGTCCTGGCCGCCGGGTCCCTGCGCGGTTCCCGTACCGGCGGAGCCGCCGTCGTCCTTGGTCAGCGCGTACACGCCGATCCCGATGCTCGCCAGGACCGCCACGGCCGCCGCGACGGCGATGCCCGTGCGCAGCCCGCGCCGTCCGCCCTGGCCGGCCGGTGCCCCGGGATACGGCGGGTAGGCCGGATGGGCCGGGCCGTACCCGGCGGCCGGCTCCTGCGCCGCCGGACCCCATGCGTCGGCCGAGCCCGCGGGACGGGTCCGGTCCGTCCACGCCCCGCCGTCCCACCAGCGCTCGGTGGCGGGACCGTCACTTGTCTGCCCGGGGTCGGGGTACCACCCGGGAGGAGTCACCTGCGTCATGCCCATACCGTATGAGGCGTCGGTGAAAGTCGTATGAGAGGGATGGGTACTTGTACGACCGCCTGTGCGGCACTGCGTGCCGCTCTGGCGTGAAACCGACGTCAACGCGCCGCGCGGCATGCCCCGTTGACGTTCGCCCGCCCTGGCGCAGGCCCGCGGGGGCGTCCCGGCCCGCACCCCGTCACCCGGCGGGGCAACAGCTGCGCGGACCGCCCTCCGCATCGGCCTCCGGAGGACTACGCTCAAGCTCTGTACGCCGTTCGGGCGACTTGGGGAGGTAGCGGGATGACGGAGGTACGGCCGGCGGCGGCCGCCTCGGCCGCCCTGTGGGAGCGCGACGAGGAGGTCGCCGCCATCGAGCGGGCGGTCGGGACGCTCTGCGCCGACCGGTCCTCCTCCGGCCGTGTGCACCTGCTGCGCGGCGACGCCGGACTGGGGAAGACCACACTGTTGGCCGAGACACGCCGTATCGCCGAGGCCCGGGGCTGCACGGTCTGGTCGGCGCGCGGCGGCGAGACCCTCAGGTCCGTCCCCTTCAACGTGGTACGGCAACTGCTCCAGCCCGCGCTGCTGTCCCTGCACCCCGAGGAGGCCCGCGAGTACCTCGGCGACTGGTACGACATCGCCGGCCCCGCCCTCGGTATCGCGGAACCCGTCGCGGACCAGGCCGACCCGCAGGGCGTGTGCGACGGCCTGGTCGCCGCGGTGACCCGGCTGGCCCGGCGGGACTGGCCCCTCGTTCTGCTGGTGGACGACGCGCACTGGGCCGACCAGGAGACCCTGCGCTGGCTCGCCGCCTTCGTCGACCGCCTCGACGAGCTCTCCGTCCTCGTCGTCGTGGCCCGCAGGCCCGGCGGGGTCAAGGGGGACAGCGCCCGCCACCTCGACGCCGTGGCCGCCGTCGCCGGATCCTCCGTCACCAGCCTCAGCGCCCTCACCCCCGACGCGGTCGCCGGCCTCACCCGCGCCACCGTGGGCGCGCACGCCGACGACCCGTTCTGCCGCGAGGTCTGGGCCGTCACCGGCGGCAACCCCTACGACACCGTCGAACTCCTCGCCAAGGTCCGGGACGGCGCGATGGAGCCGAGCGAGTCCTCGGCCACCGAACTGCGCCCCCTCAACCGCGCGGCCCGCGGCGGCGGCCTCGTCGACCGCCTGGAGGAACTGGGCGTCGACGCCACCCGGTTCGCCATGGCCGCCGCCATCCTCGGCGCCGACATCTCCGTCGGCGAGGCGGCCAAGCTCGCCGGCATGCACCGCGAGGATGCGGGCGCTGCGCCGACCTGCTGCGCAGCGCCCGCATCCTCACCGACCCCGACCCCGCGGTGGGCCCCGTCGCCGAGGCAGGCGGACTGGAGTTCGTCCACCCGCTGATCGCCACCGCCGTCTACAACTCCATCCCCGAAAGCCTGTGCCGGGCCATGCACGGCATCGCCGCCAAGGTCGTCCTGGACGCCGGCCGGGGTGTCGCGGCCGCCTCCCGCCACCTCCTCCAGGTCCATCCCGACGACGACGAGGAACTCGTCGAGCAGTTGCGGGAGGCCGCCCGCGAACACGTCGCCGTCGGCGCCCCCGAAGCGGCCCGCCGCTGCCTGGAGCGCGCCCTGGAGGAACCGCCCGGGCCCGACACCCACGCGCACGTGCTCTACGAACTCGGCTGCGCCACCCTCCTCACCGCACCCGCCCGGACCATCGGCCACCTGCGGGAGGCGCTCGCCGCACCCGGCCTCGACGGCGGCCTGCGCGTCGACGCCGTCTACCGCCTCTCCCAGGCGCTCCTGCACAACGACCAGTTGGAGCAGGCCGTGCGCACGGTCGAGGCGGAGGCCGCCCGGCAGCCGCCGGGACCGGCCCGGATGCGGCTGCAGGCCGTGCAGTTCATGTGGGAGGGCATCCACGCCGGGGAGACCACGTCACCGGGCCGCTCGCAGAAGCTCGCCGCGCTGGCCTCCACCTGCACCGGCCGCGACAACGCCGAGCGCGCCCTGCTCATCCTGCGCGGCTTCGACGCCATGACCCACGGCGAGAACGCCGAGATCGTCGTCGAACTCTGCGACCGCGCCCTCGTCAACGGACGCCTCGCGCCCGGCCTCGGCTGGACCGACACCGAGTGGGGCATCGAGCTGCTGATGATGCTCGCCAGCTCCTACGCCTACACCGACCGCCTCGACCGCGCCGAGGCCCTCTTCAACGAGGCCCTGCGCGCCTACGAATCCGCCGGCTGGAGCGGCGGGCACCTCGCCCTCGCCCACGCCTACCTCGGCCTGGGCCTGCGCCGCCGAGGCCGGCTGAAGGAGGCCGAGGAGTCCCTCCGGGAGGCGCTGCGCCTGGCCGAACGCGTCGGGCGCGGGCTGCCGCTGTACTGGTCCGCGACCTGCAACCTCGTCGACACGCTGCTCGCCCGCGGCCATGTCGAGGAGGCCTGGCGGATCGCCGACCAGTACGGCTTCGCCCCGCCGTACCCGTCCACGATCGTCCTGCCCGACCCCCGCTCGGTGCGTGGCCGGCTGCTGCTCGCCGTCGGCCGCACCCAGGAAGGCGTCAACGAACTGGAGGAGGCCGAGAAGGCGGCGGCCGTCCGCGGGCACCTCAACCCCGTGCTGGTGCCGTGGGCGGCCGACCTCGCCCGCGCCCTCGCCACCGAGGACCCGGCCCGCGCGGCCCGGCTCGCCTCCGACGCGCGCCGCCAGGCCGAGCGCTTCGGGACCGACACAGCCATCGGCGAGGCCCTGCGCTGCGCCGCCGCCCTGGAGACCGGCCAGCGCGCCGTCCGGCTCACCGCCCAGGCGGTCGCCTACCTGGAGTCCTCGCCCTGCCAGTACGAACACGCCGCCGCCCGCATCGAGCACGGCATCGCGGCCCGCTCCGTGACCGAACTCAACCGCGGGCTGACCCTCGCCCGCACCTGCGGCGCCGACGGCCTGATGACCCGGGCCCGGCAGGCCCTGGACGCCTTCGGCACACCCCAGGTGGGACTCGTACCGGGACAGGTGCGCGGACGCGAATAGGTGATGCGCCCCGGTGCGGAGCGGGTCTGCCGTTCAGCCGGTCCGCTCCTGTCCTGTCGCGAAGAATTGCCGCACGTAGTCTCCAGGCTCGAGAGTGCTCTCTCGCATCAGCGAGAACACTTCGCTGCCCTCGCCGGGTTCTCCGTCCATGCGGAAGGCCTCGGAGAATTCGACGAAGTCGACTTCATGCAACCCTTCACAGTATTCGAGGGCTTCCGATTCGGCACGCGCGATGGCCTCGTCCAGCGAGTTCGCCCGCCAGAGCGTCACCCGTTCCTCAAAGACCTCGAGTGAGCGGTGACGAAAAATGCACCTGACGGCCCTGGGCGTGCGCGGGCGGACACGGCTCGGCGCCGCGCTTCCGGCCGATGGCGTCAGGCGGTTTCCGTTCGGGCAGGGTCGGGGAGTTTCGGGCGACAGGTGTGAAAGGGCATGTCGTGTCTCAGGGCGCCCTCACGGCGATCACCGGTCCGGCTGCTGAAGGGACCAGGCGCTTCTTGGCAGGCTGATTGGGAGGCGTGTCTATGGGGACCGATCCACCAGAGGTGAGTGCGTCTTCCGTTCCCGGGGCGTGGCCGGTCGTGGGACATGCCCCGGCTCTTCTTCGAGATCCGCTGCGGTTCTTCAGTTCGCTGGCCGATCATGGCGACGTGGTGGCCGTTCGCCTGGGGCCGGTGCCTGTCTATGCTCTCACCCACCCCGCTCTCGTCCATCAGGTGCTGGTCACCGACGCCCACCTGTACGAGCGTGGTCGGCTCTTCGACAAGCTGTCGCGGATCGTTGGCCACGGGCTGCTGACCAGCTCGGGCGCACGCCACCGTGCCCAGCGCCGCATCGTGCAGCCGTTGTTCCAGCGGGAACAGGTCGCCCGTCATCTGGGGGCGCTGCAGGCTGCGGTTCTGGAGGTGACTTCCTCGTGGAAGCACGGGCAGCGTGTCGCCATCGAAAGCGTCGGCAACGACATCGCCCTGCTCGCGGTCACCAACAGCCTGCTTCCGCCCGGGACGGGGAAGGCGGTGGCGCAGATGGTGAAGGAGAATCTGCCGGTGCTGATGCGTGCCCTGGTCCTGCAGATCGCCCTTCCGGAATGGTGGACGCGTCTTCCCCTTCCCGGCGGCAGGCGCGCTGAGCGGGCGGTTGCGAACCTGCGGGGTGCCATCGGCGAGGCGCTCACCTTCCATCGGGCCTCCTCGTCCCAGAGTGGTGACATCCTCTCGAGCTTGGTGAGCGCGCGGAACGCCGTGGGCGAGCCGCTGGACGACGAGGCAGTCATCGACCAGGCCATATCCCTCCTCGTCGCGGGGGTGGAGACCACAGGCTCCACACTCGCCTGGCTCTTTCACGAACTGGCCCGGCACCCCCAGGCCGAACAGCGGGTTCATGACGAGGTCGGCGCCGTGGCTGCGGCGGGGATCAGCGATCCCAAGCAGTTACGCCGACTCTCCTACACCACTCGGTTTGTGCAGGAGACCCTGCGCCTGCACACGCTCAGCTTCTTCATGCGCCGCACGCTGGAGATATGCGAACTCGGCGGGGTGCTGCTGACAGCCGGCACCGAGGTCGTCTTCAGCCCGCATGCTCTGCACCGCGACCCCCGCTGGCACCCCGACCCCGAAACCTTCGACCCCGACCGCTTCAAGCCCGGCGCACCGGCCATCCCCAAAGGGGCCTACCTCCCCTTCGGCACCGGCGCGCACCGGTGTGTCGGCGAGCACTTCGCCTTCACCGAGATCCTCTCCGCCCTCACCACGATCTGCTCGCAATGGCGGCTGCGGCACCTCCCGGGCACACGCGTGCGCGAGATCCCCCGCATCGAGGTCCACCCCAGCAAGTTCCACCTGCTCCTGGAGAGAAGATGAAGCCCTCCGCTACTCCGGCCCCGCCCGCTGACCACCATCACCCGCCCACCCGGAGGACGACACCATGAACGGCCCCCGCCTCGCGGCCTTTCAGCGCATCTACGACGGAATCAACGCCGACGACCTCGACGCCGCCGTCGCCAGCTACGCCCCCGACGTGCACTACGAGGAAACGAGCCTGTACTGGGATCTGCACAGCCGTCAGGAAGTACGCGAGCACTTCGGGCCCTGGTTCAGCTACGCGGCCCTGCACGCCGAACTCGTCGACGGCATCGAAACTGGAGACCGAGCGGCTGTCCAGTGGAGGTTTTCCGGAGAGATCCGCGCCGCGCTGCCCGGCGTGTGGCCCGCCGAAGCCGTAGGCCGCCACTTCTCCTTCCTCGGCACCACCATGGCCACCTTCAACCAGGAAGGACTCATCAGCCACGCCGTCGAGGTATGGAACCTCGCCGAACTCCTCAAACAAGTCGGAACCCTGCCCGCCTGACCACCCGACCGAGCCACCTCACCTACACCCGGCAGCGGACGGTTTCACCGCAGGGGCATAGCCCGGCCGTGCCGCACGAGTCATCACTGCCCCGGGGCAAGGTCCTCGTAGCCCCGCGTTCGGGTGGCGGGGCTTTTGTGCGGCTGTCGGCACTCGCGCGCACCGATGGAGGTTGGGCAGCAGGCCGCAGGGGAAGCCTCCGCTCTGCGGACCGTCGGCTGAAGGGGAGCCCCTGTGGCGTGAGCACCCGCTCTCCCACAACAGGGAAAGCTCCAGGGGTGGGGTTGGGCATGGTGGAACGACGCTTATCGGTTGCGACGCACTGGGGCAGCTATGTCGCGGTGGTCGATTCGGGCCGGCTGGTGCGCATCGAGCCCAGCGGCGATGACCTCGTGCCATCGCCCATCGGCCCCGGAATGGTGACGGCCGCGGATGATGGCGCGCGCGTGTTGCGGCCCGCGGTGCGCAGGGGCTGGCTGGAGGGTCTGCCGCGTGCCCGCGACGCGGCCCGGGGCTCGGACATGTTCGTGGAGGTGAGCTGGGATGAGGCGCTCACGCTGGTGAGCGAGGAGCTGTCCCGGGTGCGGGCCGAGCACGGTGATAGCGCGGTGTTCGGCGGATCCTACGGCTGGGCGAGCGCGGGCGCGTTCCACAACCCCCAGAATCAACTGCAGAGGTTTCTGGCGCTGGGCGGTGGATACACCGATTCCCGCAACACCTACAGCACCGCGGCTTTGGAGGTCATCCTCCCTCATGTGATCGGCGGGGCTCCGTGGAGTTATCAGTCCCGGATGCCGATGTGGGACGAGATCGCCGAGAACTGTGAGCTGGTGGTGGCGTTCGGGGGCCTGGCGCTGAAGAACAGCCAGATCAACCCTGGCGGGCTGGCCCGACATCAGACTGAAGGCCTGCAGCGAAAGTGCCGTGAGGCCGGGGTGCGGTTCGTGAACGTCAGCCCCATCCGCAGTGACACGGCCGGCTTCCTGGACGCCGAGTGGCTGCCCGTCATCCCCAACACCGACACCGCCTTGATGCTCGGTATCGCGCACACGATGTTGGTCAACGACTGGCACGATCAGGATTTCCTCGACCGGTGCTGCGTCGGGTTCGACCGCTTCGCCTCCTACCTGACCGGAAAGCCCGACGGCGTCGTCAAGGACGCCGACTGGGCCGCGGGGATCACGGGCATCAGCCGCGACGCGATCACCGACCTCGCGCGCCGCCTTGCCACGCAGCGCTCTCTGATCATGGTCAACTACGCGATTCAGCGGGCGGACCACGGCGAGCAGCCGATCTGGATGTCGGTCGTGCTGGCCGCCATGACCGGTTCGATGGGCCGGCCTGGCTGCGGCTGGGGCGCGGGCTACGCGACGATGGACGCGACCGGCGTCGCCCCGGGCCGCCCGTCGGTGGCATCGGTTCCGCGGGTGCCCAACCCCGTAACGGACTTCATCCCGGTCGCACGGATCGCCGACACCCTGCTGCATCAGGGCCGGACCATCGACTACGACGGCCGGCGCCTGACCCTGCCCGAGCTGCGCCTGATCTACTGGTGCGGGGGCAACCCCTTCCACCACCATCAAGATCTCCACCGCCTCACCCGCGCCTGGCAGGCCCCCGACACGGTGGTGGTGCACGAAGCCTGGTGGAACACCACGGCCAAGTTTGCCGACATCGTCCTTCCCGTGGCCACCAGCCTGGAACGCGACGACTTCGCCGCCGGATTCTCCGACCCCCACCTCACCGCGATGCCGAAAGTCCGCGAGCCGGCCGGTGAGGCACGCACCGACCACCACATCTTCGCCGCCCTGGCCGCCCGGCTCGGCTACGAGCAGGAGTTCACGCAGTCGCGCTCGGAGTTCGAGTGGGTCCGCCACCTCTACGATCAGACGAGGACCGGCCTCGGCGACGACGCGGCCCTGCCGGCCTTCGAGGACTTCTGGCGAGACTCCACCGCCCAGCTGCCGACGCTGCGCGGGCCGTTTCCCGGCAGCTTCGAGGCGCTGCGGGCAGATCCGCAGGCCTCCCCGCTCACGACGCCGTCGGGGAAGATCGAGATTTTCTCCGAGGAGATTGACTCCTTCGGCTACGACGACTGCGCCGGGCACCCGGCATGGTTCGAACCGGTCGAATGTCTCCACGCCGAGGCATCGGACCGCTTCCCGCTGCACCTGATCTCCAACCAGCCGGCCTCACGCCTGCACAGCCAGTACGACAACGGCGGCCACAGCCTCAGCTCGAAGATCCATGGCCGTGAACCGGTGACGATCAACCCGCAGGATGCCGCAGCCCGCGGCATCGAGAGCGGCATGATCGTGCGCGTCCACAACGACCGGGGTAGCTGCCTGGCAGGTGCGATCCTGTCGGACGACGTCATGCCCGGCGTCATCCAGCTGTCCACCGGCGCATGGTGGGACCCGGCCCAGCCCGGCCAGAGCGGCACCCTGGACCACCACGGCAACCCCAATACCCTCACCGCCGACCGGCCCTGCTCACGCCTGTCCCAGGGGCCCAGCGCCCACAGCGCACTCGTCGACGTCGAACCCTACGACGGCCCCGTGCCGGAGGTACTCGCCTTCACGCCACCACCCCTCGAACGCTGACACGAAAGGCCCGTGCTCCCGAAGGGTGCATCACCGCGCGTACCAACGCCCGGCGTATAGGGGCTGCCCTCTCACTGGGGGCAGGCCATCCTCTTACCGGTCCCCACTTGAGTAGCCGTGCGATTACCATCCGCAGTCATGACTGCACTTCAAGACCGCAAGTACGCCCAGTGGTTCAAGGGCGCCGATGTGGACGGCGACGGGTTCATCACCCAGCAGGACGTCCGCGCGATGAGCGAGCGTTACATCGCCGCCCGCAACACTGCGCACGATTCCACGACCGCCCACCGGCTCACGGTGGGGATGGACGAGTTCTGGAACAACGTGATCGCCCCGATGGACCAGGACGGCGACGGCAAGGTCGACCTGCGGGAGATGACCCAAGGATTCAAGCAGGCCCTGACCGACCCCGCGCACTTCCCCGAGCAGGTCGAGCCGGTCACCAACTGCTTCTTCGACCTCGTCGACCTCAACGCAGACGGCAGGATCGAGCAGGACGAGTTCCAGCTGATGTTCGACTCGATCGCCGGCGCTCCCCGCAAGGACTGCGCCGACGTCTTCGCCGCCCTGGACACGGACGGCTCCGGCGCGCTGGACCGGGCCGAGTTCCACCAGGCGGTCAAGGAGTTCTTCTACGGCAACGACCCCGACGCCCCCGCCAACCACCTCTTCGGCAGCATCACCGCCTGACACCCCCCAGACGCAGCCCGGGACCTGTACACCCGCACGACCGCTGGTGTGGGCGTACAGCGTAGGGGTCCCTGACTCAGTCCAGGGATGTCCGCCTCCTCCTTCTTCTCCCGTCGAGGCCTTCTCCTGCGGCGCAGGGCCACTCGTGCCTCTGGCGGCAGGCATCACTCGCGTCACACCGCTGGCCGGGTCATCAAGTCGATGATGCGCCTGATCCTCGGGATCGACCGGCAGTATCTGTTGGATTCTGTGCTGGCGGTGCAGGTCTGCGTGAGGACCTCGTCCGGCCACGCTTCGATCGCCGCCGCAGAATGGTGACGCCGGGCAGGTGAAGACAAGCCCGCCGTCCTCGGTCTGTCGTACCCACCCGCTGACCGGTCGCCGCCGCATTCCCGCGAGAAGACCCTGCGTCAGACAACGCCCACGCATCACGGAATCTGGAACTCGGATCGGCGATCCAGGCAAGCCCGCATCGGTCCGGCTGTGAGCACGCCTGCCCGCTCGTGAGCTCGCCGGGTCGATCGCGTTCGTCGCGGCGGATGACCTGGCCGGTGGGCCCGTCCAGGAAGGCGAGCCGGATCAGGATGCGGTGCGCGGTCGAGGCGGGCAGGCCCACGACCGGGCGGAGGGGGGCGGGCCGAGTTCGCGGTCCTGGCGCAGCTGGCACACCCGGGCCTGCACCGCCGCCGCCGTGCGGTGGGGGCGGGGGCGGTCAGCGGACGGCTGGAGCGGTCGTGCGGCCCCTGCTCGCCCTCCGCTCGCCGGCGGCGCATCCACGTGTGGGCCGTGACGCGCGAGATGCCCGTCTCGGCCGCGACACGTGCGGCCGGGCGACCGGAACAGCCCCGTTCGACCAGCAGCCGCCGCCTGCCGTGAACGGTCAGCCGGGCATGACGGTGGGACACGAAGACCTCCGTGCGGTGCGGTCCTGGACAACTCCACCACACCGGAGGTCTTCGCCATGATCAAGCCCGGCAGACGTCACCGACGCTGGTGATCAATCCGCCTGGTCCTCCTCCGCCAGCACCCGCTGGGCCGTCGCGAAGGCCGAGTTCGCCGCCGGGACCCCGCAGTAGACGGCCGTCTGGAGCAGGACGGCGCCGATCTCCTCGGGGGAGAGCCCGTTGCGGCGGGCGGCGCGGACGTGCATGGCCAGTTCGTCGTAGTGGCCGTGCGCCACCAGCGCGGTCAGCGTGATCATGCTGCGTTCGCGGCGGCTGAGGGTCGGGTCGGTCCAGATCTCGCCCCAGGCGTAGCGCGAGATGAAGTCCTGGAACCGGGCGGTGAACGGCGTCTGCCGGGACTGTGCCCGGTCCACGTGCGCGTCGCCGAGCACCTGCCGCCGTACCTCCATGCCCCGCTTCGCGCCACCGGAGAAGTGCGCGCGCAGCGCGGTCAGCACGGCCTCGGGGCGCTCCGCGGGCGCGAGGTGCGAGGCGCCCGGGATCTCCGTGAGCGCGGCGCCCGGCACCGCGTCCGCGATCTCCCGCAGGTGCGCGGGCGGCGTCGCGGGATCCTCGCGGCCGGCGACCAGCAGGGTGGGCACCGAGATCTCCGCCAGCCGCTCCCGCAGATCGAACGCGGCCAGCGCCTCGCAGCAGGCGGCGTACGCCCCGGGGTCGGCGTCACGGTGGTCGGCGACCAGCTCCGGCACGGTGAAACCGGGCGTGAACCAGCGGGCGTCGGCGCTCTCCGCCAGGCCGGCCAGTCCCTCGCGCCGGACCAGCGCGGCCCGCTCCTGCCACGGCCCGGCCCCGTTGAAGTGGGCGGACGAGCAGATCACGGCGAGCGACGACACCCGCTCGGGGTGGTGCAGCGCCAGGTGCAGTCCGACCGCGCCGCCCAGCGACACCCCGGCGTACGCGAACCGCTCCAGGCCGAGGGAGTCGGCGAGATCCAGCACCAGGCCGGCCAGGTCGCCGACGGTGGCGCCGGGGCCGATCAGGCCGGCGTCGGAGCCCCCGTGCCCGGGGAGGTCGAAGCGGACCACCCGGTGGGTGATGGACAGCTCGGGCGCGACCTTGTCCCACAGGGCGTACGAGGTGCCCAGGGACGGCCCGAGCAGCAGCGGCGGAGCGGAAGCGGGCCCCTCGGCACGGTGGTTGAGCAGTTTCTCGGTCAACGTCGCTCCAGCGCACGGTCGGTGAGGGCTCCGGCGGAGCCGGTGTAGCGGGCGGGGTCGGTGAGGTCGCCGAGGTCGACGTCCTTCAGCTCCGGTTCCTCGGCGAGGAGGTCGGCCAGCGAACGGCCTTCGGCGTAGGTGCGCGGTGCGAGCCGGGTGAGGAGTTCCTTGGCGCGGGCGCGGCCGAGCACGGCCGACAGCTCGGCGGACAGCCGCTCGGAGACGATCAGCCCGTGGGTGAGGTCGAGGTGCGCGCGCATGGCGTCCGGGTGCACCCGCAGGCCCTCCGTCAGCTCGGCGGCGTCCCGGGCGGCCCCGCCCACCAGCCGCAGCAGGTCCCGCAGCGGCTCCCACTCGGCGTGCCAGGCCCCGGCCGGCCGCTCGTCCTCGGCCACCAGCGACCCGTACAGCGTGGCCGCGAGCTGCGGGGCGCGCCGGGCGGCGGCCGCGATCAGCGTGGACCGCACCGGGTTCGCCTTGTGCGGCATCGCCGACGAGCCGCCCCCGCTGCCCTCCGCGACCTCGGCGGTCTCGGTGCGGGCGAGGGTGAGGACGTCGGCCGCCAGCTTCCCCAGCGCCCCGGCCGTGAAGGCCAGGCACCCGGCGAGGTCGGCGACCGGCGTGCGCAGCGTGTGCCACGGCAACACCGGTGCGGCCAGGCCCAGTTCACGGGCGTACGCGGCGGGCAGCGCGGTCGCGTCGGCGGCACCGTACGCCGTGAAGGCGGCCAGGGTGCCGGCCGCGCCGCCGAGCTGGGCGGGCAGCGCGTCCCGTACGGCCGTCACGCGGTCCCGCGCGTCCAGCACCAGGGACCGCCAGCCGGCCGCCTTCAGCCCGAAGGTCGTCGGGACGGCGTGCTGGGTGAGCGTGCGCCCCGGCATCGGCGTGTCCCGGTGCTCGGCGGCGAGCCGCGCCAGCGCGCGCTGCGTGCGGTCGAGGTCGGCCAGGACGAGCGCCAGGGCGCGCACGGCGACCAGCATGGTCGCCGTGTCCATGATGTCCTGGCTGGTGGCCCCCCGGTGGACGTACGGCCCGTACTCCGGGCCGGCCGTCTTCGTGAGGTCCGCGACCAGGGGGATCACCGGGTTCCCGCCGCCGCGGGCGCGCTCCGCCAGCGACCGTACGTCGTAGGCGTCCGCGGCGGCGGCCTCGGTGACCGCCGCCGCGGCCCCGGCGGGGGCCAGGCCCAGGGAGGCCTGGGCGCGGGTCAGCGCGGCCTCCGCGTCGAGCAGCGCCCGCAGGAAGGCGCCGTCGCTCGTCGCGGAGGCGGCGGGGGCGCCGGTCCACCCGGGGGCGAGCAGACCGGCGTCGGAGGGGACATCGGGGACAGCGGGTGTCACTGGAACTCCAGGAAGACCGTCTCGCCTTCGCCCTGAAGGCGGATGTCGAAACGGTAGGTGCCGTTGCCCTCGGCCTGCGCGATCAGCGTGTCGCGCCGGTCGCCCACCTGGGTGAGCAGCGGGTCGGCCGCGAGCACGGCGTCGTCGCCCGGCAGGTAGATGCGGGTGAACAGGTGCACCAGCAGTCCGCGCGCGAACACGCACACGCTGAGGTAGGGGGCGCTGTGCCCGCGGGCGCCGGGGCGCAGCGTCCGGGCGTACCAGTGGCCGTTCGCGTCGGTCTGGATGCGGCCGAAACCGGTGAACTCCACGCCGTTGCGGCCCAGGAAGCCGCCGGACGACGGGTCGCGGCGCATCGAGCCGTCGGCCGTGGGCACGTTGCCCTCCGGGTCGGGACCCCACAGCTCCACCAGGGCGTCCGGCAGCCCGTTGCCCTCACCGTCGTACACGTATCCGTGCACGGTGATCGTGTCCGCGTGCCCGTGGGGCGCGATGTCCTCGCCGCCGCGGAACGGCAGGGCGTGGCCGTAGAAGGGGCCGACCGTGTGCGACGCGGTGGGCAGCACGGTCTCGGGACGGCTCGTGTCGATCTTCGTCATGGCAGGTCAGCGTCCCTCTTCGATCCAGGTGGCGTTCGGGCCGTCGAGCACGATGTCCCAGTGGTAGCCCATGGAGAACTCCGGCACCGACAGGTTGTGGTCGTAGGTGGCGACGAGCCGCTGCCGGGCCGCGTCGTCCGTCACCGACTGGATGATCGGGTCGTACGGGAACAGCGGGTCGCTCGGGAAGTACATCTGCGTCACGAGCCGCTGGGTGAAGGCCGTGCCGAAGAGCGAGAAGTGGATGTGCGCCGGCCGCCAGGCGTTCACGTGCTGGCGCCACGGGTACGGGCCCGGCTGGATGGTGGTGAAGTGGTAGGAGCCGTCGTCGCCGCTGAGGGTGCGGCCCACGCCGGTGAAGTTCGGGTCCAGCGGCGCGTCGTGCTGCTCGCGCTGGTGGGCGTAGCGGCCTGCCGAGTTGGCCTGCCAGATCTCGATCAGCTGGCCCCGGATCGGGCGGCCGTCGCGGTCGAGCAGCCGGCCGGAGACGGTGATGCGCTCGCCGACCGGTTCGCCGGTGTGCTGCCGGGTCAGGTCGTTGTCGATCTCGGTGATGTCGCGCTCGCCGAAGGCGGGGGAGGCCAGCTCCACCAGCTCCGGGTCCTTGTTCACGTCGATCGCGACCAGCGGCTGTTTCGGGTGGCGCAGCACCGAGGAGCGGTAGGGGGCGTAGTCGCGGCGCGGCTGGTGCTCGACGGGGGCGCCCTCGGCGATCCGCTTCTCGTACGCGGCGTGCTCGGCCGCGATCTCCAGGTCGATGTCCGCTTGCGTGAGAGTCATGGGGATTCCTAGCGTTCGAGGACGAGGGCGAGGCCCTGGCCCACGCCGATGCAGAGGGTGGCGACGCCGATGCCGCTGCCGCGGCGGGCGAGCTGGTGGGCGACCGTGCCGGCGAGGCGGGCGCCGGACGCGCCGAGCGGGTGGCCGAGGGCGATCGCTCCGCCCTGCGGGTTGAGGATCTCCGGGTCGAACTCGGGCCACTCGGCCACACAGCCCAGCACCTGGGCGGCGAAGGCCTCGTTCAGCTCCAGCACCGACAGGTCACCGAAGCCCTTGCCGGCCTTGGCCAGCGCGCGGTTGACCGCCTCGACGGGGGCGAGCCCGAAGTACTGCGGGTCGATTCCCGACACACCCGTGGCGGAGACGCGGGCGAGGGGTTCGCGGCCGGTGGCGGCCAGGCCCTCCTCGTCGACCAGCAGCAGGGCGGCGGCGCCGTCGTTGAGGGGGGAGGCGTTGCCCGCCGTCACCGTGCCGTTCTCCGTGCGGAACGACGGCTTCAGCTTGGCCATCGCCTCCAGGGAGGCGTCCGCGCGGACACTCTCGTCGGCGGCGACGACCTGCGGGTCGCCCTTGCGCCGCGGGATCGTCACCGGCGCGAGCTCGGCGTCGAACAGGCCCTCCGCCTGCGCGGCGGCCGCCTTGCGGTGCGAGGCGAGCGCGAACTCGTCCTGCTGCTCGCGGCTGATCTTGTGCTTCTCGGCGATGAGTTCGGCCGACTCGCCCAGCGGGATCGTCCACTGGGGGTCCATCTTCGGGTTGACCATCCGCCAGCCGAGCGTGGTCGAGTACAGCTCGGTGTGCGCGGCCGGGAACGGCCGGTCGGACTTGGGCAGCACGTAGGGGGCGCGGGTCATCGACTCCACACCGCCGGCCACGGCGATGGAGGCGTCGCCGACGGCGATGGCGCGGGCCGCCTGGATCACGGCCTCCAGGCCGGAGGCGCACAGCCGGTTGACGGTCACGCCGGGCACCGAGGTCGGCAGGCCCGCCAGCAGGGCGGCCATGCGGCCGACGTTGCGGTTCTCCTCGCCGGCGCCGTTGGCGTTGCCGAAGTAGACGTCCTCGATGCGGGAGGGGTCCAGCTCGGGGGTGCGGGCCAGGAGCTCGCGGATGGCGTGCGCGCCGAGGTCGTCGGGACGCACCGGGGCGAGGGCGCCGTTGTAGCGGCCGATCGGGGTGCGGACCGCGTCGACGATGTAGACGTCCTTCACTGCACTTCCTCCGTCAGGGTCACCTTGGCGTCGGTCTTGGCGACGATCTCGTCGGCGCTCACCCCGGGGGCGGTCTCGACGAGGACCAGCCCGTTCTCCGTGACGTCGAGGACGCCGAGGTCGGTGATGATCCGGTTCACGCACGCCTTGCCGGTCAGGGGCAGCGCGCACTCGGCGACGATCTTCGGGCTGCCGTCCTTGGCGGTGTGCGTCATGACGACGATGACCGTGCGGGCGCCGTGGACCAGGTCCATCGCCCCGCCGATGCCGGTGATCATCTTGCCGGGGATCGCCCAGTTGGCCAGGTCGCCGGTCTCGGACACCTGCATCGCGCCGAGCACGGCGACGTCGATGTGACCGCCGCGGATCATGCCGAACGACAGCGCCGAGTCGAAGAAGGAGGCGCCCGGCAGGACCGTCACGGTCTCCTTGCCGGCGTTGATCAGGTCCGGGTCGACCTGCTCGTCGGTGGGGTAGGGGCCGGTGCCCAGGATGCCGTTCTCCGACTCCAGGATCACCTCCACGTCCGCCGGGAGGTAGTTCGGGATCAGCGTCGGCAGACCGATGCCCAGGTTGACGTACTGACCGTCCTGGAGTTCGCGGGCCGCGCGGGCCGCCATCTCTTCCCGTGTCCACGCCATGATCAGGCCACCGTTCCCTCTGCCGGCGCGGAGACCGTGCGCCGCTCGATCTTCTTGTCCGCCGCCTGCTCCGGGGTCAGCGCGATCACCCGCTGCACGAAGATCCCCGGCAGGTGCACCGCGTCCGGCTCGATCTCGCCGGGCTCCACCAGCTCCTCGACCTCGGCGATCGTGACCTTGCCGGCCATCGCCGCGAGGGGGTTGAAGTTGCGGGAGGACTTGTTGAACACCAGGTTGCCGTGCCGGTCGCCCTTCGCGGCGCGCACCAGCGCGAAGTCGGTGCGGATACCCCGCTCCAGCACGTACTCGGTGCCGTCGAACTCCCGCACCTCCTTCGGCGGCGAGGCCAGCGCGACACCGCCGTTGCCGTCGTAGCGCCACGGCAGACCGCCGTCGGCGACCTGCGTGCCCACCCCGGCCGGGGTGAAGAACGCGGGGATGCCGGCGCCGCCGGCCCGCAGCCGCTCGGCGAGCGTGCCCTGCGGGATCAGCTCGACCTCCAGCTCACCGGCGAGGTACTGGCGGGCGAACTCCTTGTTCGCGCCGATGTAGGAGCCGGTCACCCGGACGATCCGCCCGGCGGCCAGCAGGACCGCCAGCCCCGACTCCATCGCCCCGCAGTTGTTGGAGACGACGCTCAGAGAGCCGACCCCGCGCTCGTACAGTGCCTGGATCAGTACGTTCGGGACACCGCTCAACCCGAAGCCGCCCACCGCGAGCGACGCACCCTCCGGCACATCGGCCACAGCCTCCAGGGCCGTGGCGACCACCTTGTCCATCCGTGAAGCCCCATCCGTCCGAGCGCCCAGGTCGTCAATTAATCAGGGCACTGATTATTTCAGCGAGGTGTCCATCACGCTGCCATCGGGGGAGCGAGGCGTCAAGACCTCGGTGAAAGTGCAGGTCAGATCACATTGGCTGCCTGGAGGCGGGCCCGGCTCCCGCACGGTATCGTTCAGTGCACCAACGAATACGATCTCGGGAGCGCACATGGCCGCGGTGGACCTTTCCTCCCACCCCGGGCACCTGGCCCGCCGGTTGCAGCAGGCGCACTACCTGCTGTGGAACACGATGGTTTCCGAGGAGATCACCTCACCGCAGTTCGCGGTGCTGAACGCGCTCGTCGCCGAGCCCGGCCTGGACCAGCGCACCGTGGGCGAACGGGTGGGGCTGGACCGCTCCACCATCGCCGAGGTGATCAGCCGGCTCGGCCGGCGCGAACTGGTCGACAAGGTCCGCGACCCGCAGGACGGCCGCCGCTTCCTGCTGCGCCTCACCGACGAGGGCCAGCGCGTCCACCGCAAGCTGAGCGTGCGCACGGCCCGGATGAACCAGGTCTTCCTGGCCCCGCTCTCCGCCGAGGAGCAGGTCGTCTTCTTCGACCTCATCCGGCGCGTCTCGGACGCGACCGAAGGACTCCGCAACCCCGTGGAACCCCTCGTCACGCCTTCCTGACCCCGCGGGCCGGCAGCTTCCCGCACCCTCCGCGGGGGAGACCGGCCCGGACCGGCCGGGGCGCCCGCGCGGTTCGGGGCACCGCCGCCGGGTACCCGGGCGGAGCCCAGGACCAGGCCCCCCGACACGGCGGGACCCCCAAACTCGGTGGAGGGAGCGCGGCACGATGAAGGCAGTGACCTGGCAGGGGAAGCGGGACGTACGGGTGGAGACCGTGCCCGACCCGAAGATCCAGGAACCGACGGACGCCGTCATCCGCGTCACGTCCACCGGACTGTGCGGTTCCGACCTGCACCTCTACGAGGTGCTCACCCCGTTCATGACCCCCGGCGACATCCTCGGACACGAACCCATGGGCATCGTCGAGGAGGTCGGCCCGGCCGTCCCGGACCTGAAGGCCGGTGACCGGGTCGTGGTGCCCTTCCAGATCGCCTGCGGCGGCTGCTGGATGTGCCTGAACGCCCTGCCCACGCAGTGCGAGACCACCCAGGTGACCGGCGAGGGCATGGGCGCCGCCCTGTTCGGCTACACCCGCCTGTACGGCGCGGTGCCCGGCGGCCAGGCCGAGTACCTGCGCGTCCCGCAGGCCCAGTTCGGGCCCATCAAGGTCCCCGAGGGACCGTCCGACGACCGCTTCGTCTACCTCTCCGACGTCCTGCCCACCGCCTGGCAGGCGGTCTCCTACGCCGACGTCCCCGAGGGCGGCACCGTGGCCGTGCTCGGCCTCGGGCCCATCGGCGACATGGCCTGCCGGGTCGCCCAGGTGCGCGGTGCCGGACGGGTGATCGGCGTGGACCTGGTCGGCGACCGGCTGCGCCGGGCCAAGGCGCGGGGCGTGGAGACGTACGACCTGCGGAACTTCGACAGCGAGAAGGAACTGGTCGCCGCGATCCGCGACGAGACCGACGGCCGCGGCCCCGACGCCGTGATCGACGCCGTCGGCACCGAGGCCCACGGCAGCGCCGCCGCACGTCTCGTCCAGAACGCCTCCGCCCTGCTGCCGCGCAAGATCGGCGGCCCCCTCGCCGAGCGGTTCAGCATCGACCGGCTCGCCGCCTTGCACACCGCCATCGAACTGGTGCGGCGCGGCGGGACGCTCTCCCTGGTCGGCGTCTACGGCGGCATGGCCGACCCGATGCCCATGCTCACCCTGTTCGACAAGCAGATCCAGATCCGGATGGGCCAGGCCAACGTGCGCCGCTGGACCGACGACATCATCCCGTACCTCACGGACGAGGACCCCCTCGGCGTCGACGACTTCGCCACCCACCGGCTGCCGCTGTCGGAGGCGCCCAAGGCGTACGAGATGTTCCAGCGGAAGCGGGACGGCGCGGTGAAGGTCCTCATGACGCCGTGAGAACACCGCTGTGAGCACGCCGCCTGAGGCGCGGCCCTCCTGGCGGCCCCCGGCGTGCGTCCCCGGTGGCGTGCGTCCCCGGTGGCGTGCGCCCCCGGTGCGGGACCCGCCGCGGGCCTGCGGGCCTCAGGAGGGCGCTGTCCGGGGCGGTGCGCCGAGGATCTCCGCCAGGTCGTAGCGCACCGGCTCCTCCAGTTGCGCGTACGTGCAGCTCTCCGGTGTCCGGTCCGGGCGCCAGCGGCGGAAGCGGGCCGTGTGCCGGAAACGCGCGCCGTTCTCCATGTGGTCGTAGGCCACCTCGGCCACCCGCTCCGGTGCGAGCGGCACCCAGGACAAATCCTTCTTGCCCGACCAGCGGCTCGGCGCCCCGGGCAGCCGGGCCGTCTCGTGGGCGGTCTCGTCCGACCAGGCCGCCCAGGGGTGGCCCGCGGCGTCCGCCAGGCGCAGCGGCTCCAGCTCCTCGACCAGCTCCGCCCGGCGCTTCATCGAGAACGCGGCGGAGACCCCGACGTGCTGGAGGGCGCCCCGGTCGTCGTACAGGCCCAGCAACAGCGAGCCCACCACCGGGCCGCTCTTGTGCAGCCGGTAGCCGGCGACGACCACATCCGCCGTGCGCTCGTGCTTGACCTTGAACATGGCGCGCTCGTCCTGGAGGTACCGCAGGGTGAGCGGCTTGGCGACCACCCCGTCCAGGCCCGCGCCCTCGTACTCCTCGAACCACCGCCGCGCCACCTCGACGTCCAGGGTCGCCGGCGCCAGGTGGACGGGCGGCGTCACCCCCTCCAGCGCCCTGGTCAGCAGCGCCCGCCGGTCGCTCAGCGGCACGTCCAGCAGCGACTGGTCGGCCAGCGCCAGCAGGTCGAAGGCGACGAAGGAGGCGGGGGTCCGCTCGGCGAGCGTGCGCACCCGCGAGTCCGCCGGGTGGATGCGCTCGGTGAGCGCGTCGAAGTCCAGCCGCCCCTCCCGTGCGATCACGATCTCGCCGTCCAGCACGCACCGCTCGGGCACCCGCGCCAGAAGGGCCGCGACGAGCTCGGGGAAGTACCTGGTCAACGGCTTGCCGGTACGGCTGCCCAGCTCGACGTCCCGCCCGTCGCGGAACACGATGGCCCGGAACCCGTCCCACTTCGCCTCGTACTGCATGCCGGGCGGGATCGCCGTCACCGACTTGGCGAGCATGGGCTTCACGGGAGGCATGACGGGCAGATCCATGCTCCGATTCTGCTCGTTCGGAGCGGTTATCGCCCGGTATGCGCGCTGTGCGAGGTGCGCCTACCGTGGCTCGCATGGGTGACGCGGTGGAACTGGAGGCGGGCGGCCGGACGGTACGGCTGTCCAGCCCGGACAAGGTCTTCTTCCCGGAGCGCGGTTTCACCAAGCTCGACCTCGCCCGCTACTACCAGGCGGTCGCTCCGGGCATCCTGCGCGCCCTGCGCGACCGCCCCACCACCCTGGAGCGCTACCCGGACGGCGTGACCGGCGAGTCCTTCTTCCAGAAGCGGGCCCCCAAGGGCATGCCCGACTGGATCCCGACCGCGCACATCGCCTTCCCCAGCGGCCGCACCGCCGACGAGATGTGCCCGACCGAGGAGGCGGCCGTGCTGTGGGCCGCGCAGTACGGCACCCTCACCTTCCACCCCTGGCCCGTCCGCCGCACCGACGTCGACCGCCCCGACGAACTCCGCATCGACCTCGACCCGCAGCCCGGCACCGACTACGACGACGCCGTGCGCGCCGCCCACGAACTGCGCGAGCTGCTCGACGAGTTCGGCGGGCTGCGCGGCTGGCCCAAGACCTCCGGCGGCCGCGGCCTGCACGTCTTCGTGCCGATCGAGCCGCGCTGGACGTTCACCCAGGTCCGGCGCGCCGCTATCGCCGTCGGCCGGGAGATGGAACGCCGTATGCCGGACCGGGTCACCATCAAGTGGTGGAAGGAGGAGCGTGGCGAACGCATCTTCATCGACTACAACCAGACCGCCCGCGACCGCACCATCGCCTCCGCCTACTCCGTCCGCCCCCGCCCGCACGCCCCCGTCTCCGCCCCCCTGCGCTGGGAGGAGGTCGGCCGGGCCCACCCCCGCGACTTCGACATCGCGACCATGCCGGCACGGTACGCCGAACTCGGCGACGTGCACGCCGACATGGACGACCACGCCTACTCCCTCGACGCCCTGCTGGACCTGGCCGCCCAGGACGAACGCGACCACGGCCTCGGCGACCTGCCGTACCCGCCCGAGTATCCGAAGATGCCGGGCGAACCCCGACGGGTACAGCCGAGCCGAGCGAAGAAGGACCGGCCACCGGCCCGTTGACGATCCGCACGTCCCGCTCCCGCGCGGGGGCCGCGCCTTCCGGGGTGCACGGACACCGGGGATCATGGGGACATGACCCTCGCCCTGACGCGCAGCGACCTGGAGACGGTCCTGGACCCCGAAGCCTGCCTGGCCGCCCTGGAGGAGGGCTTCCGCCGAGCGGACGGGGAACGGACACCGGGTCGCCGGATCCGCACCGACCTGCCGTTCCCCGGTACGGCGACGGCGCTCATCCCGGGGCTGCTGCCCGGCGTCGAGGCGTACACCGTCAAGGTCAACGCCAAGTTCCCCGCGGCCCGGCCTGCGCTGCGCGGGGTGATCTGCCTGCACGGCGGACGGGACGGCGAACTGCTCGCCCTCCTCGACTCCGCCACGGTCACCGCCTGGCGGACCGGCCTCGCGGCCGCCCTCGGCACCCACGTCCTGACCGGGCGGGCCGACGGTACCCTCGGGGTGGTCGGCGCGGGCGCCCAGGCGGAGCTGGTGCTGAGCGGACTCGCCGTCCTGCGCGGGCGGCGCGCGCTCGTCGTCCACGACACGGACGCCGGCCGGGCCGCCGCGTTCGCCGCCCGGCACGTCGGACGGACCGCGGGATCGGCCGCGGAGGTGGCCGCGGCCGCCGACGTCGTCCTGCTGGCGACCTGGTCGCGCACACCGCTGCTGCGCCTGGCGGACACCCGCGCCGGGCAGCACGTCACCAGCCTCGGCGCCGACGAGCCCGGCAAGCGGGAACTCGCCCGCGACCTGCTGGAGGCCGCGCTGCTCGTCGTCGACGAGCGTGAACCGGCGGCTGAGATGGGCGTGCTCGCCTCCGCCGGCCTGCCCCCGAAGGCCGCTGCCGCCACCCTCGGCGAGATCCTGCGCGGCGACCATCCCGGGCGCACGGACCCCGCCACCCGCTCCGTGTACGCCCCTGTCGGCCTGCCCTGGCAGGACCTGGCACTCGCCTGGCTCGCGTACGAGCGGGCCGAACGGACGGGCGTCGGGCGGCGGATCGACCTGCTGGCCTGAGAGCCCGCCCGCCGACCCGCCGACCTGGGGCCGGCGCCGGGGCGCGCCCCCCTTTTCGTCGGCGGGGAGCGCTCTCACCGCCGCCGGTCAGCGTCCTGGCGTGCGGCTATCCTGTCCCCAGCCGCCGAGGAGGAGCCCCGCAGTGACCGAGACAGCGCCGCGTCCCACGCTGGAGGCCGTGGCCGCCCGGGCCGGGGTCTCCCGGGCCACGGTCTCACGGGTCGTCAACGGCGGGGACGGCGTGCGCAAGCCCCTCGCGGAGCGGGTCCGGCGGGCCGTGGAGGAACTCGGGTACGTCCCCAACCAGGCCGCCCGCAGCCTGGTGACGAAGCGGCACGACGCCGTCGCCGTCGTCATCGCCGAACCGGAGACCCGGATCTTCGCCGACCCCTTCTTCGCGCTGCAACTGCGCGGCATCAGCAAGGAACTGACGGCCCACGACAACCAGCTCGTACTGCTGCTCACCGAGGGACGCGACGATCATGCCCGGGTCGCCCGCTACCTGGCCGGCGGCCATGTCGACGGCGCCCTGGTCTTCTCGCTGCACCTCGACGATCCGCTGCCCGGGCTGATCCAGGGCGCCGGAGTGCCGACGGTGTTCGGCGGCCGCCCCGGCTGGAGCGACGGCACCCGCGACGTGGTGTACGTCGACAGCGACAACCGCGGCGGCGCCCGCGCGGCCGTCCGCCACCTGGCCGGCCTGGGGCGCGGCCGGATCGCCCACCTCACCGGTCCCCTCGACCAGACCTCCGCGGCGGACCGGCTCGACGGGTTCCGGGACGTCGTGGGCGACACCGATCCACGGCTCGTCGTGGAGAGCGACTTCACCTTCGGCGGCGGTGAGCGGGCGATGCGGGAACTGCTCGACCGCCGCCCCGACGTCGACGCCGTGTTCGCCGCCAACGACCTCACCGCCTCGGGTGCCCTGCGCGTCCTGCGCGAACGCGGACTGCGGGTGCCCGAGGACGTCGCCGTGGTCGGCTTCGACGACATGCTGCCCGTCGCCGAACAGACCGACCCGCCGCTGACGACGGTCCGTCAGGACATCGAGGAGATGGGCCGGATCATGGCCCGCCTCCTGCTGCGCGGCGTCGACCCCCGTACGCCCCACGCCGGACCGGACGACGGGGTCGAGGCCACACCGTCCGGTGTGGTCCTGCCGACCACGCTGGTGCGCCGCGCCTCGGCCTGACCGGCCACCGCGGTTCGGCCCGACCGGCCGCCGCACGGGAATCCCGTGTCGTGCTCACGCCCGCCGCGGCGCGGTACTGATCACCGCGAAACGGGCCCCGTCCGGGTCGGCGAGACGGGCGATTCGGCCGACGTCCTCGATGTCCGTCGCGGCCAGCCGCACCGCGCCCCCCAGCTCCCGCGCCGCCCCCACCACCGCGTCCACGTCCACGACCGCGAAGTACGGCAGCCAGTACGCCCCCGCCCCCGCCTCCGTGGGGGCGTCGGCCGACGGGACGACCCCGCCGAACGCGCCGTCCTCCCCGGCGCCCGCCGGACGGACCCGGGTGTAGGCGCCGCCGGGGAAGGAGACGGCCGAGGTCTCCAGGCCCAGGGCGGCGTGGTAGAAGGCGGCGGCCGCCGCCTCGTCCGGTGTGTACAGCTCGACCCAGCACAGCGAGCCCGGCGCTCCCGCCACCTCCAGGCCCTGGAGCCGCGCGGGCTGCCAGATGCCGAACGGTGCGCCCGCCGGGTCGGCGAGGATCGCCATCGTGCCCTGGTCCCTCACCTCCATCGGCGGGAAGAGCACTCTGCCGTGCGCCCGTTCGGCGGCCCCGCACGTGGTCTCGGCGTCCGGTGACCGGAAGTACACCGTCCACGACGGCGGGCCCTGCTCGGGCGTGGTCTGCATGCCGCCTGCCGCGATGCCGCCGCCCAGCCGGAAGAAGCCGTAGCCCCCGGCGTCCGGCCCCGCCGACTCGAACCGCCAGCCGAGGAGGGCACCGTAGAAGGCGGAGGCGCGCCCGATGTCGCTCGTACCGATGTCGATCCAGTTCGGAGCGCCGTTGACGAAACGGGTGGTGAGCATCTTCGCCCTCCTCGTCGAAGTCCCGCCGATGCACTGCCGAGTCTCGCACCGCCCACCGACGACCGCTGCCGGAACCCGGCGGGGTAGCGCGGGGGCAGAGGGCGGTGGTCCGGTGGGCGGAGGGGGTGGCGGATCGGCGGCGATCCGGCGGGCGCACCGGTGGCGGGCGGGCGGGTGGTTGCGTGGGCGGGCTGGGAGACGGCGATCCGGTGGGCGCACCGGCGGCGGGCCGATGGGAGAGCCGGTGGGCGCACCGGTGGCGGGCCGATGGGAGAGCCGGTGGGCGCACCGGTGGCGGGCCGATGGGAGAGCCGGTGGGCGCACCGGTGGCGGGCCGATGGGAGAGCTGGCGGGCGCACCGGTGGCGGGCCGATGGGAGAGCTGGCGGGCGCACCGGTGGCGGGCCGATGGGAGAGCCGGTGGGCGCACCGGTGGCGGGCTGGTGGGCGCATCGGCGGGCGGACGCGGCGATCCGGCCGGCGGGCCGGTGGCGGGTCGGCGGGCGGGCGGACCAGGGGCAGCGGCCGGGGAGTCAGCGGCGGGGGCTTCCGCCAGGGCCGGTGACCGGTCGCGCCCGGTGCCGATGCCGGTGCCGGAATCGCCTCCTTCGCCGCGGTCCCGCGCGCCGCCGTGCGCCGCGCCCCGTGGCCGGGGCACCATCAGGGCGGCCGGAGGCCCTGCCGCGCCGCGTATATCCGGCGTTGATCGAACGTTTTTCGCCGTTCGCCACGATGCTGGCCATGTACACCGACACCACATCGACGCCCGATCTCACCTGGCAGCGGGAGGCGCTGTGCGCGCAGACGGGGGCGGACTTCTTCTTCCCGGAGCCCGGCAGCTCGGTGCGGGAGGCCAAGCGCATCTGCACCCTGTGCGACATGCGCCCCGCCTGCCTCGAGTACGCCCTGGCCAACGACGAGCGCTTCGGCGTATGGGGCGGCCTGTCCGAGAAGGAACGGTTGCAGCTGCGGCGCGCCTCGTTCTGAGCCCGTGAGGGCCCGGCGACCGCATCGCGGGGGTGTGGTCGGGAACCGGGGACGCGCGGGCCGTGCGGCCGCGGTCCGAGGCGGCAAGATGCCGCGGACTGCGGACTGCGGACTGCGGACTGCGGACTGCGGACTGCGGACTGCGGACTGCGGGCCGCGGGCCGCGGACAACGGCTGCGCAACGCGGACGGCCCGCACCGGGAGATCGTTCCTGGTGCGGGCCGTCCGTCGAATCGGCGGAGCCGTGGGTCAGCCGGCGGCGCGGGCCGCCATGCGCGCCTTGCGCGCGGCCAGCTTCTCGTCGAACTTCGCGGCCTCGGCGTCCAGGCCGCCCATGAACAGGCCGAGTTCCTCCTGCGCCTTCTGCCCCTCGGGGCCGAGGCCGTCGATCTCCATGACCTTCAGGTGGCGCAGCACCGGCTGGAGGACGTCGTCGTGGTGGATGCGCAGGTTGTAGACCTCGCCGATCGCCATCTGTGCCGCGGCCCGCTCGAAGCCGGGGATGCCGTGACCGGGCATACGGAAGTCGACCACGACGTCCCGCACGGCCTGCATGGTCAGGTCGGGCGCGAGTTCGAACGCCGACTTGAGCAGGTTGCGGTAGAAGACCATGTGCAGGTTCTCGTCGGTGGCGATGCGGGCCAGCATGCGGTCGCAGACCGGGTCGCCCGACTGGTGGCCGGTGTTGCGGTGCGAGATGCGGGTGGCGAGCTCCTGGAAGGCGACGTAGGCGACCGAGTGCAGCATCGAGTGCCGGTTGTCGGACTCGAAGCCCTCGCTCATGTGGGCCATCCGGAACTGCTCCAGCTTGTCCGGGTCCACCGCGCGCGAGGCGAGCAGGTAGTCGCGCATCACGATGCCGTGCCGGCCTTCCTCCGCCGTCCAGCGGTGCACCCAGGTGCCCCAGGCGCCGTCCCGGCCGAACAGGGAGGCGATCTCGTGGTGGTAGCTGGGGAGGTTGTCCTCCGTCAGCAGGTTCACCACCAGGGCGATCCGGCCGACCTCGGTGACCTTCGACTGCTCCTTGTCCCAGGCCTCGCCGTCCTCGAAGAAGCCGGGGAAGTTGCGGGCGTCGCTGAACGGCACGTACTCGTGCGGCATCCAGTCCTTGGCGACCTTCAGGTGCCGGTTCAGCTCCTTCTCGACCACTTCCTCCAGGGCGTACAGCAGCCGGGCGTCGGTCCAGACGGAGGGGCTGCCGAGGTGCGGGGAGGCGATCGTCACGGGTACTCCAGGGGACGTGATGCAGAGCGGAAACCGTCCGGCGGTGCGCCGGAACTTACGGGATCGTAGGCTACGAATCCGTAGGTTACGAAGCCGTAGGTTAAGCGCGCCGTAAAGATCCCTGATCAGCCGCTCTCCGGTAGGCCTCGCGAAGGGCGTCCGGGCAGGGCGGACGGCCCCGGAACCGCAGGTCCCGGGCCACCGGGACGATCCCGCGGACCGGGTCAGGCGTACAGTTCCCGCAGGCGTACCGAGAGGCACGTCACACAGCCCTCGAGTTTCTCGAACTCGCTGATGTCGACCACGACCGGCTCGTACCCGAGGTCGGCGAGCAGGCCGGCCGTCCGCGGCGCGCTCGCCGCCATCAGCACCTTGGGGCCGCCCAGCAGCACCACGTGGGCGCCGGCCTCCTCGGGCACCGACAGAAAGCGCGGGAACAGCGACGGCCGGTCCACCTTCGGGATGTGGCCGATCACCGTGCCGTCGGGCAGCGCGGTCACCGCCGACTTCAGGTGCAGCACCTTGCTCACCGGTACGGCCACGACCCGCGCCCCCAGCGGCTCGAAGGCCTCCCGCACCTGCTGGACGCCGGCCGCGTTGGTCCGGCCGCCGCGGCCGACGTAGATCGTGTCGCCGACCTTCAGCACGTCACCGCCGTCCAGGGTGCCCGGCTCCCAGATCCAGTTGACCGAGCAGCCGAGCCGGGCCACGGCCTCCTCGACGCCGGGGGTCTCCGCGCGCCGGGACTCCGCGCCGGACCGCGCGATCAGGGCGACGTTCCGGTACATGACGACCGTGTCCTCCACGAACACGGAGTCGGGGCAGTCGTCGGCCGGGTCGACCTCGAGGGTCTCCCAGCCGTGCGCCCGCAGGGCCTCGGCGTACGCCTCCCACTGCTCCTCGGCCAGCCCGACGTCGACCGTCTCCCGCTCGAGGTGCGTCACCAGGCCTTCGGCGAGGCGCGGGCCGGGGCGGCGGATGAGGGCCTTCTTGCTGGGCACGTCCAGATCTTTCGCATCGGTGGTGAGGTCAGGGCCGTCCCTGACCGGCGCCCCTGACGCGGCGCCGGTCAGCCATCATGCAGGGCCGGTCCACCGGGACGAAATCCTCGTTACCGGCCTGTGCCCCTCCTGAGACCCGTGCGTCTACCCGGAATCCGCCCTGAGACCCCCGCGTCTACGCGGGATCCGCCAGCTCCTCCGCGGACGTCTCCCGCAGCTCCCCGTCCAGCAGCAGCCAGCGGGTGATGCCGATCGACTCCAGGAACGGCAGGTCGTGACTGGCCACGACCAGCGCCCCCTCGTACGACGCGAGGGCCGTGGTGAGCTGGCGCACGCTCGCCATGTCGAGGTTGTTCGTCGGCTCGTCCAGCATCAGCAGCTGGGGTGCCGGCTCGGCGAGCATCAGGGCGGCCAGGGTGGCCCTGAACCGCTCCCCGCCGGAGAGCGTCGCCGCCTTCCGGTCGGCGCGCGCGCCGCGGAACAGGAAGCGGGCCAGCCGGGCGCGGATCCGGTTGCCGGTGGCGTCGGGCGCGAACCGGGCCACGTTCTCGGCGACCGTCAGCTCGCCGTCCAGGACGTCCAGGCGCTGCGGCAGGAACCGCAGCGGCACGTGTGCGCCCACCTCGCCCGACAGCGGCGCCAGCTCCCCGGCGATGGTCCGCAGCAGCGTGGTCTTGCCCGCCCCGTTGCGTCCGACCAGCGCGACCCGCTCGGGCCCGCGCAGGTCGAAGCCGCCCGCCACGCGCGCACCGTACGCCAGGTGCACGTCCCGCAGCGTCAGCACCTCGCGCCCGGGAGGTACGGCCGTGTACGGCAGGTCGACGCGGATCTCGTCGTCGTCGCGTACGGCGTCCACGGCCTCGTCGAGCCGCTCCCTGGCCTCGGCGAGCCTCTCCTCGTGCAGGATGCGGTGCTTGCCCGCGGACTCCTGGGCCGCGCGCTTGCGCGCCCCCATGACGATCTTCGGTTCGCGCTTGCTGTCCGCCATCTTCTGGCCGTACCGCTTGCGGCGGGCCAGTTTGACCTGGGCGTCGGCCAGTTCGCGTCGCTGCTTGCGCAGGTCGGCCTCCGCGACGCGCACCATCCGCTCGGCGGCCTCCTGCCCGGTGGCGAGGGCCTCCTCGTAGGCGGAGAAGTTGCCGCCGTACCAGGTGACCTCGCCGGCGTGCAGGTCGGCGATCTGGTCGACGAGCTCCAGCAGGCCGCGGTCGTGGCTGACCACGACCAGCACGCCCGGCCAGGACGACACGGCCGCGTACAGCCGGCGGCGGGCGTACAGGTCGAGGTTGTTGGTGGGTTCGTCGAGCAGCAGGACGTCCGGGCGGCGCAGCAGCAGCGCGGCCAGCCGCAGCAGCACCGACTCGCCGCCCGACACCTCGCCGATGGTGCGGTCCAGGTCGACGTGGCCGAGTCCGAGCTCGCCGAGGGCGGCCAGGGCGCGCTCCTCTACGTCCCAGTCGTCGCCGACGGTCTCGAAGTGCTCCTCGGACACGTCACCGTCCTCGATGGCGTGCAGCGCGGCCCGCTGTGCGGCGATGCCGAGGGCTTCGTCGACGCGGAGGGAGGTGTCGAGGGTGACGTTCTGCGGGAGGTACCCGACCTCGCCGGCGACGCGGACGGTGCCGTGGGCGGGGGCGAGTTCCCCGGCGATCAGCTTCAACAGGGTGGACTTGCCGGAGCCGTTGGCTCCGACGAGTCCGGTGCGGCCGGGGCCGAAGGCGACGTCGAGCCCCTCGAAGACGGCGGTGCCGTCCGGCCAGGCGAAGGAGAGGGAGGAACAGGTGGCGGAAACGGACAAGTGGGCCTCGCGGTTGCGTGTGCGGTCAGGGCAACGCGTATCGAGACACCAGGGGGCGACCACTGCGGAGCGGGTTGCGCGGGCCCACAGGGAGCCCTGCTGCGCAAGGACGGCTCGGACGGCCGAGGTCGCACGCGACGCCCACCCCTCTCGCGGGTGTGGCGCGGTGTCTCAGGACCTCAGACGAGCAACGTCCTTCTCCAATCGGCGGCAACAGAAGCGTTCCACACCGTAGGAGCGGGCCGCGAAGGCTGTCAACGCATTAATCACGCGTCCCGCACCGCGTCGGTCACGCGTCCCGCATCAGCTCCGCCAGGCCGTGGTCGAGGTCGAGCTGGAGGTGCTCCCGGCCGGCCGGCACCAGGTCGCTCGTGGCTCGCAGGAAGCGCCGGATCTCCGACGAGTGCACATGGATCACCGCGGTGCCCTCGGGCGCGCGGAACTCCAGGACCGTGCGGTCGTAGCCGTAGGGGCGGACGCGGACGTCGCCGTGTCCCTCGGCGTCGTGGAGGCCGGCGGCGAGCAGGTCGCGGGCGAAGGTCCAGCAGACGTCCACGCCCTCCAGGGTGGCCGGGGCCGGGAAGGTCATACGGACCGCGAAGGGATCGCGTCGGTCGTAGTGCAGCGTGGCGGGGATGTTCGGCATCCGGGGCGCGGCGGCGACCAGGCGGGCCTCGACGGGCTGCTCGATGACGGTGGACAACGCCTTGCTCCCTCGTGACGGCGGGACGAAACTTCCGGGACGGTGGGCCGGACACTGGAAGAGACGCCGGAACCGACCGATCGTGCGCACGGAATGCGAGTGACCTCGGTCACCGCCTTTCATGCACGGCAGTGACCGACTTCTCCTCCCGTGCCCCTCAGGGCGGTTGAGGCCCGTGGGGCGGGGCGCGGCGCACGGGACCCCCGGTGGGCGAACGGTGACGGCGGTGGGGGAACATCCGCGGACCCGGGGCCGGTCGGCGCGCCGTTTCGGGGTACCCGTCGGGAGCAGGCGAAAGGAGTGAGCGCACATGCCACGCGGTTCCAGCCCCAAGCGGGAGCGCCAGTACGAGCACATCAAGAAGAGTGCGCAGGACCGGGGGGAGAGCACCGACCGGGCGAAGGAGATCGCCGCCCGCACGGTGAACAAGGAACGCGCCCGGTCCGGTGAGTCGAAGACCGCCAGCCGCACCTCCACGCAGGACATGTCGTCCGGCAGGCGCGGCGGCCAGCGGTCCGGCAAGGGCTCGCAGGGGCCCACGTACGACCAGCTGTACGAGGAGGCCAAGCGGCGCAACATCCACGGCCGTTCGGACATGAACAAGAGCCAGCTCCAGCGGGCCCTGGGCAAGGACTGACCCGGCCGCCCGGCGGCACCGTTCGCGGGCCGGTCCCCGGGAGCCGTACGCTCGTCCTCACCATGACGACCGTACGCATTCCGGCGGGCTGGCCCGCGAACGACGCCGAGGCCCGCGCCGTGCAGGACGAACTGCGGGCGAGGGTGGTGCTGGACGAGCCGGGCCCCGCGCCCGGCACGGGCCGGGTGACGGGCGTCGACGTCGCCTACGACGACGCGCTCGACGTCGTGGCGGCGGCGGCCGTCGTGCTGGACGCGGCGAGCCTCGACGTCGTGGCCGAGGCCACGGCCGTCGGACGGATCTCCTTCCCGTACGTGCCCGGCCTGCTCGCCTTCCGTGAGATCCCCACCGTCCTCGCCGCCCTCGACGCCCTGCCCTGCGAGCCGGGCCTGGTCGTCTGCGACGGCTACGGCCTCGCCCACCCCCGCCGCTTCGGCCTCGCCAGCCACCTCGGGGTCCTCACCGGCCTGCCCACGATCGGCGTCGCCAAGAACCCGTTCACCTTCACGTACGACGACCCGGACGCCCCGAGGGGGTCCGGGTCGCCGCTGCTGGCGGGCGGCGAGGAGGTGGGCCGTGCGCTCAGGACCCGCCAGGACGTGAAGCCGGTCTTCGTGTCCGTCGGCCACCGCGTCGCCCTGGACAACGCCTGCGCCCACACCCTCGCGCTCACCCCCCGGTTCCGCCTGCCGGAGACGACCCGCAGGGCGGACGCGCTGTGCCGCCGGGCCCTACTGGAGGCGACGACACGCTCCTGACCGGCTGGATCCGGCAGCCGGCCACCTGACCCGAGTGCCTGGTCGTGCGGCCCAGCCTGAGTACCCGCCCTGAGTACCCGCCCTGAGTATCTGATCTGAGTATCTGATCTGAGTACATGTACGGATGCGGGCCCGGCCGCCGCCCGGCAGGCTGGCCCGCATGACCACGCACCGTGCCCCGCAGCCCCTCACCGATCCCGACCGGCCCGTCGAACGCGCCGTGAACGCCGCACTGGTCCTCGCCACCCTGGCGGGGCTGGCCTGGATCGTCGGGATGATCTACACGCTGGTGGAGTGGCCGGTCTAGGACGAGTTCAGGGCGGGTCCAGGACTGTTTCGAGGACCGCGGGAACCGCCGGTCCAGGAGCGTCCGGCCGAGTTCCGCTCAGCGGCTCGCGGCCACCCGGAAGCGGATGCCCGCGGCGCGCAGCCGTCCGGTCAGCGCGTCGCCCATCGCCACCGCGGGGGTGACCTGGCCGGCCGTCTCCGGGAGGTCGTCGAAGGACAGGGCGAGCGCCGCCTCGGCGAACATCTTCGCCGTCTCGTCGTAGCCCGGGTCGCCGCCCGAGACCTCGGTGCAGACCCGCCGGCCGACGCCCTCGCCCACGAACCGGACGGAGAACCGGCTGCGCGCCCGCCTCTCGGCGCTCGGCCCCTCCCCGGGCTTCAGCCGGTCCGACAGCGCGCGCCGCACCGGCGGCAGTTGGGCGGCGGCGAACAGCGCCCCGACGGCCGCGGTGCCGCCCACGGCGACCGGCAGCCGTCGTACCGCCGCGTAGTGCCGGTAGCGGAAGTCGGGGCCGTAGCGCTCCAGCGCCGTGGCGGACCGGCGCACGATCTGCGGGTCGATGGTCGGCAGGGGCAGCGCCCACGCGCCGACCTCCGGGGCGAACCGGGGCGCCCCCAGCGGTGCCGTCGCCCTGCGGCCCATCAGCCGCGGTTCGTGACGGTGCCGCTCCCGCGCGGCGGCCACGATGTGCCGGCCGCGGGCGAACTGGCCCAGCGCGGAGGCGAGCGTGCCGCCCGAGAAGGAGGCGTCGACGGTCACGTAGCCGTCCACGGTCAGCGGCACGCCCTCGGGCAGGTGCTCGACGGTGAAGTGCACGCCCAGGTCGTGCGGGACGGAGTCGAAGCCGCACGCGTGCACCAGCCGCGCCCCCGTCTCCCGCGCGCGTGCGTCGTACCGGACGTACATGAGGTCCACGAACTCCGGCTCACCCGTCAGGTCGACGTAGTCGGCACCGGTGTCCGCGCAGGCCGCCACCAGGTCCTCGCCGTGGCGCACGTACGGGCCGACCGTCGTCGCCACCACGCGCGCGTGCTCGGCGAGGGCGCGCAGCGAGGCCGGGTCGGACACGTCCGCCCGCAGGACCGCGGGCCGCACGTCGCCGGGGAGCGCGTCGCGCAGCCGCCGCAGCTTCGTGTCGTCGCGGCCCGCGATCGCCCAGCGCAGGTCCGCCGGCGCGTGGGCCGCAAGGTACTCCGCGGTGAGCGTCCCGACGAAGCCCGTGGCCCCGAAGAGCACGATGTCGTACGGACGGTCCGTCCTTCTTATCCTGCCCATGACACCCCTTGGTCGTGCAGCACGCGCCGCTGTCGGTGGCTGAGGCTAGCGTGGCTCACAGCGCGGCCGGACGGCGGCTGAGCGGAACCCCGCGTCCCGGCCTAGACTGGCCAAGCGCTTGCTCGCCCGTTCCCGCGCGTCTTGTGCCCACTGGAACACGTTCCTAGCATCAGTGGTGTTACATCGGTTGTGTCACAGCAAGGGGGCTGGATGACAACGGCACGCACGGCGGGGACGGCCCACACGCCCGGCCCGACGGACGCCACCGGCCCGGCGGACGCCACCGGCCCGGCCGGTGCCGTCCGCGCGCCCGGAGCCGTTCCCGCGCCCGGTACGGGCGGCACCGCCGGTCACGGCCCGCTGGCCGGAGTGCGGGTGGTCGAACTGGCCGGCATCGGGCCCGGCCCCTTCGCGGCCATGCTCCTGGCCGACCTCGGCGCCGACGTCGTCCGCGTGGACCGCCCCGGCGGCCCCACCCTCGGCATCGACCCGGCGCACGACCTCACCAACCGCAACAAGCGTTCCGTGATCGTCGACCTCAAGGCCCCGGACGGGCCCGCCCGCGTGCTCGACCTCGCCGCCCGCGCCGACGTGCTGATCGAGGGCAACCGCCCCGGCGTCGCCGAGCGCCTCGGCGTCGGACCCGACGCCTGCCACGCCCGCAACCCCCGGCTGGTCTACGGCCGGATGACCGGCTGGGGCCAGGACGGCCCGCTCGCCCACCGCGCCGGCCACGACGTCGCCTACATCGCCGTCACCGGCACCCTCGGCATGATCGGCGCCCCGGACGCGCCCCCGGCCGTCCCCGCCAACCTCCTCGGCGACTACGCCGGCGGCTCCCTCTACCTCGTCGTCGGCATCCTCGCCGCCCTGCACCACGCGCGCGCGACAGGCACCGGCCAGGTCGTCGACGCCGCCATCGTCGACGGCGCCGCCCACCTCTCCACCATGATCCACGGCATGCTCGCCGCCGGCGGCTGGCAGGACCGCCGCGGAGTCAACCTCCTGGACGGCGGCTGCCCGTACTACGGCACCTACGAGACCGCCGACGGCGGGCACATCGCCGTCGGTGCCCTGGAACCCCGCTTCTACGACGAGTTCGTACGGCTGCTGGGGCTCGACGGCTTCACCGACGCCCGCACGGACCCGTCCCGCTGGGACGAGCTGGGCAAGGCGGTCGCGGCCCGCTTCTCGTCCCGGACCCGGGACGAGTGGACGGCCGTCTTCGCCGCCTCCGACGCGTGCGTGGCGCCCGTGCTGTCGCTGCGCGAGGCACCCCACCACCCGCACCTCACCGCCCGCGCCACCTTCACCGACCACGGCGGCATCACCCAGCCCGCGCCCGCCCCCCGCTTCTCCGCCACCCCCACCGCCGTCCGCGGCGGTCCCGCGCGGCCCGGCGCCGACACGGCCGGCGTGGCGCGCGACTGGGACGCCCCCCGGCTCCTGACCGACCCCCCGCAGGGCGACTGACCCCGCTCGGCCCACCCACCCCGAAAGGCTTGCCAGTGAGCACCGAAGCGTACGTGTACGACGCGATCCGCACCCCGCGCGGCCGCGGCAAGGCGAACGGCGCCCTGCACGGGACGAAGCCCATCGACCTCGTCGTCGGCCTCATCCACGAGCTGCGCGACCGCTTCCCCGGCCTGGACCCCGCCGCCGTCGACGACATCGTCCTCGGCGTCGTCGGCCCCGTCGGCGACCAGGGCTCCGACATCGCGCGGATCGCCGCGCTCGCCGCCGGCCTTCCGGACACGGTGGCGGGCGTGCAGGAGAACCGCTTCTGCGCGTCGGGCCTGGAGGCCGTCAACCTGGCCGCCGCCAAGGTCCGCGCGGGCTGGGAGGACCTCGTCCTGGCCGGCGGTGTGGAGTCGATGTCCCGGGTGCCCATGGCCTCCGACGGCGGTGCCTGGTTCAACGACCCCATGACCAACCTCGCCGTGAACTTCGTGCCGCAGGGGATCGGCGCCGACCTCATCGCCACCATCGAGGGCTTCTCCCGGCGCGACGTGGACGAGTACGCGGCCCTCTCCCAGGAACGGGCGGCCACGGCCGTCAAGGACGGCCGCTTCGACCGCTCGGTCGTCCCGGTGAAGGACCGCAGCGGCCTGATCGTCCTCGACCACGACGAGCACCCGCGCCCCGGCACCACCGCCGACTCCCTGGCGAAGCTGAAGCCCTCCTTCGCCGACATCGGCGAGCTGGGCGGCTTCGACGCCGTCGCCCTCCAGCAGTACCACTGGGTGGAGCGGATCGACCACGTCCACCACGCCGGCAACTCCTCCGGCATCGTCGACGGCGCCTCGCTCGTCGCCATCGGCTCGAAGGAGACCGGCGAGCGGTACGGGCTCACCCCGCGCGCGCGGATCGTCTCCGCCGCCGTCTCCGGATCCGAGCCCACCATCATGCTCACCGGCCCGGCCCCCGCCACCCGCAAGGCCCTCGCCAAGGCCGGCCTGACCATCGACGACATCGACCTCGTCGAGATCAACGAGGCCTTCGCGGCGGTCGTGCTGCGCTTCGCGAAGGACATGGGCCTGTCCCTGGACAAGGTCAACGTCAACGGCGGCGCCATCGCCCTCGGCCACCCCCTCGGCGCCACCGGCGCCATGATCCTCGGCACGCTCGTCGACGAACTGGAGCGCCAGGACAAGCGCTACGGCCTCGCCACGCTGTGCGTGGGCGGCGGCATGGGCGTCGCGACGATCGTTGAGCGCGTCTGACCACCCCGGCGGAACCCCACGACTTCTACGGAGACCTGTCATGACACAGAGCACCACCATCCGCTGGGAACAGGACCGCACCGGCCTCGTCACCCTCGTCCTCGACGACCCCGACCAGTCCGCGAACACCATGAACGCGGCGTTCCGCGCCTCGCTCGCGGCGGTCACCGACCGGCTGGAGGCCGAGAAGGACACCGTCCGGGGTGTCGTCATCACCTCCGCGAAGAAGACCTTCTTCGCCGGCGGCGACCTGCGCGACCTGATCCGCGTCACCCCGGAGACCGCCCAGGAGCTGTTCGACGGCGGCCTGGAGATCAAGCGTCACCTGCGCCGCATCGAGACCCTCGGCAAGCCCGTCGTCGCCGCCCTCAACGGCGCGGCCCTCGGCGGCGGCTACGAACTCGCCCTCGCCTGCCACCACCGCGTCGCCCTCGACGCGCCCGGCTCGAAGATCGGCCTGCCCGAGGTCACCCTCGGCCTGCTCCCCGGAGGCGGCGGCGTCGTGCGCACCGTCCGCCTGCTCGGCATCGCCGACGCCCTCCTCAAGGTCCTCCTCCAGGGCACCCAGTACAGCCCGCACCGCGCCCTGGAGAACGGCCTGGTCCACGAGGTCGCCGCCACCGAGGAGGAGATGCTGGCCAAGGCCCGCGCCTTCATCGACGCCCACCCCGAGTCGCAGCAGCCCTGGGACAGGCCGGGCTACCGGATCCCTGGCGGCACCCCGTCGAACCCCAAGTTCGCGGCGAACCTGCCCGCCTTCCCCGCCACCCTGCGCAAACAGACGGGCGGCGCCCCCTACCCGGCCCCGCGGGGCATCCTGGCCGCCGCCGTCGAGGGCGCCCAGGTCGACTTCGAGACCGCGCAGGTCGTCGAGGCCCGCTACTTCGTGGAGCTGGCCGCGGGCCAGACCTCCAAGAACATGATCCAGGCCTTCTTCTTCGACCTCCAGGCCGTCAACTCCGGTGCCAACCGCCCGCAGGGCGTCGAACCCCGCCAGGTCCGCAGGGTCGCCGTCCTCGGCGCCGGGATGATGGGCGCCGGCATCGCCTACTCCTGCGCCCGCGCGGGCATCGACGTCGTCCTCAAGGACGTCTCCCTGGAAGCCGCCGTCAAGGGCAAGGGCTACTCCGAGAAACTGTGCGCCAAGGCCGTCTCCCGGGGCCGCACCACCCAGGAGAGGGCGGACGCGCTGCTCGACCGCATCACGCCCACCGCGGACCCGCAGGACCTGGCCGGCTGCGACGCCGTCATCGAGGCGGTGTTCGAGGACACGTCCCTGAAGCACAAGGTGTTCCAGGAGATCGAGCACATCGTCGCGCCGGACGCCCTGCTGTGCTCCAACACCTCCACCCTGCCCATCACCGTGCTCGCCGAGGGGGTCGAGCGCCAGGGCGACTTCATCGGGCTGCACTTCTTCTCACCCGTCGACAAGATGCCGCTCGTCGAGATCATCAGGGGGCGGGAGACCGGCGACGAGGCGCTCGCCCGCGCCTTCGACCTGGTCCGGCAGATCAAGAAGACGCCGATCGTGGTCAACGACTCGCGCGGCTTCTTCACCTCCCGGGTGATCGGCCACTTCATCAACGAGGGCGTCGCCATGGTCGGCGAGGGCATCGAGCCCGCCTCCGTCGAACAGGCCGCCGCCCAGGCCGGCTACCCGGCCAAGGTCCTCTCCCTGATGGACGAACTGACGCTCACCCTGCCCCGCAAGATCCGCAACGAGTCGAAGCGGGCCGTCGAGGAGGCGGGCGGCACCTGGCCCGGCCACCCCGCCGAAGCCGTCATCGACCGCATGGTCGACGAGTTCGGCCGCACCGGCCGCAGCGGCGGCGCCGGCTTCTACGAGTACGGGGAGGACGGCAGGCGGATCCGCCTGTGGCCGGGCCTGCGCGAACACTTCACCCGGCAGGGGGCGGAGATCCCCTTCCGGGACATGCAGGAGCGCATGCTCTTCTCCGAGGCCCTCGACACCGTGCGGCTCCTGGAGGAGGGCGTGCTGACCTCGGTCGCCGATGCCAACATCGGCTCCCTCTTCGGCATCGGCTTCCCCGGCTGGACCGGCGGTGTGCTCCAGTACGTCAACGGCTACCAGGGTGGCCTGCCCGGCTTCGTGGCCCGCGCGCGGGAACTCGCCGAGCGCTACGGCGACCGCTTCACCCCGCCCGCGCTGCTGGTGCGGAAGGCGGACGCGGGGGAGACCTTCACGGACGGCCGCTGATCCGGGCCCGCGGGCGGGCGGGGCCGGTCCCCACCCGCAGGCCGCGCGGTGGGCCCGTCCGCAGGCCGCGCGGTCCAAGGGCCCGTCCGCAGGCCGCGCGGTCCGTGGGCCCGTCCGCAGGGCCGCGGTCCGTGGGCCGTGGGCCCGCCCTCAGGCCGCGGTCCCGCCCGCGGTCAGCCGTCCGCGGGCGGCTCCCCGATCCACTCCCGCAGCTCCTCCGTGAGCGACCGCTGGAACGCCGTCAGCAGGGCCTGGACCACCAGCGGCTGCATGTGCGCCGACAGCGACCGGACCGCGCCCGCGTCGCGCTCCGGCACCTCCTCGCGCAGCAGCCGCGACAGCTCCTGGGCGGCGGTGCGCGCATGCTCCAGCAGGACGGTCCGGGCGGCGAGGATCGCCTCCGGCGACAGCGGGACGTCGAGGAGCCGGACGCCCAGCCGCAGCAGCCCGGCATCGACGCGGTACGAGCCGCCGTCGGCCCGGCCGCCGGGCCCGGCCCCCACCACGCCCATGGCACGGAGCCGGTCCACCTCCTGCTCGCCGAGCGCCCGCCCGGCCCGCCGCTCGAGCTCCTCCCGTGTCACCGTCTCCACGGTGTCCGGCGCCCACGAGGCCACCACCGCCCGGTGGACCGCGAGGTCGTGCGCGTCGAGTCCGGGCGGCAGCCGGTCCAGGTAGCGCTCGATCGCCGCCAGCGTCAGGCCCTGCTGCTGGAGCTCCGCGATCAGCGCGAGACGTGCGAGGTGCTCCGCACCGTAGTGGCCCACCCGGCGCGGACCGATCACCGGCGGCGGCAGCAGGCCCTTGGTGCTGTAGAACCGCACCGTGCGCACCGTGACCCCTGCCCGCGCGGCCAGCTCGTCGACCGTGAGGGCCGGCTCCTCGGTCTCGATCGTCATGGGCAGCAGTATCGCTGTCCCACCACCCCTGGGACACCCGCCGGGACGGCGGAGACCGCGGAGGCCGGCGCACCCCGTGTGACGGTCGTGTGAGAAGTCGCGCTCTGTGAGGTGAAGCACCGCATGAGAGGGGCTCCTCCGGGAAGCTGCTCCCTTGGTCTGGGCCCCGACCAGGGAGCCGCGGGCCACGACCGTCAGGACACCCGGGCGTACGGCGCCCGGGCGCACCAGAGAGTGGAACCACCCGTGAGCAAGGACACCGCGCGCACGGCCGACGTCGCCGCCCACCCCCAGGCGACCGCGACACCCGCGGACGCGGGCGACGCCGGCTACAGCAAGGACCTCAAGCACCGCCACGTCAACATGATCGCCATCGGCGGCGCGATCGGCACCGGCCTCTTCCTGGGCGCCGGCGGACGCCTGCACACCGCAGGCCCGGCGCTGGCCCTGGCCTACCTCGTCTGCGGCGTCTTCGCCTTCTTCGTCGTCCGCGCCCTCGGCGAGCTGGTCCTGTACCGGCCGTCGTCCGGTTCCTTCGTGTCGTACGCGCGCGAGTTCCTCGGCGAGAAGGGCGCCTACGTCGCCGGCTGGATGTACTTCCTGAACTGGTCGACCACCGGTATCGCCGACATCACCGCGATCGCGCTGTACACCCACTACTGGAGCATGTTCACGAGCATCCCCCAGTGGGTGCTGGCGCTCGTCGCGCTCGCCGTGGTCCTCGCGGTGAACCTCATCTCGGTGAAGATCTTCGGCGAGATGGAGTTCTGGTTCGCGATCGTCAAGGTCGCCACCCTCGTCGCCTTCATGTGCGTCGGCGTCTTCCTGCTATCCACCCGGCACGAGGTGGGCGGCCGGACGCCCGGACCGAGCATGATCACGGACCACGGCGGCGTCCTCCCGCACGGCCTGATGCCCGTCGTCCTCGTCATGCAGGGCGTGATCTTCGCCTACGCCGCCCTGGAACTGGTCGGCGTCGCCGCGGGCGAGACCGCCGAACCGGAGAAGGTCGTCCCGCGCGCGGTGAACTCCATCATGTGGCGCGTCGGCCTCTTCTACGTCGGTTCCGTCGTCCTGCTCGCCCTGCTGCTGCCCGGCTCGGTCTACTCGGCCGACGAGAGCCCCTTCGTCACCGTCCTGTCGAAGATCGGCGTCTCCGGCGCGGGCGACGTCATGAACCTGGTCGTCCTCACCGCCGCCATGTCGTCCCTGAACTCCGGCCTGTACTCCACCGGCCGCATCCTGCGCTCCATGGCCATGGCCGGCTCGGCCCCGAGGTTCACCGCCCGGATGAACCGCAGCCAGGTCCCCTACGGCGGCATCCTGCTCACCTGCGCGGTCTGCGTCCTCGGCGTCGGCCTGAACTTCCTCGTGCCCGAGCAGGCCTTCGAGATCGTGCTGAACGTCGCCTCCCTCGGCATCATCAGCACCTGGGTGATCATCATGATCTGCCACCTGGTCTTCGTCCGCCGCGCCAGGGCCGGTCTCGTGGCCCGCCCCTCCTTCCGTCTCCCCGGCAGCCCGGCCACCGAGATCGTCACCATCGCCTTCCTGGTCGCCGTCCTCGGCCTGATGTGGAACGACCCCGAGGTCGGCCGCAAGACCCTGCTGCTCGTCCCGGTCGTCGCGGCGGCCCTGGTCGGCGGCTGGTTCGCGGTCCGCCGCCGGGTGGCGCGGACGGCCGACGAGGAGCTGTCGCGGCTCACGCCGTAGCGGCGGAAGGGACCGGGCCACTGTCAGTGGCATCGCCTACGGTGGCGTCATGTCGGAGATCACGTATGTCCGGGGGGACGCCACCGTGCCGTCGGTGAAGGGCGTCAAGGTGATCGCCCATGTCTGCAACGACATCGGGGGCTGGGGGAAGGGCTTCGTCCTCGCGCTCTCGCGCCGCTGGCCCGAGCCCGAGAAGGCCTACCGCGCCTGGCACCGAGACCGCGCGGCGAACGACTTCGGGCTGGGCGCCGTCCAGTGCGTCCAGGTCGAGCCGTACGTGTGGGTGGCCAACATGATCGGCCAGCGCGGGACCAGGACGGGCAGCAAGGGCGTCCCCGTGCGGTACGAGGCCATCGACACGGCACTGGCACGGCTGGCCGACCGGGCGGCGGAGCTCGGCGCCTCCGTCCACATGCCGCGGATAGGGTGTGGCCTGGCCGGCGGCACCTGGTCCCGCGTCGAACCGCTGATCACCGAGCGGTTGGTGGGACGGGGGATCGCGGTCACGGTCTACGACCAGCGCAACCCCCGCGCCCCCGGCACCGCGCGCCCACTAGGATCTACCGTCTGATGACTGCCACCCTCGTCGCCAAGAACCTCGCCGCCGGCCACGGCGACCGCTCCCTCTTCTCCGGGCTCGACCTCGTCGTCGCCCCCGGTGACGTGATCGGGCTGGTCGGAGCCAACGGCGCGGGCAAGTCCACCCTGCTGAAGCTCCTGGCCGGCCTCACCGCGCCGGAGGAGGGCGAGCTCCGGCTCTCCCCGCCGGCCGCGACCGTCGGCCACCTGCCCCAGGAGCCGGAGCGCCGCCCCGGCGAGAGCGTGCGGGAGTTCCTCGCCCGCCGCACCGGAGTCGCCGAGGCGCAGCGCGCGATGGACGAGGCCACCCAGGGCCTGGTCGACGGCGCTCCCGGCGCCGACGACGCCTACGCGGCGAGCCTGGAGCGCTGGCTCGGCCTCGGCGGCGCCGACCTCGACGAACGCGCGGAGGAGGTCGCCGACTCCCTCGGCCTCGGCGTGGACCTCGGCCAGCCGATGACGTCCCTGTCCGGCGGCCAGGCCGCCCGCGCGGGCCTCGCCTCCCTGCTCCTCTCCCGCTACGACGTCTTCCTCCTCGACGAGCCCACCAACGACCTCGACCTCGACGGCCTGGAGCGCCTCGAACGCTTCGTGACCGGCCTGCGCGCCGGTACCGTCGTCGTCAGCCACGACCGCGAGTTCCTCGCCCGCACCGTCACCAAGGTCCTCGAACTCGACCTCGCCCAGCGGCAGATCAACCTCTACGGCGGCGGCTACGAGGCCTACCTGGAGGAGCGGGACACGGCCCGCCGGCACGCCCGCGAGGACTACGAGGAGTACGCCGACAAGAAGGCCGCCCTGCACGAGCGCGCGCAGACGCAGCGCTCCTGGATGGACAAGGGCGTGAAGAACGCGCGCCGCAAGGCGGCGGGCGACAACGACAAGATCGGCCGCAAGTTCCGCAGCGAGGCCAGCGAGAAGCAGGCCGCGAAGGCCCGCCAGACCCAGCGCATGATCGAACGCCTGGACGTCGTCGAGGAGCCCCGCAAGGAGTGGGAGCTGCGCATGGAGATCGCGGCCGCCCCGCGCTCCGGCGCGCTCGTCGCCACCCTCCGGGACGCCGAGGTGCGGCGCGACGCCTTCACCTTCGGCCCGGTGACCCTCCAGATCGACTGGGCCGACCGGGTCGCGGTCACCGGCGCGAACGGCGCGGGCAAGTCGACCCTGCTCGCCGCGCTGCTGGGCCGCATCCCGCTGGACGCCGGCCACGCGTCCCTCGGCTCGGGCGTCCTGGTCGGCGAGGTCGACCAGGCGCGCGGGCTGTTCCACGGCCCCGAGGCACTGCTCGACGCCTTCTCCGCCGCCGTACCGGACACCGAACCGGCCGACGTGCGCACCCTCCTGGCCAAGTTCGGTCTGAAGGCGGACCATGTGCTGCGCCCGGCGGCGACCCTCTCACCGGGCGAACGCACCCGCGCCGCCCTCGCGCTGCTCCAGGGACGCGGCGTCAACCTGCTCGTCCTCGACGAGCCGACCAACCACCTCGACCTCCCGGCGATCGAGCAGCTGGAGTCCGCCCTCGACGCCTACGAGGGGACCCTGCTGCTGGTCACCCACGACCGGCGCATGCTGGACGCGGTCCACGTCACCCGCCGCCTGGAGGTCGCGGACGGCAAGGTGACCGAACGGTAGCGTCACCCGGTGCGGCCCGCCTCCCGGGCCGCCCGTTCCACCCGCTCGCGGTGCGCCGTCCACCACGCCGGGTCGCCGTCGGGCGTGTTGGCGCCGCCCGGGCGCTGCCCCGTCGCTCCGTCGACCAGTTCCCGGACGATGTCGGCGTGCCCGGCGTGCCGGTGCGTCTCACCGATCATGTGGGCGAGGATCCGATGCAGGGTCACCTCGCCGCCCTTGCCTCCCGGCATCCGGCCGACCGCGTCCCACGGCAGCGCCGCGACCGTCTCGTCCGCGTGCGCGCAGGCCCGCCGGTACAGCCCGACGATCTCCTCGCGTGTCTCGTCGGCCCGCGCCCACAGGTCGGCGTTCGGCTCCGCGTCCCCGGTGATCCACAGCGGTGTCCCCGCGAACGGCCGCCCGAACACCGCCCCGAAGTACAGTGCCTCCGCCCCGGCCAGGTGCTTGACCAGCCCCAGCAGATTCGTGCCGGTCGGCGTCACGGGCCGGCGCACGTCGTACTCCGACAGCCCGTCGAGCTTCCACACCAGCACGTCGCGGGCGTCCTGGAGGCACCGGAGGAGGTCCGCTTTGGGGTCGCATGCGTTCATCCCGCCAGTGTGACGGTAGGACGATCACCGGCAACCGGATTTCCCCCGCCCGAGCCGGGCGTCCCGCCGACCCCGGACGGTCGACGACATGACCGTCCTCGTCGGAGCCGGTGTCCCTGCGGACGGTACGAGCGGGGGCCGGGCCGCGGGCGTGCCGCCGGGCCCGGCCCCCTCGCTCAGCTCCGGCCCTTCTTGGGGTCGACCAGCCCGGCCCGGCGCAGTGCGTCGGCCATCGCGCTGTTCGCCGGCGCCGGCGTCTGCCGGGCACCGCCCCCGCGCTGACCGCCACCCGCGCCCCGCTGACCGCCACCCGCGCCCCGCTGACCGCCGCCGCGCTGGCCGGACTGCTGCCGCTGCTGCGGCGGGCGCCCGCCCCCGCGCTGCGGCCGGCCCTCGCCCGGGGCGCCCTGGGGGGCCGCCTCGTCGTCCAGCCGGAGCGTCAGCGAGATCCGCTTGCGCGGGATGTCGACGTCGAGGACCTTCACCTTGACGATGTCCCCGGGCTTCACCACGTCCCGCGGGTCCTTGACGAACGTCCTGGACATGGCGGAGACATGCACCAGGCCGTCCTGGTGGACACCGACGTCGACGAACGCGCCGAAGGCGGCCACGTTCGTCACCACGCCCTCCAGGACCATGCCGGAGGACAGGTCGGAGATCTTCTCCACGCCCTCCTTGAAGGTGGCCGTCCGGAAGGCGGGCCGCGGGTCACGCCCGGGCTTCTCCAGCTCCTTGAGGATGTCGGTGACGGTCGGCAGACCGAAGGTGTCGTCCACGAAGTCGTCCGGCCTGAGCGACCGCAGCACCGACGTGTTGCCGACGAGGGCGGCCACCTCCTGCCCCGACGTCTTCACCATCCGCCGGACCACCGGGTACGCCTCGGGGTGCACGCTGGAGGCGTCCAGCGGGTCCTCGCCGCCGCGGATCCGCAGGAAGCCCGCACACTGCTCGTACGCCTTGGGCCCCAGCCGCGGCACCTTCTTCAGGTCCTTGCGGGAGGTGAACGGGCCGTTGGCGTCGCGGTGCGCCACGATGTTCTCGGCGAGGCCGGAGGTGATGCCGGAGACCCGCGCGAGCAGCGGGGCTGACGCGGTGTTCACGTCGACACCGACGCCGTTCACACAGTCCTCCACCACCGCGTCCAGCGAGCGCGACAGCTTCACCTCGGACAGGTCGTGCTGGTACTGGCCGACCCCGATGGACTTCGGGTCGATCTTCACCAGCTCGGCCAGCGGGTCCTGGAGACGGCGGGCGATCGACACGGCGCCGCGCAGCGACACGTCCATCTCGGGCAGCTCCTGTGAAGCGAACGCCGAGGCCGAGTAGACCGAGGCGCCCGCCTCGGACACCATCACCTTGGTGAGCTCCAGCTCCGGGTGCCGGGTGATGAGGTCACCGGCGAGCTTGTCGGTCTCCCGGGACGCCGTGCCGTTGCCGATCGCGACCAGCTCGACCGCGTGCTCCTTCGCCAGCCGCGCCAGCTTGGCGATCGCCTCGTCCCACCGGTTCGCCGGGACGTGCGGGTGGATGACGTCGGTGGCGACGACCTTGCCGGTCGCGTCCACCACGGCCACCTTCACGCCCGTGCGGAAGCCGGGGTCCAGGCCGAGCGTCGCGCGGGTGCCCGCGGGGGCGGCGAGCAGCAGGTCCCGCAGGTTCGCCGCGAACACGTCGACGGCCTCGTCCTCGGCGGCCGTCCGCAGCCTGAGCCGCAGGTCGATCCCGAGGTGCACCAGGAGCCGGGTGCGCCAGGCCCAGCGGACGGTGTCGGTCAGCCACTTGTCGCCGGGGCGGCCCCGGTCGGCGATGCCGAACCGGTGGGCGACGATCCCCTCGTACGAGGAGGGCCCGTCCGTCGGCTCCTCCGGCTCCAGGACGAGGTCGAGCACCTCTTCCTTCTCACCGCGCAGCATCGCCAGGATGCGGTGCGAGGGCAGCTCGGTGAACGGCTCGGCGAAGTCGAAGTAGTCGGCGAACTTGGCGCCCGCCTCCTCCTTGCCGTCCCGCACCTTCGCGGCGAGGCGCCCGCGCACCCACATGCGTTCGCGCAGCTCGCCCACCAGGTCGGCGTCCTCCGAGAACCGCTCGGTGAGGATCGCCCGCGCCCCGTCCAGCGCGGCCTGCGGATCGGCGACGCCCTTGTCGGCGTCCACGAAGGCGGAAGCCGCGGCGAGCGGCTCGACGCCCGGGTCGCCGAGCAGCCCCGTGGCCAGCGGCTCCAGCCCGGCCTCCCGCGCGATCTGCGCCTTCGTGCGCCGCTTGGGCTTGTAGGGCAGGTAGATGTCCTCCAGCCGGGCCTTGGTCTCGGCGCCGCGGATCCGCGCCTCCAGCTCGCCGGTGAGCTTGCCCTGCTCGCGCACGGAGTCCAGGATCGCCGCCCGGCGCTCCTCCAGTTCCCGCAGATAGCGCAGCCGCTCCTCGATCGTGCGCAGCTGCGCGTCGTCGAGCATCTCGGTCGCTTCCTTGCGGTAGCGGGCGATGAAAGGCACCGTCGAACCGCCGTCGAGCAGTTCCACGGCGGCCTTCACCTGCCGCTCCCGTACGCCGAGCTCCTCGGCGATCCTGCCTTCGATGGACCCTACTTCGATGGACCCGGGTGTCGTCACGATCCCGTACCGCCTTCTCCACTGAGGTTGCGCGGCAATTGTGGCAGGCCGCGCCGACAATCGGGGATCAGGGCGGACTCCCGGCGGGCCGGGGAGGCGGCAGCGCCCTCACGCGCCCGGGAACGCGCCAGGGAACGCGCCAGGGAACGCGCCAGGGAACGCGCCCGGGAACGCGTCCGGGAATGCGCCCGGGAACGCGCCCGGGAACGCGCCCGGGGACGGTTCCGCCCCCGGCGGTCCGGAGGGCCCCACGGCTCAGGCCCTGCCGTGCCGCGTGGAGGCGGAGGCGCCCCCGAAGAGCCGGGCCACGGCCCGGAAGGGCAGGGTCACCACGGTGGCGACGGCGCCACCGATCTGCCGCAGCACGTCTGCGATCGCACGGAACACGTGAGTCTCCTTTCCTCTCCCGGCCGCCACGGCCGGGAGGGAACGGGTACCTCCACGGCGCCCGGACATGCCCGTCCGTCGCCGGCGGGCGGTGGGAAGGCCCCGACGGGCCGCGTCTCACCCCGACGAGGTCCAGGTGAAGCGCGGCTCCCTGCGCTCCAGGAACGCGGCGACGCCCTCCGCGGTCTCGCCCTCGGCGCGGGCCAGCGCGGCCCAGTGGGCGTCGCGGTCCGCGCGGCCGTTCGCGAACTCCTTCGCGGCGGCCTGCGTCACCTGCGAACGGGACGCCAGCACCCGCGTGAACCCGGCCACGCGCTCGTCGAGCGATCCGGCCGGCAGCACCTCGTCCACCAGCCCGGTGCGCAGGGCCCGCTCCGCGTCGATCAGTTCCCCCGAGAACAGCAGGTACTTGGCGGTGGCCGGGCCGACCAGCGCGACCAGCCGCCGGGTCGCGGAGGACGGGTAGACGATCCCGAGCTTCGCCGGTGTCACCCCGAACAGCGCCCCCTCCTCGGCGAACCGCAGGTCGCACGCGGCCGCGAGCTGCGCGCCGCCGCCCACGTAGTGGCCCTTCACCGCCGCCAGCGTCGGTTTCGGGAAGGCGGCGAGGGCCTCCTCGGCCCGCACCGCCAGCCCCTGCGCCTCGTCGGGCGACCCCTGGAGCGTGGAGATGTCGGCTCCGGCGCAGAAGGTGCCGCCCGCGCCGGTCAGCACGAGCGCGCGCACGCCCGGGTCGGCGGCGAGCCCGTCCAGCAACGGGGGAAGCGCCCACCACATCGCGGCCGTCATGGCGTTGCGCTTGGCGGGGTGGTGCAGGACGACGGTGGCGACCGCGTCGGTGACGCCGTACAGCAGCTCGGGCTCCATGTGCCGGATGCTAACCGCCCGTTCGCGCACCCGGCCGACCGCGTCCGGGTGCGCGTCGCCGCATCGCGGGCAAAGGAAATCACCGCGGCACGGGGTACGAAACGGGCGAGTGCCCCGGTAAACCCGTACAACCTGAAGAGTGCACGAAGGTGGTGTGCGCCGGACAGGACTCGACGAGGTGCAGAAAATCGCGGGCGGAAAACGACGGGAACGCTCGATAAGTGCTGACTTCTGTTCAGTCATCCGGCGCCCCGGGTCGGGTTACCAACACTCGGGGGCGTGGCGACAATCGAGCGCAAGGGTGGCGACCGGACGATGGACGACCGCGGGCGCGGGCCCGGCCCTCGCCCACAGGGCGACGCAGGCGCACCTCTCGGACCCCGTGGGACGGACGTGCCGCGACCGCTGCCGTACGAGGGGGTCTGGCGGTTCACCGCCGCCCCCGTCGAGGTCTCGGTCCCGCAGGCGCGGCACGCCGTGCGGGACCTGCTGCTGCGTCAAGGGGTGCCGGTCACGGACGACCTCGCCGAGGGGCTCCTGCTGATCGTCTCGGAACTGGTGACCAACGCCGTCCGGCACGCGGCGCTGCTGTCGCCGGTGCTCGCGGTGGAGGTGGCCGTCGGCGCCGAGTGGGTGCGGGTGTCCGTGGAGGACGACCACCCCTACCGCCCCACCGCCCTGGAGGCCGACCACGCCCGGACCGGCGGCCGGGGGCTGCTTCTGGTGCGGGAGATCACCCGCGAGGCCGGCGGGGTGTGCGACGTCGAGCACACGGCGAGCGGCGGCAAGGTCGTCTGGGCCGCCCTGCCCTTCAAGCCCACGGAGGCCCTGGAAGGGGTGATCCTGCCCTCCGGGGACTGATCCGGAGGGCCGCTCACCAGCCGGCCGACGGACCCGTCAGTTCCCGGACGGCGGGCCGGGCCGCGTCCAGCACGGTCAGGAACCATGAGGAGAACGTGTCCCTCGCGTGCCGCTCGGCCAGCTCGGCGGGCGTCACGAAGGCCGTGTCACCGACCTCCTCCGGGTCCGGCCGCAGCGGGGACTGCACCATCCCGACGAACAGGTGGTTGTACTCCTGCTCCACCAGGCCCGAGGCCGGGTCCGGGTGGTTGTAGCGGACCGTGCCCGCCTCCGCGAGCAGTGACGGGGACACCCCCAGCTCCTCGAAGGTGCGCCGCGCGGCCGCCGCGAAGGGGGCCTCCCCCGGGTAGGGGTGGCCGCAGCACGTGTTGGACCACACACCGGGGGAGTGGTACTTGCCGAGCGCCCGCTGCTGGAGCAGCAGCCGGCCGTGCTCGTCGAAGAGGAACACGGAGAACGCCCGGTGCAGCTGCCCCGGCGCCCGGTGGGCGGCGAGCTTCTCCGCCGTGCCGATGGTCACGCCGTTCTCGTCGACGAGTTCCAGCAGAATCGCGTCAGCGGTGCCGCTCGACGAGCCGGTCGTCGTGGTGGCAGAAGTGATCGGCATACCCATCCTTAGCATCGGTCCTCGCCTCCTCAGTCTGCCGTACGCGCCCGCGCTCCCCGCACTTCGCGTGAGCGCCGTATGTCCCGCGTCCGGCGACCGGGCCCCCTGGCCGATCTTGCCCGGCACGGCGCCCGGGGAACCGTGCCGAACAGACGTACGAAACAGTGAGCGGTGGTGGCGACCACGGCGCCGGGCCGGGGCCCGTCCCGCTCGCGTCAGTGGCAGAGCCGCGCCTCGTGCTCGGCGTGCCCGCCCGGCTCCAGCTGGAAGGTGCAGTGCGCCACGTCGAAGTGGTCGCCCAGACAGCCCTGGAGCTCGTGCAGCATCTTCTCGTGGCCGATCGCGTCCAGCACGTCCGAGCGCACCACCACGTGCGCGGAGAGGACCGGCATCCCCGAGGTGATCGTCCAGGCGTGCAGGTCGTGCACGTCCTCCACGCCGTCCAGCGCCAGTATGTGCGCCCGCACCTCCGCCATGTCCACGTCCCGCGGAGCCGACTCCAGCAGGACGTCCAGGGTCTCGCGCAGCAGCTTGAGGGTCCGCGGCACGATCATCAGGCCGATGACGAGCGAGGCGACCGGGTCGGCGGCCTGCCAGCCGGTGGTGAGGATCACCGCCGCCGACACCAGCACCGCCACCGAGCCCAGCGCGTCCGCCGCCACCTCCAGGAACGCGCCCCGCACGTTCAGGCTCTCCGCCTGGCCGCGCATCAGCAGCGTCAGCGAGACCGTGTTCGCCACCAGACCCACCGCGCCGAACACGATCATCAGCCCGCCCTCGGTGGCGGCCGGCGCGAAGAACCGCTGGACCGCCTCGTACAGGACGTAACCGCCCACCCCGAGCAGCAGCAGACAGTTGGCCAGGGCGGCGAGGATCTCCGCCCTGGCGTAGCCGAAGGTGCGGTGCGTGCTCGGGGGACGGTTCGCGAAGTGGATGGCGAGCAGCGCCATGCCGAGGCCCAGCGCGTCCGTCGCCATGTGCGCCGCGTCCGCGATCAGGGCGAGGGAGTCCGCGAGCACCCCGCCCACGAGCTCCACCACCATCACGGTGAGCGTGATCGACAGCGCCACCCGCAGCCTGCCGCGGTACGCCGCGGCGGCCGTGGCGGTGGCCGGCGCGTGCGTGTGCGCATGGCCGTGGTCGTGCCCAGCCCCCATGGAGCAAACCCTCCTGTCAGCGGTCCGGCACCCAGTCAACTACGGGCGGGGGGTATCCGGCAACGCGGCACTGAACACCGTTGTCATCTGCTCTGACCTGCGAAAACGATTCCCGGTTCAGGTCTGCCCCGCCTGCCGACCGGCCGTCCCGCGCGGGTGCGCGGCGGCACGGTTTGTCGGCCGGGCCGCCGATCACCCATGATGATCTCGGCAAAGGGCGGTGCACACGTGCTGTCGGACCGTGTGATCCGTCCTGAACGGCCGGTGAACACGGTCTTCGCGGTATCCGATAGCCTCTGCCGACATGCCGCCCGGCTGGTACCGCCGGAGGCGCCCCACCATGCAGATGACCGGCGCGGACGCGTCGGGACCCAGGGAGTGAGTTCGGTTGCCGACCGCCATCCTCACCGGTCAGCCGGTCCCCGGATCGTCGATCGAGACGGACCTGCGGTCCCTCGGCTTCGACGTCCGGACCGCGGCCGGCGCCGCCGACGCCGAGACGCTTCTCGCCGCCGTCCCCGGTGACCAGCGCGTCGCCCTCGTCGACACCCGCTTCGTGGGCCACCTGCACGCACTGCGCCTCGGCCTCACCGACCCCCGCTTCCCGCTCGCCGCGATCCCCGGCGCCGTCACCGCCCAGAGCGCCGGCCGGCAGGCCCTGACCCGGGCGATGGCCCGGGAGAACTCCGCGAGCGGCAGCACGGCCGGTGGGGGTGCCCCCGCGCGAGCGAAGTCGAGCGTGGGGGACGTCGACAGCCTCGCCGACCGCGTCGTCGCCGCTCTCGACACCGACGGCACCGACGTCCACCGGCCCGAGCTCGGCAGCCTGGTCGCGGAGGTCCCCGCCGACCCGCAGGCCCGCAACGAGGCACGCCAGGCCGTCGCCGCCGTCGACGACGAGGCCGTACGCCTGAAGTCGGCCGTGAAGTCCCGCGACGGTTTCTTCACCACCTACTGCGTCAGCCCCTACTCGCGGTACATCGCCCGCTGGTGCGCCCGCCGCGGCCTCACGCCCAACCAGGTCACCACCGCCTCCCTGATCACCGCGCTGATCGCGGCGGGCTGCGCGGCCACCGGCACCCGGGGCGGATTCATCGCCGCCGGCCTGCTGCTGATCTTCTCCTTCGTGCTGGACTGCACCGACGGCCAGCTCGCCCGCTACTCCCTCCAGTACTCCACCCTCGGCGCCTGGCTCGACGCCACCTTCGACCGCGCCAAGGAGTACGCCTACTACGCCGGACTCGCGCTGGGGGCCGCCCGCGGCGGCGACGACGTGTGGGCCCTCGCGCTCGGCGCGATGGTCCTCCAGACCTGCCGGCACGTCGTGGACTTCTCCTTCAACGAGGCCAACCACGACGCCTCCGCCAACACCAGCCCCACCGCCGCCCTCTCCGACAAGCTCGACAGCGTCGGCTGGACGGTCTGGGTGCGGCGGATGATAGTCCTGCCCATCGGCGAACGATGGGCCATGATCGCCGTCCTGACGGCCGCGACGACCCCCCGCATCACCTTCTACGCCCTGCTGATCGGCTGTGCCCTGGCGGCGACCTACACCACGGCGGGACGGGTGCTGCGGTCGGTGACCCGCAGGGCGAAGCGCACCGACCGGGCCGCGCGGGCACTGGCGGACCTCGCGGACAACGGTCCCCTCGCCGCCTTCGTGGGCAGCCTGCGCAGCCCGAACACCCGCTTCCACCCGAGCTCCCCGCTGCTGCTGGCGGTCTTCGGCGTCGTCGTCCTCGCCGCGAACGTCGCCTCCGGCAGCCCCTCGGCGGCCGCCGTCGGCGCGGTGATCTACGCCCTCAGCTCCGGCGTCGCCCTCTCCCAGCCCCTCAAGGGCGCCCTCGACTGGCTGGTCCCGCCGCTCTTCCGCGCCGCGGAGTACCTCACCGTCCTCGTCCTCGCCGCCCGCGCCGATGCGAACGGGGCGCTGCCCGCGGCTTTCGGGCTGGTGGCAGCAGTCGCCTACCATCACTACGACACGGTGTACCGCATCCGCGGCAACGCCGGAGCGCCGCCGGCCTGGCTGGTGCGCGCCGTAGGGGGGCAGGAGGGGCGGACACTGCTCGTCACGGTGCTGGCCGCCCTGCTCACCGCCTCGCAGTTCACGGTGGCGCTCACGGCCCTGGCCGTGGCCGTCGCCCTCGTGGTGCTCGCCGAGAGCATCCGCTTCTGGGTGTCCGCAGGGGCCCCCGCAGTACACGACGAAGGAGAAACCGCATGATCGGCCTCGTGCTGGCGGCCGGCGCCGGACGGCGTCTGCGCCCCTACACCGACACCCTGCCGAAGGCGCTGGTGCCGGTGGGGCCCGCGGGCATAGAGGGCGAACCCACGGTCCTCGACCTCACCCTCGGCAACTTCGCCGAGATCGGCCTGACCGAGGTCGCGGTCATCGTCGGCTACCGCAAGGAGGCCGTCTACGAGCGCAAGGCGGCCCTGGAGGCGAAGTACGGCCTCACGCTCACCCTCATCGACAACGACAAGGCCGAGGAGTGGAACAACGCCTACTCCCTGTGGTGCGGCCGTGACGCCCTCAAGGACGGCGTGATCCTCGCCAACGGCGACACCGTCCACCCGGTCTCCGTCGAGAAGACGCTGCTCGCCGCCCGCGGCGACGGCAAGAGGATCATCCTCGCCCTCGACACCGTGAAGTCCCTCGCGGACGAGGAGATGAAGGTCGTCGTCGACCCCGACCAGGGGAACATGACGAAGATCACCAAGCTGATGGACCCCGCCGAGGCCACCGGCGAGTACATCGGCGTCACCCTCATCGAGGGCGACGCGGCCGCCGAGCTGGCGGACGCGCTGAAGACCGTGTGGGAGACCGACCCGCAGCAGTTCTACGAGCACGGCTACCAGGAGCTGGTCAACCGCGGCTTCCGGATCGACGTGGCGCCGATCGGCGAGGTCGACTGGGTCGAGATCGACAACCACGACGACCTCGCCCGGGGACGGGAGATCGCGTGCCAGTACTGACCCGGCTCATCCCCTCGCCGGTCGTCGTCGACATCCGCCCGGGTGCCCTCGACGACCTGGCGTGCGTCCTCGCCGACGAGCGCATCTCGCACTCCGGCAAGCTCGCCGTCGCCGTCAGCGGCGGCTCGGGCGCCCGGCTGCGCGAGCGGGTCGCCCCCTCGCTGCCCGGAGCCACCTGGTACGAGGTCGGCGGCGGCACCATCGACGACGCGGTCCGGCTGGCCGGCGACATAAAGGCCGGCCGCTACGACGCGGTGGTGGGTCTCGGCGGCGGCAAGATCATCGACTGTGCCAAGTTCGCGGCGGCACGCGTCGGCCTCCCGCTGGTCGCGGTCGCCACCAACCTCGCCCACGACGGCCTCTGCTCGCCGGTCGCCACCCTGGACAACGACGCGGGGCGCGGTTCGTACGGTGTGCCCAACCCGATCGCGGTGGTCATCGACCTCAATGTCATCCGTGAGGCCCCCGTCCGCTTCGTGCGCTCCGGCATCGGCGATGCCATCTCCAACATCTCCGCGGTGGCGGACTGGGAACTGGCCAACCGAGTCAAGGGCGAGAAGATCGACGGCCTCGCCGCCGCGATGGCCCGGCAGGCCGGCGAGGCCGTGCTCCGGCACCCGGGCGGCGTCGGGGACGACGGCTTCCTCCAGGTGCTGGCCGAGGCACTGGTCCTCACCGGCATCGCCATGTCCGTGTCGGGCGACTCCCGCCCGTCCTCCGGCGCCTGCCACGAGATCAACCACGCCTTCGACCTGCTGTTCCCCAAGCGTGCCGCCGCCCACGGCGAGCAGTGCGGACTGGGCGCGGCATTCGCGATGTACCTGCGCGGAGCCCACGAGGAGTCGGCCCACATGGCCGAGGTGCTGCGTCGGCACGGACTGCCGGTCCTGCCGGAGGAGATCGGCTTCACCCCGGACGAGTTCGTCCGCGCCGTGGAGTTCGCCCCGGAGACCCGGCCCGGCCGCTACACGATCCTCGAACACCTCGACCTCAAGACCGAACAGATCAAGGACGTCTACGCCGACTATGTCAAGGCCATCGGTAGCTGAACTCAGACCGGTCGTGCACCCCCCGGGGGTCAAGGACCGGCGCAGCGGTGAGCACTGGATGGGACGCCTCTACATGCGCGAGGTGTCCCTGCGGGTCGACCGCTACCTGGTCAACACCAGGGTCACGCCCAACCAGCTCACGTATCTGATGACCGTCTTCGGCGTCCTCGCGGCCCCGGCCCTGCTGGTGCCGGGGACAGCGGGCGCGGTGCTCGGCGTGGTGTGCGTCCAGCTCTACCTGCTGCTGGACTGCGTCGACGGCGAGATCGCGCGCTGGAAGAAGCAGTACTCGCTCAACGGGGTCTACCTGGACCGCGTCGGCGCCTACCTCACCGACGCCGCCGTGCTCGTCGGCCTCGGACTGCGCGCCGCCGACCTGTGGGGGAGCGGCCGCATCGACTGGCTGTGGGCCTTCCTCGGCACCCTGGCCGCCCTCGGCGCGATCCTGATCAAGGCCGAGACCGACCTGGTCGGCGTCGCCCGGCACCAGGCCGGGAAGCCGCCGGTCAAGGAGACCGCCGCCGAGATGCGCTCCTCCGGCATGGCCCTGGCCCGCCGGGCCGCCGCGGCGCTGAAGTTCCACCGGCTGATCCTCGGCATCGAGGCGTCCCTGCTGATCCTGGCCCTGGCGATCGCCGACCAGATCCGCGGCGACCTCTTCTTCACCCGGCTCGGCGTCGCCGTCCTGGCCGGCATCGCCCTCCTGCAGACCCTGCTGCACCTGGTGTCCATCCTCGCGTCGAGCAGGCTGAAGTGAGCGCCCCCGTGAAGGTCGGCGCGGTGATCATCACCATGGGCAACCGCCCCGACGAGCTGAGAGCCCTGATCGACTCGGTCGCCAAGCAGGACGGCGACCCGGTCGAGGTGGTCGTGGTCGGCAACGGCTCACCCGTTCCCGCCGTCCCCGACGGTGTCCGCACCGTCGAACTGCCCGAGAACCTCGGCATCCCCGGCGGCCGCAACGTCGGCATCGAGGCCTTCGGCCCCAGCGGCCGCGACGTCGACGTCCTGCTCTTCCTCGACGACGACGGCCTCCTCGCCCGGAACGACACCGCGCAGCTGTGCCGCGAGGCGTTCGCGGCCGACGCGGGGCTCGGCATCATCAGCTTCCGCATCGCCGATCCGGAGACCGGAGTCACCCAGCGCCGCCACGTGCCCCGGCTGCGTGCCTCGGACCCGATGCGCTCCTCCCGGGTCACCACCTTCCTCGGCGGCGCCAACGCCGTCCGCACCCGGGTCTTCGCCGAGGCCGGCGCCCTCCCGGACGCATTCTTCTACGCGCACGAGGAAACCGACCTGGCATGGCGGGCCCTCGACGCGGGCTGGATGATCGACTACCGGTCCGACATGGTGCTGTACCACCCGACGACCGCGCCCTCGCGGCACGCGGTCTACCACCGCATGGTCGCCCGCAACCGGGTCTGGCTGGCGCGCCGCAACCTGCCCGCCCCGCTGGTCCCCGTCTACCTCGGCGTCTGGCTGCTGCTCACGCTGGCGCGCCGCCCCTCGCGGTCCGCGCTCAAGGCGTGGTTCGGCGGGTTCCGGGAAGGGTGGGCCACCTCGTGCGGACCGCGCCGGCCCATGAAGTGGCGTACGGTGTGGCGGCTGACCCGGCTGGGCCGGCCTCCCGTCATCTGACAAGCTCGTCCCCGAGGGCCCCGGAGCGTGCCGAGGCCCCCCGGCTCATGCCAAGCCCGTCCAGGCTGTGCATCCCGAAGACGAAAGTTTCCTACTGGTGAGTGAGACAACGCATGACGGCGGAGTCGCGGTGAGCGCGCCCCCGTCGCCCGACGAGGGCCTCACGGCGGCGCAGCTGGCCGCCAGACACGGGCTGGCCGTGAGCGGGGCCAGGCCCACGCTGCGGGAGTACGTCCGCCAGCTCTGGGGGCGGCGCCACTTCATCCTGGCCTTCTCCTCGGCGAAGCTGACCGCCCAGTACAGCCAGGCCAAACTGGGCCAGCTGTGGCAGGTGGCCACCCCGCTGCTCAACGCGGGCGTGTACTTCGCGATCTTCGGTCTGATCCTCGACGCGGGCCGCGGGATGGACAAGGACGTGTACATCCCGTTCCTCGTCACGGGTGTGTTCGTCTTCACCTTCACGCAGAGCTCGGTCATGACCGGTGTCCGCGCCATCTCCGGCAACCTCGGCCTGGTCCGCGCCCTGCACTTCCCGCGGGCCTCGCTGCCGATCTCGTTCGCGCTCCAGCAGCTCCAGCAGCTGCTCTACTCGATGATCGTGCTGTTCATCGTGGCGATCGTCTTCGGCAGCTACCCGGACGCCTCCTGGATCTTGATCGTCCCGGTGCTGATCTGCCAGTTCTGCTTCAACACCGGCCTGGCGCTGATCTTCGCCCGGGCCGGCGCGAAGACCCCCGACCTCGCGCAGCTGATGCCGTTCGTGATGCGCACCTGGATGTACGCGTCCGGCGTGATGTTCTCCATCCCGGTCTTCCTCGCCGACAAGCCCCAGTGGATGGCCAACGTCCTCCAGTGGAACCCCGCCGCCATCTACATGGACCTGATGCGCTTCGCCCTCATCGAGGAGTACGGCGCCGAGAACCTCCCCGACCACGTGTGGGCGGCGGCGGGCGGCTGGGCCGCCCTGTTCGCCATCGGCGGCTTCGTGTGGTTCTGGCAGGCGGAGGAGAGGTACGGCCGTGGCTGACCAGGTACCGGGACAGCGCATCCCCACCGTCATCGCCGACGACGTGCACATCGTCTACCGCGTCAACGGCGCCCGCACCGGGAAGGGCAGCGCCACCGCCGCCCTGAGCCGGATCGTCAAGCGCGGCGGCGAGGAACGCGGGGTGCGCAAGGTGCACGCGGTGCGCGGCGTCTCCTTCGTCGCCCACCGGGGCGAGGCCATCGGCCTCATCGGCTCCAACGGCTCCGGCAAGTCCACCCTGCTGCGGGCCATCGCCGGCCTGCTGCCCCCGGAGAGCGGCAAGGTCTACACCGACGGCCAGCCTTCGCTGCTGGGCGTCAACGCGGCCCTGATGAACGACCTCACCGGCGAGCGCAACGTCATCCTCGGCGGTCTGGCGATGGGTATGTCCCGGGAGCAGATCAAGGAGCGCTACCAGGAGATCGTCGACTTCTCCGGCATCAACGAGAAGGGCGACTTCATCACCCTGCCGATGCGCACCTACTCCTCCGGCATGCAGGCCCGGCTGCGCTTCTCCATCGCCGCCGCCAAGGACCACGACGTGCTGATGATCGACGAGGCCCTCGCCACCGGCGACCGCAAGTTCCAGAAGCGCTCCGAGGAACGCATCCGGGAGCTGCGCAAGGAGGCCGGCACGGTGTTCCTGGTCAGCCACAGCAACAAGTCGATCCGGGACACCTGCGACCGCGTGCTCTGGCTGGAGCGCGGCGAGCTGCGGATGGACGGCCCGACCGACGAGGTCCTCAAGGAGTACGAGAAGTTCACGGGCAAGTAGCCCGACGCGACCGGGGCCCCGCCGGAACTGCCCGGCGGGGCCCCGCGTCTGCAAAGGAAACGTCAACTCCGCCCCGGCACAGGAAGCTTGACGCCAATCGGTGTGTTGTTGTGATCTGCGGGCCACCCCCGCGAACCCCGCTGCGTTGTACAACGTAAGCTGGACCGGTCCCGAAACGAGTCAAGTGGGGCGATATTGCGCGACACCCTCGGACAGGGCTGCCGTGCGGACGGCTGGGCGGCGTGTCCGAAATAGTGGGTATCGGGTTGTCGGTGTAGAACGGGAGATGTGACGGCAATGGCTACGGAAACTCCCCAGCGTAACGGAGCACGCGCCGTCCCTGCCCCGGGCAGCCGACGATGACGGCGCCGACCACGTCGCGCCCGGTGGACCCGGAGCGCGACACCCTCGCCAAGGCCGCGCACGAGAACTTCCCCGTGGCCCCGTTCTTCCTGCCCCGGGCCTGGCGCGACGACCTCATGGCCGTGTACGGCTTCGCCCGTCTGGTCGACGACATCGGCGACGGCGACCTGGCCCCGGGCGGCGCCGACGCCCGACTGCTCGGCGTCCCGGCCGCCGACGCCGAGGACCGCCTCGCCCTGCTGGACGCCTTCGAGGCCGACCTGCGCCGGGTCTTCGACGGCACCCCCCGCCACCCGCTGCTGCGCCGCCTCCAGCCGACCGTCCGCCGCCGCGCCCTCACCCCCGAGCCCTTCCTCGGTCTGATCGCCGCCAACCGCCAGGACCAGCTCGTCACGCGCTACGCGACCTACGACGACCTCCTCGCGTACTGCGAGCTGTCCGCCAACCCCGTGGGCCGGCTCGTCCTCGCCGTCACCGGCACCTCCACCCCGGAGCGGGTCCGCCGCTCCGACGCGATCTGCACCGCGCTGCAGATCGTCGAGCACCTCCAGGACGTGGCCGAGGACCTCGGCCGCGACCGCGTCTACCTGCCCGCCGCGGACATGGAGCGCTTCCACGTCCAGGAGGCGGACCTCGCCGCGCCCACCGCCGGCGCCTCGGTGCGCGCCCTGATCGCGTACGAGGCGCAACGCGCCCGCGACCTCCTGTCCGAGGGAGCCCCGCTGGTGGGCAGCGTCCACGGCAGGCTGAGACTGCTGCTCGCGGGCTTCGTGGCGGGCGGAAGGGCGGCGGTCCACGCGATCGCCGCCGCCGATTACGACGTCCTTCCCGGCCCGCCCCGGCCCGGCAAGCTCCGGGTGCTGCGCGAGGCGGGCGCGACCCTGCGAGAAGAGGGGTGATCCACACCGTGGACTCTCCGCCGAACGTGTCCGCACCGGTACTCGCCGCCTACGGCTACTGCGAGGCCGTCACCGGACAGCAGGCGCGCAACTTCGCCTACGGCATCCGGCTGCTGCCCACGCCCAAGCGGCGCGCGATGTCGGCGCTGTACGCGTTCTCCCGCCGGGTCGACGACATCGGCGACGGCGCGCTGGACGCCGAGGTCAAGACGGCCCGGCTCGAGGACACCCGGGCGCTGCTCGCCCGGGTGCGCGCGGGCGAGGTCGAGGAGGACGACACCGACCCCGTCGCGGTCGCCCTCGCCCATGCCGCGCACGTCTTTCCCATCCCGCTGGGCGGCCTGGACGAGCTGATCGACGGCGTTCTGATGGACGTCCGCGGCGAGACGTACGAGACCTGGGACGACCTGAAGGCGTACTGCCGCTGCGTGGCCGGTGCCATCGGCCGGCTCTCGCTCGGCGTGTTCGGCACGGAACCCGGCGCGCGCGGCGCCGAGCGCGCTCCTGAGTACGCCGACACGCTGGGGCTCGCGCTCCAGCTCACCAACATCCTCCGGGACGTCCGCGAGGACGCCGCGGGCGGCCGCACCTACCTGCCCGCCGACGACCTCGCGAAGTTCGGCTGCTCGGCCGGCTTCGACGGGGCGCGGCCGCCGGAGGGCTCCGACTTCGCGGGCCTCGTGCACTTCGAGGTGCGACGGGCCCGTGCCCTCTTCGCCGAGGGCTACCGGCTGCTGCCCATGCTGGACCGGCGCAGCGGCGCCTGCGTCGCCGCGATGGCCGGCATCTACCGCCGCCTCCTCGACCGCATCGAGCGCGACCCCGAGGCGGTCCTGCGCGGCCGGGTCTCCCTGCCCGGGCGGGAGAAGGCCTACGTCGCCGTGCGCGGGCTGTCCGGTCTGGACACCCGGCACGTGTCCCGGCTGGCCGTCAGGAGGCAGATCTGATGGGCCCCACCAGCGACCCGGCGGACCGGGGTGATGCCGCCGGGGAAAAGCGGCACGCAACCCTCCGGCGCGGCGCGGCGTCCCTGACTCCGACGGCCTGCCGGGCACGGTTCCCGCGGCACGGCGGGCGCGCAGGGGAGGGGGCGCCATGAGCGACGAGCTGCTCCCGGACGGCCCGCGGACGTCCGGACGGGACGCCGTCGTGGTCGGTGGCGGGCTGGCCGGCGTCACCGCCGCGCTCGCGCTCGCCGACGCGGGCGTCCGCGTCACGCTGCTCGAAGGCCGGCCCCGGCTGGGCGGCCTGGCCTTCTCCTTCCACCGCGGCGGACTCACCGTCGACAACGGACAGCACGTCTACCTGCGCTGCTGCACCGCCTACCGCTGGTTCCTCGACCGGATCGACGGCGCGACGCTGGCACCGTTGCAGGAACGTCTCGACGTGCCCGTCGTCGACGTCGCCCGGCCCGAGGGGCGACGGCTCGGCAGGCTGCGGCGCGACGCGCTGCCGGTCCCCCTCCACCTGGGGCGCGGCCTCGCCGCGTACCCGCACCTCTCGCTCGCCGAACGCGCCAGGGTGGGCCGGGCCGCACTGGCGCTCAAGGGGCTCGACCTCGCCGATCCGGCGCTCGACGCCCAGGACTTCGGCAGCTGGCTGACGGCGCACGGCCAGTCGCCGCGCGCCGTCGAGGCCCTGTGGGACCTGGTCGGCGTCGCCACCCTCAACGCGGTCGCCGGCGACACCTCGCTCGGGCTCGCCGCGATGGTCTTCAAGACCGGTCTGCTGTCCGACCCGGGCGCGGCCGACATCGGATGGGCCCGCGTCCCGCTGGGCGAACTGCACGACCGGCTCGCCCGCCGGGCGCTCGACGCCGCGGGCGTGCGCACCGAGGTCCGCGCCCGCGTCACCTCCGTCTCCCCCGACGGCAACGGCGGCTGGAGCGTCGAGATGCCCGGCGAGACGCTCCGCGCGGACACCGTCGTCCTCGCCGTACCGCAGCGCGAGACGTACGACCTGCTGCCGCCCGGGGCGCTTCAGGCGCCCGAGCGGCTGCTGGACATCGGCACCGCGCCCATCCTCAACGTGCACGTCGTCTACGACCGCAAGGTGCTGGACGCGCCCTTCCTCGCCGCGCTGGGCACGCCGGTGCAGTGGGTGTTCGACCGCACCGACGCCTCGGGGCTGCGCTCGGGCCAGTACCTCGCGCTGTCGCAGTCGGCCGCGCAGGACGACATCGACCGGCCCGTGGCCGCGCTGCGCGAGCGCTACCTGCCCGAGCTGCGCCGGCTGCTGCCGCGCACCCGCGAGGCCGAGGTGAAGGACTTCTTCGTGACCCGGGAGCGCACGGCGACGTTCGCCCCCACCCCCGGCGTCGGACGGCTCAGGCCCGGCGCCCGCACCAAGGCACCCGGCCTGTACCTGGCCGGAGCGTGGACCGCCACAGGGTGGCCCGCGACCATGGAGAGTGCGGTCCGCAGCGGTGTGAACGCGGCGGACGCCGCGCTCGGCGCCCTGGGCCGGCCCCGCCCCCGCCACCTCTTCGTCTGCGAGGAGGCGGCCCACTGCATCGTCCCGGGGGACACCCCCCGGACCCCCGGCCGAGAACCGGAGGGAACCGGCGCCCCCCTGCGAGGTGGCGTCCGGTGAAGTTCGATCAGCACGGCTCGGCACATCCCCGCACCCCCTCCGGTACCGCAACAAGAGGAGAAACTGTGCCCCCTGTGTCCCCGGCGCCGACGGCCGCCCGAGAGACCGCGGTGGACGTGACCGCGCTCCTGGAGCGCGGCCGGACCCTGGCCACACCGGTGCTGCGGGCGGCCGTCGACCGTCTGGCGCCGCCCATGGACACGGTCGCCGCCTACCACTTCGGCTGGATCGACGCCCAGGGCAACCCGACCGACGGGGACGGCGGCAAGGCCGTACGCCCCGCGCTCGCGGTGCTCTCCGCGGAGGTCACGGGGGCCGCGCCCGCGACCGGCGTCCCCGGCGCGGTCGCCGTCGAACTGGTCCACAACTTCTCGTTGCTGCACGACGACCTGATGGACGGCGACGAGCAGCGCCGCCACCGCGACACCGTCTGGAAGGTGCACGGCCCCGCCCAGGCGATCCTGGTCGGCGACGCTCTGTTCGCCCTCGCCAACGAGGTCCTGCTGGAGCTCGGCACGGTCGAGGCCGGCCGGGCGACCCGCCGGCTGACCACCGCCACCCGCGCCCTGATCGACGGCCAGGCGCAGGACATCTCCTACGAGCACCGCGACCGCGTCAGCGTCGAGGAGTGTCTGGAGATGGAGGGGAACAAGACCGGCGCCCTGCTGGCCTGCGCCAGCTCCATCGGCGCCGTGCTCGGCGGCGCGGACGACCGCACCGCCGACGCCCTGGAGAAGTACGGCTACCACCTGGGCCTCGCCTTCCAGGCCGTCGACGACCTCCTCGGCATCTGGGGCGATCCGGTCTCCACCGGCAAGCAGACCTGGAGCGACCTGCGCCAGCGCAAGAAGTCCCTGCCGGTCGTGGCCGCGCTCGCGGCGGGCGGCCCCGCCTCCGCGCGGCTCGGCGAGATCCTCGCCGCCGACGCCGGGAGCAGCGACTTCGCGCACTTCTCCGAGGAGGAGTTCGCCGCCCGCGCCGCGCTCATCGAGGAGGCCGGCGGCCGCGAGTGGACCGCCGAGGAGGCACGCCGCCAGCACACCGTCGCCCTCGAGGCCCTGACCGCCGTCGACATGCCCGAGCAGGTCCGGGCCCGGTTCACGGCGCTCGCCGACTTCGTCGTCGTACGGAAGAGATGATCCCTATCGGTCGAATAGCCCTCGCGTAGTCGCCGGCCGGTGCAGCGAGGCGGGAAGGCGCACCGGCCGACGGCGGACCCACAGCAGCACGACGTCGCACGACTGCACGAAGGGGAAGCCATGACAGCGACGACCGACGGAAGCACCGGGGCGCTGCCGCCCCGCGCCGCCGCGGCCAGCGAAACCGACATCACCACCCCCGTGGCGGCCGGGGCGCACGAAGCCGCCGTGCGCGCGATGCGGCGCGCGACCGACTTCCTGCTCGCCCGGCAGGACGCCGAGGGCTGGTGGAAGGGCGACCTCGAGACGAACGTCACGATGGACGCCGAGGATCTGCTGCTCCGCCAGTTCCTGGGCATCCGCGACGAGCCGACCACCCGGGCCGCCGCCCTCTTCATCCGGGGCGAGCAGCGCGAGGACGGCACCTGGGCCACCTTCCACGGCGGCCCCGGCGACCTCTCCGCCACCATCGAGGCCTACGTCGCCCTGCGCCTGGCCGGTGACGCGCCCGACGCGCCGCACATGGCGCGCGCCTCCGCCTGGGTCCGCGACCGGGGCGGCATCGCCGCCGCCCGTGTCTTCACCCGGATCTGGCTGGCGCTGTTCGGCTGGTGGAAGTGGGAGGACCTGCCCGAACTCCCCCCGGAACTGCTCTACTTCCCCAAGTGGTTCCCGCTCAGCATCTACCACTTCGGCTGCTGGGCCCGGCAGACGCTCGTCCCGCTCACCGTCGTCTCCGCCAAGCGCCCGGTGCGCCCGGCGCCCTTCCCGCTCGAGGAACTGCACACCGACCCGGCCCGGCCCAACCCGCCGGGGCCCCTCGCGCCGATCAACAGCTGGAACGGGCTGTTCCAGCGGCTGGACAAGGTCGTGCGCGGCTACCGCACGGTCGCGGTGCGCCGGCTGCGCCGGGCCGCGATGGACTCCGCCGCCCGCTGGATCATCGAACGCCAGGAGAACGACGGCTGCTGGGGCGGCATCCAGCCGCCGGCCGTGTACTCGGTCATCGCCCTGCACCTGCTCGGCTACGACCTGCGGCACCCCGTGATGCGGGCGGGACTGGAGTCCCTGGACCGGTACGCCGTCTGGCGCGAGGACGGGGCCCGGATGATCGAGGCCTGCCAGTCGCCGGTGTGGGACACCTGCCTGGCGACCATCGCGCTCGCCGACGCGGGGGTGCCCGCCGACCACCCCCAACTGGTCAAGGCGGCCGACTGGATGCTCGGCGAGCAGATCGTGCGCCCCGGCGACTGGTCCGTACGGCGGCCCGAACTGCCCCCCGGTGGATGGGCGTTCGAGTTCCACAACGACAACTACCCCGACATCGACGACACCGCCGAGGTCGTCCTCGCGCTGCGCCGGGTCGACCACCACGACCCGGAGCGGGTGGAGAGGGCGATCGCGCGCGGAGTGCGCTGGAACCTCGGCATGCAGTCGCGCAACGGGGCGTGGGGCGCGTTCGACGTCGACAACACCAGCCCGTTCCCCAACCGGCTGCCGTTCTGCGACTTCGGCGAGGTCATCGACCCGCCGTCCGCGGACGTCACCGCGCACGTCGTGGAGATGCTCGCCGTCGAGGGCCTGGCGCACGACCCGCGCACCCGGCGGGGCATCCGCTGGCTGCTGGCCGAACAGGAGCCGGACGGCTCGTGGTTCGGACGCTGGGGCGTCAACTACGTCTACGGCACCGGATCGGTCGTCCCCGCGCTGACCGCCGCCGGGCTGCCCGCCCGGCATCCGGCGATCCGCAGAGCGGTGGCCTGGCTGGAGCGGGTGCAGAACGACGACGGCGGCTGGGGCGAGGACCTGCGCTCCTACAGGGACGCCGGCCGGTGGAGCGGCCGGGGCCCCTCGACCGCCTCCCAGACGGCGTGGGCGCTGATGGCGTTACTGGCGGCGGGGGAGCGGGACTCCCCGGCGGTCCAGCGGGGCGTCGCCTGGCTCACCGACAGCCAGCGGGAGGACGGCTCCTGGGACGAGCCCCAGTTCACCGGCACCGGCTTCCCCTGGGACTTCTCCATCAACTACCACCTCTACCGGCAGGTGTTCCCGCTCACCGCACTCGGCCGGTACGTCCACGGCGACCCCTTCGCCCCGAAGGCCCCGGGCGCCGTCGAGGCCGAGGGGGGCTGATGAGCGTGCAGCCCGCCCCCGCCCCGCTGCTGATCGCCTGCGCGCTCGGCATCGAGCACCTCGCCCTGCGCATGGGCGACCGGTCGGGGGCGGGCGGGCCGGTCACCGTCCTGCGGACGGGAATGGGGCCGAGGGCGGCCGAGCGGTCGGTCACCCGGATCCTCAGCGACCCGGTGCTCGGCGGAGCGGCCGTGCTGGCCACCGGCTTCTGCGCGGGGCTCGCCCCCGGCATGCACCCCGGGGACCTGGTCGTCGCCGAGGAGACCCGCGACCCGTGCGGCACCGTGCCGTGCGTCGGTACCGAACTGCTCGTCAAGGAACTCGCGCGCACCCTGCCCGGGCGCACCGTCCACACCGGGCCCGTCACCGGCTCCGACCACGTCGTCCGCGGTCCCGAGCGGTCCGATCTGCTCGCCACCGGTGCGATCGCGGTCGACATGGAGTCGGCGGCCACGCTCCTGAGCGCCGTCCGGGCGGGCACGCGCCCGGTTGCGGCTGTCCGGGTGGTCGTGGACGCTCCTGAACATGAACTCGTCCGGATCGGCACGGTGCGCGGTGGAATATCGGCTTTCCGTGTCCTTCGCTCCGTCCTGCCTGCATTCTTCGAATGGCACCGTAGTGTGCTGCTCCCCCGGAGGTGAGCCAGATGGCCATGCCGCTGCGCCAGTCCATCAAGGTCGCTACGTACTTGGCTGAACAGAAGCTCCGCAAGCGGGACAAGTTCCCGCTCATCGTCGAACTGGAACCGCTCTTCGCCTGCAACCTCAAGTGCGAGGGCTGCGGCAAGATCCAGCACCCGGCGGGGGTGCTCAAGCAGCGCATGCCCGTCGCCCAGGCCGTGGGGGCGGTGCTCGAATCCGGCGCGCCCATGGTCTCGATCGCCGGCGGCGAGCCGCTGATGCACCCCCAGATCGACGAAATCGTCCGGCAGTTGGTGGCCAAGCGGAAGTACGTGTTCCTCTGCACCAACGCGATGCTGCTGCGCAAGAAGATGGACCGGTTCACGCCCTCCCCCTACTTCGCCTTCGCCGTGCACATCGACGGGCTGCGGGAACGGCACGACGAGTCGGTGGCGAAGGAGGGCGTGTTCGACGAGGCCGTCGAGGCGATCAAGGAGGCCAAGCGGCGCGGCTTCCGGGTCACCACCAACTCGACCTTCTTCAACACCGACACCCCGCAGACCATCGTCGAGGTGCTCAACTTCCTCAACGACGACCTCAAGGTCGACGAGATGATGATCTCGCCCGCCTACGCCTACGAGAAGGCGCCCGACCAGGAGCACTTCCTGGGTGTGGAGCAGACCCGCGAGCTGTTCAGGAAGGCCTTCGCGGGCGGCAACCGCCGCCGCTGGCGGCTCAACCACTCGCCGCTCTTCCTCGACTTCCTGGAGGGCCGGGTCGACTTCCCCTGCACCGCCTGGGCCATCCCGAACTACTCCCTCTTCGGCTGGCAGCGCCCCTGCTACCTGATGAGCGACGGGTACGTGCCGACGTACCGCGAACTCATCGAGAAGACCGACTGGGACCGGTACGGCCGGGGCAAGGACCCGCGGTGCGCCAACTGCATGGCGCACTGCGGCTACGAGCCCACCGCCGTCCTCGCCACCATGGGCTCGCTCAAGGAGTCGCTGCGCGCGATGCGCGAGACGGTCTCCGGGAACCGGGAGTGACCCCGTGACCGCCGTCTCCCTGGGCGTTCCCGAGGTGCCGGTCCGGCCGGTCGCCGAGCGGCGTGTGTCGCGCCGGATCCAGGTCGGCTCGGTGGCGGTCGGCGGGGACGCCCCGGTGTCCGTGCAGTCGATGACGACGACCCGTACCTCGGACATCGGTGCCACGCTCCAGCAGATCGCGGAGCTGACCGCGTCGGGCTGCCAGATCGTGCGGGTGGCGTGCCCCACGCAGGACGACGCGGACGCGCTGTCGACGATCGCCCGCAAGTCGCAGATCCCGGTCATCGCCGACATCCACTTCCAGCCGAAGTACGTCTTCGCGGCGATCGAGGCCGGCTGTGCGGCGGTGCGGGTCAACCCCGGCAACATCAAGCAGTTCGACGACAAGGTCAAGGAGATCGCGAAGGCGGCGAAGGAGCACGGCACCCCGGTCCGCATCGGCGTCAACGCCGGTTCGCTGGACCGCCGTCTGCTCCAGAAGTACGGCAAGGCGACCCCGGAGGCGCTGGTGGAGTCCGCCCTGTGGGAGGCCTCCCTCTTCGAGGAGCACGACTTCCGGGACATCAAGATCTCCGTCAAGCACAACGACCCGGTCGTGATGATCGAGGCCTACCGGCAGCTCGCCGCGGCCTGCGACTACCCCCTCCACCTCGGGGTGACCGAGGCGGGCCCCGCGTTCCAGGGCACCATCAAGTCCGCGGTCGCCTTCGGCGCGCTCCTCTCCCAGGGCATCGGCGACACCATCCGGGTCTCGCTGTCCGCGCCGCCCGCGGAGGAGGTCAAGGTCGGCCTCCAGATCCTGGAGTCCCTCAACCTCAAGCAGCGCGGCCTGGAGATCGTCTCCTGCCCGTCCTGCGGCCGCGCCCAGGTCGATGTCTACAAGCTGGCCGAGGAGGTCACCGCGGGCCTGACCGGCATGGAGGTCCCGCTGCGGGTGGCCGTCATGGGCTGTGTGGTGAACGGTCCGGGCGAGGCCCGCGAGGCCGACCTCGGCGTCGCCTCCGGCAACGGCAAGGGCCAGATCTTCGTCAAGGGCGAGGTCATCAAGACCGTCCCCGAGTCCAAGATCGTCGAGACCCTCATCGAGGAGGCCATGAAGATCGCCGAACAGATGGAACGGGACGGCGCAGCGGCAGGGGAGCCGGCCGTCACCGTGAGTTGACCAGCACGGACCGAAGGGGGCCCGAGCGTGACGATCCTGGAGACCATTCGGCAACCACGCGACCTGAAGGCGCTGTCCGAGGCGGAACTCGGTGAACTGTCCGACGAGATCAGGGAGTTCCTGGTGCACGCGGTCGCCAGGACCGGTGGGCACCTCGGGCCCAACCTGGGCGTGGTGGAGCTGACCGTCGCGCTCCACCGGGTCTTCGAGTCGCCGGCCGACCGCATCCTGTGGGACACCGGACACCAGAGCTACGTCCACAAGATTCTGACGGGTCGTCAGGACTTCTCCAAGCTGCGGGGCAAGGGCGGCCTGTCCGGCTACCCCTCCCGCGAGGAGTCCGCGCACGACGTCATCGAGAACAGCCACGCCTCCACCGCCCTCGGCTGGGCCGACGGCCTCGCCAAGGCCCGCCAGGTGCGCGGGGAGAAGGGCCATGTCGTCGCGGTGATCGGGGACGGTGCGCTCACCGGCGGCATGGCCTGGGAGGCGCTGAACAACATCGCGGCCGCCAAGGACCGGCCGCTGATCGTCGTCGTCAACGACAACGAACGCTCCTACGCGCCGACCATCGGCGGGCTCGCCGACCACCTCGCGACCCTGCGCACCACCGACGGTTACGAGAAGGTCCTGGCCTGGGGCAAGGACGTGCTGCTGCGCACACCCGTCGTCGGGCACACCGTCTACGAGTCGCTGCACGGCGCGAAGAAGGGCTTCAAGGACGCCTTCGCCCCGCAGGGCATGTTCGAGGACCTCGGCCTGAAGTACGTCGGTCCGATCGACGGACACGACGTCAGGGCCGTCGAGTCGGCGCTGCGCCGGGCCAGGCGCTTCCACGGGCCGGTCCTGGTGCACTGCCTCACCGAGAAGGGCCGCGGCTACGGACCGGCCCTCGCCCACGAAGAGGACCACTTCCACACCGTCGGCGCGATGGACCCGCTGACCTGCGCCCCGCTCACGCCCACCGGAGGCCCGTCCTGGACGTCCGTGTTCGGCGACGAGATCGTCCGCATCGGTGAGGAACGCGACGACGTCGTGGCGATCACCGCGGCCATGCTGCACCCGGTGGGCCTAGGACGGTTCGCCGAGCGGTTCCCGGACCGGGTGTGGGACGTCGGCATCGCCGAGCAGCACGCGGCGGTCAGCGCGGCGGGCCTGGCGACCGGTGGCCTGCACCCCGTCGTCGCCGTCTACGCCACCTTCCTCAACCGCGCCTTCGACCAGGTGCTGATGGACGTGGCCCTGCACCGCTGCGGGGTGACCTTCGTGCTCGACCGGGCCGGTGTGACCGGCGTCGACGGCGCGTCCCACAACGGCATGTGGGACATGTCCGTCCTCCAGGTCGTCCCGGGGCTGAGGATCGCCGCCCCGCGCGACCCCGGCCAGCTGCGCGCACAGCTGCGGGAGGCCGTGGCGGTGGACGACGCGCCGACCCTGGTCCGTTTCCCGAAGGAGTCGGCCGGACCGGAGATCCCGGCCGTCGACCGCGTGGGCGGCATGGACGTCCTGCACCGCGCCGCACGGGCCGAGGTGCTGCTGGTGGCCGTCGGCGTGATGGCGCCGGTGTGTCTGACGGCCGCCGGGCTGCTGGAGTCCCGCGGCATCGGCTGCACGGTCGTGGACCCCCGCTGGGTCAAGCCCGTCGACCCGGCCCTGCCCGGCCTCGCCGCCGCACACCGGCTGGTGGCCGTCGTCGAGGACAACAGCCGCGCCGCCGGCGTCGGTTCGGCGGTGGCGCTGGCCCTGGGCGACGCCGAGGTCGACGTCCCCGTACGGCGGTTCGGCATCCCGGAGCAGTTCCTCGCCCACGCCAAGCGCGCCGAGGTGCTCGCCGACATCGGTCTGACACCCGTCGAGATCGCCGGACGGATCGGCGCGAGCCTGGCCGTCGGGGCCGTCGGGGCTGTCGGGGCCGTCGGGGCCGTCGGGACTGTCGAAGACGCCGAGGATCCCGTCCGGCACACCGCCGGCCCTGGCAAGGAGAACGACGTATGACCAAGGAGTTCGACCTCGGTGACCTGCTGGCCGAGCGCGGAGCCGAACGCTACGAGCTGCACTCCCGGTACCTCAACCACCAACTGCCGCGGGTCCTGCACACCATCGGCTTCGACAAGGTCTACGAGCGGGCCGAGGGCGCCTACTTCTGGGACGCAGACGGCAACGACTACCTGGACATGCTCGCCGGGTTCGGGGTGATGGGCCTGGGCCGCCACCACCCCGTCGTCCGCAAGGCGCTGCACGACGTCCTGGACGCGCAGCTCGCCGACCTCACCCGCTTCGACTGCCCGCCCCTGCCCGGACTGCTCGCCGAGAGACTCCTCGCGCACAGCCCGCACCTGGACCGGGTGTTCTTCGGCAACAGCGGGACGGAGGCCGTCGAGACCGCGCTGAAGTTCGCCCGGTACGCGACCGGCAGGCCGCGTGTCCTGTACTGCGACCACGCCTTCCACGGGCTGACCACCGGCTCCCTGTCCGTCAACGGCGAGTCCGGCTTCCGGGACGGATTCGCGCCGCTGCTGCCCGACACCGCCGTGCCGCTCGGCGATCTCGACGCCCTGGCGCGGGAGCTGAAGAAGGGCGACGTGGCTGCCCTGATCGTCGAGCCGATCCAGGGCAAGGGCGTCCACGAGGCCCCGCCCGGCTATCTGCGCGCCGCCCAGGAGCTGCTGCACCGGCACAAGGCGCTGCTCATCGCCGACGAGGTGCAGACCGGCCTCGGCCGGACCGGCGACTTCTACGCCCACCAGCACGAGGAGGGCGTCGAGCCCGACCTGGTGTGCGTGGCCAAGGCGCTCTCCGGCGGCTATGTGCCGGTGGGCGCCACCCTCGGCAAGGACTGGATCTTCAAGAAGGTCTACTCGTCCATGGACCGGGTGCTGGTCCACTCGGCGAGCTTCGGTGCCAACGCCCAGGCCATGGCGGCGGGCCTCGCGGTGCTGTCCGTGATGGAGAACGAGCGGATCGTGGCCGGTGCCCGCGCCACGGGCGAGCTGCTGAAGTCCCGGCTCACGGCGCTGGTCGACACGTACGAACTGCTCGCCGACGTCCGGGGCCGCGGCCTGATGATCGGCATCGAGTTCGGCCGGCCGAGGTCGCTGAAGCTGCGCGGCCGCTGGACCATGCTCCAGACCGCCCGCAAGGGCCTGTTCGCGCAGATGGTGGTGGTGCCGCTGTTGCGACGGCACCGGATCCTCACGCAGGTCTCCGGCGACGAGCTCGAGGTCATCAAGCTGATTCCGCCCCTGATCGTGGGGGAGAAGGAGGTGGACCGGTTCGTCGACGCCTTCACCGAGGTGATGGACGACGCGCACGCCGGGGGCGGGCTGGTGTGGGACTTCGGCAAGACGCTGATCAAGCAGGCGGTGGCCCACCGGTAGCGTGGCTCCGGGCGCGGTGAGGCGCGAGGCGCGACGGCCGGCCCGGCGGCCCTCCGGAGCTTTGCCTCAGAGGCAAAGAATTTGCCGCTGAGGCAAAAGCGCGGCTGAATGGAGTCATGAGCACTCCCGCCTCCGAGCCCGGAGCCGACCCGGCCGAGGGACCGCCCGCCGACGGATCGCCCGTCGCCGGGTCGCCCGTCGCCGGGTCGCCCGCCGACGGCCTGCCCGTCGTGGCGCCCCAGCTGCGCGCCCTGCGCCGCCGCGCCTCCCTCACGCTGGAGGCCGCCGCCCGCTCCGCGGGCCTGTCGCCCGCCCACCTCTCCCGCCTGGAGACCGGGCGGCGACAGCCCTCGCTGCCGATGCTGCTGGCCCTCGCCCGTATCTACGGTACGACCGTCTCGGAGCTGCTCGGCGAGACGGCCGCCGACCGGGACGCCGTCCTGCGTGCCGCCGACATGGAACCGACGGCGGCGGGCGGCTGGACGTACTGGCAGGCCGGGGCGTCCGGGCGCGGGATGCAGGCCCTGCGGGTGCGGGTGCCCCACGGCTCACAGGGCGACATCGTGCGCGTCCACCCCGGCGAGGAGTGGCTGTACGTCCTCTCCGGGCGGCTGCGGCTGCGCCTCGGCGACACCACGCACCTGCTCGGCGCGGGCGACAGCGCGCACTTCGACTCGCTGACCCCGCACCGCATCGCGGCGGAGGACCCCGACGGGGTCGAGCTGCTCTTCGTCCACAGCTTGTTGCAGAGCCCGACGGCCACGCTGTGCCTGGGCCCGACCTCTGGAGGAACGCCATGAGCGACATCGAGGAGCGCTTCCCGCGCAGCCTCTGGATCCGGCTGATCATCTACATCGCGGTGGGACACGTCGTCGCGGCGTTCATCTGGCTGCTCTTCGAGGTGGGGGCCAACCAGTAGGCCCCGGCGGCGGGGCAGCAGCCCCCGGCGGCGGGGCTCAGTCGAGGAGGCGCTCGCGCAGCCGCTCCCGGGTCGCCGGGGTGAGCCCGAGGCCCTGCTCCAGATAGGCGTCCACACCGCCCCACGTCTCCTCGACGGTGTCGAACGCCGCCGTGAGGTACTCCGCGCGGGCGTCGAAGAGGGGGCTGAGCAGTTCCATGACCTCGGGGGAGTAGGCCGAGGGGGAGGTGCTGCTGCGGCGCACCTTGTAGCGGCGGTGGGTGGCGTTCGACTTCAGGTAGTCGTCGAGGATCGCCTCCCGCCCGACCCCCACGGCGAGCAGCGTCACCGCGATGGACAGGCCCGCGCGGTCCTTGCCGGCCGCGCAGTGCATCAGGGCGGGGACGCTGTCCTCGGCGAGCGCGTGCACCACCTGCGAGTGCTCGGCGGTGCGCTCCTTGATGATCGTGCGGTAGGAGACGATCATCCGGTCCGCGGCCCGGCCGTCCGCGAGGATGGCGCGCAGCTGCTCGATGTCGCCGTCGCGGACCATCCTCCAGAACTCGGCGCCGTCCGCGGGGTCCGACAGCGGCAGGTTCACGTTGCGCACGCCCGGCAGCTCGACGTCGGGGCCCTCCAGCTTCTGGTCCGCCGCGTTGCGGAAGTCGAAGACGGTGTGCAGACCCAGCGAGGACAGGAACACGGTGTCCTCGTCGCTGGCGTGCGCAAGGTGGCCGCTGCGGAACAGCACGCCGTGACGCACCCGCCGTCCGTCGACGGTCGGCAGGCCGCCCACGTCTCGGAAGTTGCGCACACCGGCCAGCTCGGGCTCGGTCGACGGGATCTGCTGCGTCACAGGTGCTCCTCCGGCTCGTCGGTCCCGCTCGGCGCGGCTCGGGTGGCCGACGGAACGCTTCCCCGACCATACGGTAAGGACTCCCGGGGCAACGGGTTGTCCACAGGCGGGCGTCCCCCGCGGTCCCGAATGGTTTTCCACAGGCGTTGCTCCACGGGACACCGGCCCCTGATGATGTCGGTGCTTGATCGCACCTGTTCGAATCAGTGGGAGTTTCTGATGCCCGAGTCCGCCGCCGACGGCCGTACCTGGCTCCTTTCGGGGCCCCACAGCAGCTACGCCGTCCATGTCACCGAGGCCGACGAGCTCGTGCACCTGCACTGGGGCCCGCGGCTCGCCCTCGCCGACGCCGAGGCGCTCGCCGTGCGCCCGCTGCCGGACTACTGGGCCTTCGAGTCCCCGCTCGACGGCCGGGAGGAGTATCCGGTCGAGGGCGGCGCCCGCTTCGTCCGCCCCGCCCTGTCCGTGCGCACCGCCGGCCGGCGCGGAACCGAGTGGACCTTCACCGGACACGAGACCGAGGGCGACGAACTGCGGCTGTGCTTCCGGGACGCGGGGCTGGCCGTGACCCTCCACTACCGGATGCGCGACGACGTCGTGGAGCGCTGGACGACCCTGCGCAACGACGGCGACGAGCCCCTGGAGCTGCTGCGCGCCGACTCCGCCACCTGGACCCTGCCCGACCGCGACGGCTGGCGCCTGTCCCAGCTGCACGGCCGCTGGGCCGCCGAGTCCCGTCTCACCCGCGCCCCCCTCACCTACGGCGAGAAGGTCATCGGCAGCCGCCGCGGCCACACCGGCCACCAGCACCTGCCCTGGGTGGCCCTGGACACCGACGCGACCGAGGAGCGCGGCGAGGTCTACGGCTGCGCCCTCGGCTGGTCCGGCTCCTGGCGGATCGCCGTGGCCCAGCTGCCCGACGCGCGCGTGCAGGTCACGGGCGGCGCCGGGTACGACGACTCGGGCCTGCTGCAGCTGGCGGCGGGGGAGTCCTTCACCACGCCGCTCTTCGCCGGTCTGTGGAGCGACGGCGGTTTCGGCGGCGCGAGCCGCGCCTGGCACGCCTACCAGCGCGGGTACGTGATCCCGGACGCCGAGCGGGACCGGCCCGTGCTGTTCAACTCCTGGGAGGCCACCTTCTTCGACATCTCGCAGGAGCAGCAGGCGACCCTCGCGCGCCGCGCCGCGGCCATCGGCGTCGAGCTGTTCGTGGTCGACGACGGCTGGTTCGGCGCCCGCACCGGCGACCACGCGGGACTCGGCGACTGGCGCCCCAACCCCGACCGCTTCCCCGCCGGCCTCAAGCCGCTCGCGGACCAGGTGCACGCGCTCGGGATGCAGTTCGGCATCTGGGTCGAGCCCGAAATGGTCAATCCGGACAGCGACCTCTACCGGGCGCACCCCGACTGGGTCCAGTTCCAGCCCGGACGGAAGCGGACGGAATTCCGCAACCAGCTCGTCCTCAACCTCGCCCGCGAGGACGTCCAGGAGTACCTCTGGCAGCAGCTCGACACCCTCCTGTCCAGCGCGCCCATCGACTACGTCAAGTGGGACTTCAACCGCTGCTTCACCGACGCCGGCTGGCCGGACGACCCCTACCCGCAGCGGCTCTGGGTCGACCATGTGCGCGCCCTGTACGCCCTGTTCGACCGGTTGCGGGCGGCCCACCCGGGCGTCGCCTTCGAGTCCTGCTCCGGTGGCGGCGGGCGGATCGACCTCGGTATCGCGGGCCGGACCGACCAGGTGTGGACGTCCGACAACACCGACCCGCTGGACCGGCTCGCCATCCAGCACGGCTTCAGTCAGGTGCACCCGGCGCGGATCATGGCCGCCTGGGTCACCGACAGCCCCAACACCCAGCTCAACGGCCGGGTCAGCTCACTGCGCTTCCGGTTCGTCAGCGCCATGGCCGGTGTGCTCGGGGTCGGCGGAGACCTCTCCGAGTGGACCGAGGAGGAGCTCGCCGAGGCGCGCGGCTGGGTCGAGCTCTACAAGGAGATCCGGCCCCTCGTGCAGCACGGCGACCTGTACCGGCTGCGGCCCCCGGAGGGCGGCCTGAGCGCCGTGCAGTACGTGCGAGGCGACGAGAGCGTCGTCCTCGCCTGGCTCCAGGCGCAGCGCTACGGCGAGCCGGCACCGGTGCTGCGGCTGCGCGGTCTGAACCCGGCAGAGTCGTACGAATGCATGGAAACGGGCGAAGTGCACCGAGGCGCGGTGCTGTTGAACCACGGACTGCGTACCGGGCTGCGCGGCGACCTCGATGCGGCGGTCATCCGGCTGCGTCGCATCTGAGAGTTCTGTCCGGATTGCATTCGTTCATCACAACTCGCCCCGGAATAAAGGACCCTGGAGACGTGTCACGTGAGGAGCGTCATATCCGTGACCGTGCGTCGCCCGTCATGCTCACGTAATCAAGGCGTTTTTATGGGCGTTCCGGGAAGTGCGGGCCCGGTGGTGCACGGAAAGTGACGGGGAATTCTCACAGAGGATCAAGAGAAAGGCGTGAACAGCGCAACCGCTGCTTGTTCCTGTGCGTCCTGGTCGCTTACGTTCCACACCAATCCGGACGGACGCCCAATCCTGCCGCCGCCCGGAGCCCGCACACACTCACCCGTATGTGGCAGGAGCGGGGGACCCACAGGTAGAACCGCCTGTTCCGGTCTCCGGAACGGCTAGGGGTAAAGCCGTGCCTCGGCGCGGCCGGGCATCTCCAGCCCGCACCCGACAGCTCACCTCGCAGGCGCCGGAGAGGAATCCGCCATGCCCGCGAAGGGTAAGCACCGCCGCCCGAAGACCCCGCGCTTCACCCGCTCCATAGCCGTCGCCGGAACGGGCGGCGCCGCGCTCGCCCTTCCGCTCATGGGTGCCGCCGGCGCCCATGCCGCACCGGCCCAGTCGGCGGCCCGGTCGGTCTCCTCCGTCGCGGAGAAGTCGGTCCAGGCCGCTCCGGTGGCGCAGCAGGCCGCCGCCGACGCGAAGTCCGCCACCGAGACCCGGACCTACACGGTGGTGGCCGGCGACTACCTCTCGAAGATCGCGGACGAGCAGAGCGTCAGCGGCGGCTGGCAGGAACTGTACGAGGACAACCGTCAGGCCGTCGGCGCGAACCCGTCGCTGATCCACCCGGGCCTCAAGCTGTCGATCGGCGAGCAGGCGGCCACGACCGGCACCACCAAGTCGCCGTCCACGTCGTCCGGTTCCTCCTCCTCGTCGAAGTCGTCGCAGTCCTCGAAGACGCAGTCCTCGAAGACGCAGTCGTCGAAGTCCACGCAGTCCTCGACGTCGGTGAAGTCCTCCGGCTCCTCCGCCGGGTCGACCACGCAGAGCGCCGAGAACACCACCGCCTCCAGCGGCTTCGTCCTCCCCGTGGCGAGCGCCGCCATCGGCACCCCGTACCGGATGTCCGGCAGCATGTGGTCCAGCGGCTACCACACCGGCGTCGACTTCGTCGTCTCGACCGGCACCTCCCTCAAGGCGGTCGGTGCGGGCACGGTCGTCTCCGCCGGCTGGGGCGGCGCCTACGGCAACCAGGTCGTCATCAAGCTCGCCGACGGCTACTACGCCCAGTACGCCCACCTGTCCTCGCTCTCCGTCTCGGCCGGCCAGACCGTCTCCGCGGGGCAGCAGATCGGCCTCTCCGGCGCGACCGGCAACGTGACCGGCCCGCACCTGCACTTCGAGATCCGCACCACGCCGAACTACGGCTCGGACATCGACCCGGTCGCCTACCTCCGCTCGCACGGGGTCTCCGTCGGCTGACCCCTCGCACGACCACCCGTCCGACACGCCACCGAAGGCCGGACCCGTTCCCGGGGTCCGGCCTTCGGTGGCTTTGCGCGTTCATGATCACTGTGTTGCGGTCGTATGGCAGGTCCCGCCGGACCGTCGACAGCGGGGGCGGAGGGGGGACACAGTGATCTCCAGCAAGGGGGCAACCGCTTTCCCCGCCCTCTCGTATGTCCGATTCCTCGAACGCCGTTCGGTTCCGTGGACGGCGACCGGGCCATCGCGAGGTGGCCGACCACACGACCACGCTCATCGTGAAGGACCACACGTGAACCCCACCCGACGCCGAAGAACCGTCGCCGTCACCGCCGCCGCCCTGCTGGCCGGGCTCTTCTCCGCACCCGCCGGCCAGGCCGCCGAGCAGCCGCGCCGGATCGTCGAGAACCTCGACCGCGGCCTGGTCGCCGTACCGTCCGGCGAGGGCACCTTCCTCAGCTGGCGCCTGCTCGGCACCGAGTACGCCCGGTACGGCGACGCGATCGCCTTCAACGTGTACAAGAACGGCCGCCGGCTGAACCGCGAGCCGATCAGGAAGTCGACGACCTACCAGGACGACTCCCGGGGCACGGGGACCTACACCGTGCGCGCGGTGGTCGACGGACACGAGCAGCGGCCGAGTTCCGCCGCCCTCGACTTCGCCGACGGGTACGCCGAGATCCCGCTCGCCGCGGCCGACGGCTACACCGTCCAGCACGCCTGGCCCGGCGACCTCGACGGCGACGGACGCTACGAACTCGTCGTCAGCCGGCTCTCCCAGACCCGGGACAGGTCCGACCTGCTGGAGGCCTACACCCTCTCCGGCGAGCGGCTGTGGCGGGTCGACCTCGGCCCCGGCTCCTACACCCAGGTCGGCGGGAACGGCGCCAACGACCCGGCGCCCGCCGCCGTCAGCGGATCCACCGCGATCGGCGGCTACCGCAACGACGACAACGTCACCGTGTACGACCTCGACAGCGACGGCAGGGCCGAGGTGCTGGTGCACACGGCCGACGGCACCACCTTCGCGGACGGCGCGCAGGTCACCGCCGCCTCGCCCGCGAACCAGTTCGTCTCGGTGATCGACGGCGCGACCGGCACCGAGCGCACCCGGCAGCCCGTCCCCGACGACTTCGTCGCCGACGGGCCCTCCGGCGGCCACTTCGGCATCGCCTACCTGGACGGCGTCCACCCGAGCCTGGTCACCAAGCTGGTCACCCGCGTCGGCGCCAAGCGCGGCACCTTCCGGATCCTCTTCCAGACCTGGGACTTCGACGGCACGGACCTGACCCGCCGCTGGAAGTACGTCGTGCCCTCCGACAGCGGCGCGACCAGCTTCCACCAGATCCGCACCGTCGACGTCGACGGGGACGGCAAGGACGAGATCGCCGACGGCAACTACGTCGTCAACAGCGACGGCACCCTGCGCTACGTCGTCGACGGCGCCGGGCACGGCGACCGCTTCCACATCGCCGATCTCGACCCCGACCGCCCCGGCCTGGAGGGCTTCGCCATCCAGCAGGCGGAGCTGGGCGTCATCCCGAACTTCCCCTGGTACTACTACGACGCCGACACCGGCGAGCGCCTGGTCACCGGCCAGCACCCGGCGGACTGGGTGAACGACACCGACATCGACGTCGGCCGCGGCAGCACCGGCGACATCGACCCCGACCACCCCGGCTACGAGTACTGGACGTCCACCGCCGACGTCACCGCGCCGGGCGCGGGCGTCTACAACGTCCAGGACGGCAAGGTCTCCACGACCACGCCCAGCGTCAACTTCCGCATCTGGTGGGACGGCGACAAGGCGTCAGAGAACCTGGACTACACCTACGTCGAGAAGTGGGACCCGGCGACCCAGACCAGCACGAAGATCTTCGAGCCCTCCGGAGTCGTCTCCGGCGCCCGCAACGCCACCCCGTTCTACGGCGACATCCTCGGCGACTGGCGCGAGGAGATCCTCGCCGAGACCGCCGACCACACCGCCCTGCGCCTGTACACCACCACCGAACCGACCGGGACGCGCCTCTACACGCTCGCCCAGAACCCCGGGTACCGCCTCGGCTGGACCGTCCGCGGCTACCTCCAGTCGACGTACACCGACTACTACCTCGGCACCGAGACCCGCCGCGTCCCCGCACCCCGCGTCACGACCCCCTGAAGGAGCCGTCTCCCGTGACCACTTCCCGCAGAGCCTTCGGCGCCCTGGCCGCCGGCACGGCCCTGGCCGCCCTCGCCCCCGCGGCGCAGGCGAGCGCCGCCCCCCGCCACCGCCGCCTGATCGCCCACGACGACTTCCGCCACGGTCTGCGCCAGTGGGCCGTCGAACTGGAGAAGGGCGGCACCGTCACCGCCTCCCGGGGCATCCTGGAGGTCGACGTTCCCGCCGGCGCGACCATCTGGTTCAAGCAGCGGCTCGAAGGACCGTACGTCCTGGAGTACACCGCCACCCCGGTCTCCGCGGGCGGCGCCAACGACCGCGTCTCGGATCTCAACAACTTCTGGAACGCCCTCGACGCCCGCTCCCCGGACGACCTCTTCGCCACCCCGCGCGGCGGCGCCCTCGCCGAGTACGACCACCTCAAGACGTACTACGTCGGCTACGGCGCCAACACCAACACCACCACCCGGCTGCGCCGCTACGTCGGCCAGGCGGGGGTCCGGCCGCTGGTCTACGACTACACCGAGCCGCTGCTGGTGGCGAACGAGCCGAACCACGTCCGCATCGTCTCCGACGGTTCCACCGTCCGGTGGTGGAACAACGGGCGGCTCGTCTTCGACTACACCGACCCGGAGCCGTACACCGCCGGGCACTTCGCCTTCCGCACCACGTGGAGCCATTTCCGGATCAGTGACTTCCGGGTGTGGTCACTGCGTCGACACGGCTGACCGCAGCCCTTATTCCCACATTGGTGAATTCTTTAGGAGTGGCTTATCTCACCGCCCGTCAACCCCTTCCTACGGTCGCGTAAGTCACATTCGAAGGTGAATCATGCACTGTTGTGGCAGACGATTCGAAGAGTGACAGCAGATCAGTGATCGGGTCGTACGTGGCGGTGGGGGACAGCTTCACCGAAGGCGTCGGCGACCCCGGCCCCGACGGGGCGTTCGTCGGCTGGGCCGACCGGTTCGCGGTGCTGCTCGCGGACCGGCGGCCCGAGGGCGACTTCCGGTACACCAATCTGGCGGTGCGCGGGAAGCTGCTCGACCAGATCATGGCGGGCCAGCTTCCCCAGGCCGTCGGACTCGCACCCGACCTGGTCTCCTTCTGCGCCGGCGGCAACGACATCCTCCGTCCCGGCACCGACCCGGACGAGGTCGCCGAGCGCTTCGAGCGGGCGATCGCCGCACTGACCGCGGTGGCCGGGACGGTCATGGTGACGACCGGCTTCGACACGCGCGGGATCCCGGTGCTCAAGCACCTGCGCGGCAAGATCGCCACCTACAACGGGCATGTGCGCGCCGTCGCCGACCGGTACGGCTGTCCGGTGCTCGACCTGTGGTCCCTGAAGTCGATCCAGGACCGCCGGGCCTGGGACCACGACCGGCTCCACCTCTCCCCGGAGGGGCACACGCGCGTCGCGCTGCGCGCCGGACAGGTCCTCGGACTGGAGGTGCCGGCCGACCCCGAGCAGCCCTGGCCGCCGCTCCCGCCGCGCGGCACCCTCGAGGTACGGCGCGACGACGTGCACTGGGCGCGCGAGTTCCTGGTGCCGTGGATCGGGCGCCGGCTGCGCGGGCAGTCCTCGGGCGACCACGTGACCGCCAAGGGGGCGCTGTCGCCGGCCGACATCAGGACACGGATCGCCTCGGTGGCGTGAGCCCCTGTGGAGCGCGGCCGTCCGCCCCGTGCCGACGGCCGGCCGCGCTCGACCCGTGGGGCGGGCGGGCGTCCTCGGTCCGTGGCGTCTCCCTCTTCGAACTCGGCGTCCCGCACCGGTCCTTGGGTACCGCCGACGGCCTCGGGTACCGCCGACGGCCTCGGGTTCCGCCGACGGCCGGGGGGAAGCGCGTCCGGGCCACAGCGCCCGCGGGCCACAGCGGTCCGGACCGAAGCGCGTCCGGGCCACAGCGCCCGCGGGCCACAGCGGGCCCGGACCGAAGCGTGTCCGGGCCACAGCGCGTCCGGGCCGACGGCCTCCCGGCGGACGGGCCGACAACCTCCCGGCGGACGGCGGGCCGGCGGCCTCCCGGCGGACGGTCCTGCGTCCCGTCCGCGGCCGGCCTCAGCGCCCCTGGACGCTCACCGTCCGCGGCCGGCCTCAGCGTCCCTGGAGGCTCACCGTCCGCGCCTCCAGCCCGAGTTCGCGGGCCAGCGCCTCGTCGACCCACTCCCGGGCGCGGGCCCGGGAGACCGCGCCCTTGTAGGACGTCAGCTGCACGGCGAGACCGTCGAGCAGGGCCGTCAGGCGCAGGGCGGTGCCGCAAGGGTCGGGGCAGCGGAACTCGCCCGCCGCCACCCCCTGGGCGATGACCTCGGTGAGCGCGGCCTTCCACTGCCGGTCGAGGTGGCGGGCGACGTCGCGCAGGGCGGGCTCGCGCAGGGACACCGCCCAGCCCTCTATCCACAGCCGCCAGCCCTTGGCCTGGCCGGTGGGCGCGTACCAGCGCACGGCCGACCGCAGCCGGCGCAGGGCGGTGGTGCGGCGGCCGAGCAGCTTGCGCAGGCGGGTCAGGTCGTCCTCGGCGGCGTACGCGTACGCGGCGGCGACGAGCCTCTCCTTGGTCGAGAAGTGGTAGAGCACCAGCGCGTTGCTCACGCCGAGCGCCGCGGCCACGTCGGCGATCCTGACCGCCGCCACGCCCCGCGCCTCGATCTGCTCGATGGCGGCCTTCAGCAACTCCTCGCGCCGCTCGGCCACACTCAACCGGACTCTCGCCACGCCGTCACCCTACACAGGGCCCGCGACCTGCGCCGACGTCGTCGGAGGGAGCGGTCGGAGCGCCTCGCGCCCACGGACAGCCGGGACTCACCCACGAGTTCGCGGTCGCCCGGGCGGCACCGAACGACGGGTCGGTGCCACGGCGCGGGCCGTTGCGTCCGCGCGGCCGGGCCGCCGCGTCGGGGCGGGGCGCCGGGGGCCCGGGACAGGGGCGGTCCGGCGTCACCGCCCGGGCCGACCATAATGGGAATCCTCAGCGACTCCACCTGGAGGTACCGTGGCCGGTTTCCGTACCCTGAGCTCCGGGCTCCGCGCGCTGCAGCCCGAGGCCTTCGGCGCGGACCCGAGCGGTGAGCGCCTGGCGCGCATCCGCAGATCGCCCCATTTCAAGGACGGGGTCTTCCAGAACCCCGGCGGCCCGGCGCGCATCCGCCCCTCGGGCTCGACCCTCGACTTCGCCAAGGTGTACTTCGACAAGGACTCCCGCACCCGCCGCGCCCCCGCGGGCACGGTCCCGGTGCACGCCACCACCGTCGCCGACCTCGCCGAGCCGCCCGCCACAGACCTGCGTCTGACGTGGCTGGGCCACTCCAGTGTGCTCGCGGAGATCGACGGGCAGCGCGTGCTGTTCGACCCGGTCTGGGGCGAGCGCTGCTCCCCCTTCCCCTTCGCGGGCCCCAAGCGGCTGCACCCCGTCCCGCTCCCGCTCGCCGCCCTGGGCCCGGTCGACGTCGTGGTCATCTCGCACGACCACTACGACCACTTGGACATGCCCACGATCAAGGCGTTGGCCGGCACGGACACCCTGTTCGCCGTCCCGCTCGGGGTCGGCGCCCACCTGGAGCACTGGGGCGTGTCCGCGGACCGGCTGCGCGAGCTGGACTGGCACGAGGCGACCAAGGTCGGCGGACTCACCCTCACCGCCACCCCGGCGCGCCACTTCTGCGGGCGCGGCCTGCGCAACACCCAGCACACCCTGTGGGCCTCCTGGGTGGTCGCCGGTGACGGGCACCGGATCTACCACAGCGGTGACACCGGTTACTTCGAGGGCTTCCGGGACATCGGCGCCGAGCACGGCCCGTTCGACGCGACGATGATCCAGATCGGCGCGTACTCCGAGTTCTGGCCCAAGGGCCACACGGGTTCCACGCCGCTGCCCGGCGCGTGGCCGGACATTCACATGAGCCCCTCGCAAGGGGTCCAGAGCCATCTCGACCTCCAGCAGGGCCGGCCGAGCGGGGTCATGCTGCCGATCCACTGGGGAACGTTCAATCTCTCGTTGCATCCCTGGGCCGAGCCGGGGGAGTGGACCGTGGCCGCGGCCGACGCGGTCGGGCAGGCGGTCGCCGTCCCGGTTCCGGGCCGGCCCTTCGAGCCTGCCGGAGTCCTTCCCACGCACCCCTGGTGGCGGGATGTGTCCCTGCCGCTGAACCGCACGTGGCCCGTTCCGGAGATCACGCCGGGGGCGTCTCGTGACGATCTGGACCTCGTGGGCGAGAGCTGAGCGTTCTTCCCGTACGGGGGACGGTACTCGGTGAACGATCGAGTGCCGCCCCCCCATGCCGGCCGTCGTCAGCCCGTGGCGACCACCTGCGCCGACGAGTTGCGGATCTTGCAGTAGTACGCCGTCATGTCGGCGCCGCTGCCCCGGTAGCGCCAGGGCAGCGCGTTCACATGACCGTCCACGAGCCGGAACTGCTCTATCGCCATCTCGTCCCGGTCCTGGAGCGAGAGGTAGTACGCCAGCAGGTGGCGCAGTTCCGGCAGCCGCGGATGGGTCGGGTCGGCCGCGGCGGCGTCCGCCAGGCCCGCGTCGACCCGCGCCACCATCTCGGGCGTGCGGTCGCCCTCGGCGTCGTCGGACTCGTCGTGCTCGAAGTGGGCGATCAGAGGGAGCACGGTCAGCAGGCTGCCCAGCGGTGCCTTCGCCGCGGCCTGCTCGGCGAACTCCATGGCCAGTCGCTCCGAGCCGCGCCACTTCTTGCACCAGTACTGGAGCGCCCGCCAGTGCCCCTCGTAGTGGTGCGGGGCGCGTGCGGTGATCTCCGCCCACAGCTTGTCCATCTCGGAGTGCGGGTAGCCCAGGCCGAGCGCCACCGTGATCTCCGTGACGTACGGCGTGGGGTCGTCAGGAGCGAGTGCCGCCGCCCGGGCTATCTCGTCGCGGGAGCGGTGCAGCATCCGGTGGAAGCCGGCGAACTGCTCCTCCGTCGTGTACTGGGCCCGCTTGCCCCCGCGGATCCGCCCGGCGAGGAAGACCGTGCTGGTGGCCCGGACCACGGCGGCGTCCGGGTCGTCGGGGTGGGCGGTCTCCCAGGAGAGCAGCCAGGCGTCGTCCTCCGCGGCCAGCCCGCTCAGCGACGCGACGGCCATCGACCGCCGGTCCCAGTCGCGTCCGATGCCCCGCAACAGCTCGGCCGCCGCCTGCCAGTCGCCGCCGCCCACGCGGCCCAGCGCCGTCTCCCAGCCCGCGGGCAGCGGGCCGGCGTGCTCGGTGGCCTGCCGGTCGGCGGGCAGCAGGCCGAGCTTCTCGGCCGCCTCGGCGGCGGCGTCCTCGTCATGGCTCGGGGAGAAGAACTCCTTGAGGAACACCCAGGCCAGCCACCCGAAGACGATCAGCGTGGGTACGGCCAGGATCGCCAGGATCCACAGCACTACGGTCATCGGGGACGGTCCGTTTCTCGGTTCGCGGGGTCGGTCGGAGCAGAGGGCAGCAAGGCGCGCAGCGGGCCGGTGTCCGGGTGGTCGGCGACCGCGGCGGCCACGGCGGGACCGATCAGGTCGTCAGGCGACGCCGTGTCGGACGGCGGCGCCGGTTCCCCCGGCGCGGGCAGCAGCCGCGTGGTCGCCGCCCGCTCCCAGGAGAACTCCCAGCGCAGTCGGGCGCGGGCGCTGAACTCGGCCAGCACCATGCGGTGCAGCGACTCGGTCAGGGCCGGCCGCACGAACTCCCGGAAGACGCGCCCCTTCGCAGCCACCGCCTCGTCGGACAGCGGCAGCCGCCGCGCCAGCTGCCACAACCGGCCGTCGTCGATCAGGCCGAGCAGGGCGGGCAGGGTCGGGCGCGTCTTGGTGTACATGGCCAGGGCCCGGTGCAGGGGGGTGTCGAGGCTCGCGAACCGGTTGGTCATCGAGCCGTCGAGCAGCTCCGGCCAGTCGGCCGTACGCCGGAAGCGCCGCACTTCCTCCGCCAGGACCGCGTCCTCCAGGGCCGCCAGGGTCCGTTCGGGGTCGGACAGCAGACCGAGGGCGGCGCCCCCGCCCTCGTCGGTGCGGTCGTCGGCGGGCAGCGCCTCGATGCGGAGGACGCGATCGGCGATCGGCGGGTGGGAGTCGTACGGCGAGGCGGGCTCGGTGGGCAGCTCGGCGCGCAGCCCGGCCAGTTCCAGCTGGCGAGCGCTCAGCATCCGGCCGAAACCGCCGAACACCTCACCGCGCGGCGGCAGCAGCTCGGCGTCCTCGCCCAGGCTGACGTAGTGATGCATGTAGAAGCCGAACGCGGCGTCCAGCACCGGGATCTCGCGCAGGGCCGAGGCGGTGGCGTCCCGGCCGGCGATGCGGGCGGCTGCGGCGTCGGCGGCGTATTCCTGACCGCGGGCGCCGGCCAGCGTGGCGCGGAAGTACAGCTTGGCGTACGCGGTGTAGACCCGGGCCATCGCGCGGTACGTGACGCCCTGGTGCCGGGTGTCGACCTCGCTCGTCTCCTTGCCCTTGGCCGCGGCCTTGGCGTTCTTCTTCTCCTGCCGGGCCTGTTCGCGGGCCGCGGTCTTCCCGGCGCGTTCCTCGAAGTGCCCGATGGTGCGCAGGATCTGGGCGCGGCCGCGCCCGGTGAGAGCGGCGAGGCGGGTGTCGGCGTGGGAGTAGTGGCCCAGTTCGTGCGCGAGGACCGACCTCAGCTGGGCCTCCGTCAGCCCTTGGAGGAGAGGCACGCCCAGGTGGAGGCGGCGCGGACCGGGCAACAGGCCGAGCAGGCGGGCGTCCTCGGCGACGGCCGCGTTGACGTCCGGCACCAGCAGGATGCGGGACGGGGCGCGAGTGCCGACGCGGTCGGCCAGTTCCCGTACGGTGCGCCACAGCACAGGCTCGTCGGCCTCCGTGACGGGCAGGCCGGGAGCCCCCTCCGCCTTCGGTGTGCGCAGCATGAACAGGCCGCGGACCAGCGGAATCGCCAGCAGCACGGAGACGACGTACAGCTTCGCCGCGACGCCCGACGGGGCGTGCAGATACAGCAGGCAGTCAAGGCCGGCGAGCACCGCCAGCAGCAGGACGCCGAGCAGATAGAAGCCGGCGAGCAGCAGGAGAGCGCGCAGCGCGCGCAAGGTTGCGCCCATCGGGCAGGGCTCCACGGGATGTCAGGTGGACGGCATCGGGTGCGGCGACACGGGTGCCGCGGCTGATCGCGGCCGGTGCGAGGCGGGCTCACGGACGGTCGTGATCAAGTTGTGGGGGGAAGCGGAGTATGGCCCACCAGGAGGTTGACGTGCAAGACGTGTCCATGGCAGGCCGACCCCGCCGGCACCCGGAGACGGTGACGGTTCGAAGGGCGCGGCGGAGGGCGGCGGGGCTCCGGTGATCCCTTCCGGTCGGGTCCTAGACGGAGCCGTCGGTGTCCCAGGTGGTCAGGAGGTGCTCGAGTCCGCCCGTCACGGTCGCCTCGGCGAGAACGTGTTCCTGGCCCGGAGACGCCGTGCCGAGTCCCGGGAAGCGGGCGAGCGCGGCGAGGTAGAGGCTCAGTTCGAGTCGGGCGAGCGCGGCGCCCAGGCAGTAGAAGGTGCCGTGTCCGAAGGCGATGTGCGGATTGGGGTGCCGGCGTATGTCGAAGCGCTCGGCCTCGGGGAAGACGCGTTCGTCCCGGTTGGCGGACTGGAAGGACAGGACGATCAGGTCGCCCGCCGCGACCGTGGCGTGCGGCAGGGGGATGTCGGAGCGCGCGTAGCGGGGTATCCAGCTGCCGCCCGGTACCGCGAGGCGGAAGATCTCCTCCACCGCCCCCGGTATCAGCGCCGGGTCTCCCGTGAGGGCCCGCAGCTGCTCGGGGTGGTCGAGGAGGTAGGCGGTGCCGTGGACGATGCGGGTGGAGATGGTGTCGTAGCCGGCGAGGAACACGTCCAGGACGGCGTCCGCCCACTCCTCGCGAGCGAGCCGGTGGGCTCCGGGCCGGGCGAGCGCCAGGTCCCTGACGAGGGTGTCGTCCGCCGCGGAGCCGCGGGCCTCGGCCCGGACGTCGTCGAGCACCCGGTCGATCCGCCGCCGGAGGGCGCCGCGACGGGCGGCCGCCTCGCGGGCCATGCCGTGGGCGCGCGCCGTGTCGGACCACGCGACCAGAGCGGGCCGGAGGGCGTGCGGAAGTCCCAGGAGGTCGCAGACGACCGTGGCGGCGAAGGGCTGCGCCAGCCCCGTGCGGACGTCCATCGGCGGCCCTTCGGCGAGCCGGTCCGTCACGATGCGCCCCAGCACCTCTTCCATGTGCGGTCTGAGCTGCGCGACGCGCCGGCTGCTGAAGTGCCGTGACAGCGTGTGCCGCCAGCGGGAGTGGACCGCGAACTCGTCCGCGTGACCGCTCTGCGGTTCCATGAGCGCGGCGTCCCACAGGCGGGGCGCCCGCGGGGGGTCCGCGTGGGACTTGCCCACGCGCGGGTCACCGCACATGGTCCTCACGCCGTCGTGGCTGGTCACCAGCCACGCGCTGTCCCCGGTGGAGGTGGGCAGGCGGTCGATGCCCGGCCCCTGGCGCAGGACCGGGAACTGTGGGGGCTCTCCCAGGTTCGCCGGACAGCGATAGGGGAGAGCAGCCCCGTCGTGCGACTCGTCGGCCGTGACCACCGCTGCCCTCCCCGTTGTGGCGCGATCTCTCAGCGCGATCTCTCAGCGCGGTCTCTCAGCGTGATTCCGCTACTTGACGGTCTTTCAGCTCTCCGGCGCGTACGGCCGTGTCGACGATGGCGCGGGTCACGGTGGGCAGGGAATCCGGCTGCACCGCGAGGAAGAGGTTGGGCTCGACGAGTTCCAGCTCCATCACGGTGGGCCGGCCGTTCTCGTCGTCCACCATGTCGACGCGTGCGTAGAACAGGCGCTGTCCGTCCGGTACCACCGACAGGGCGTTCCGGGCGACCTCGACCTCGTGCTGCGTGGGGGTCCACGGCTCCAGGCCCGGGTGGGCGACCTTGCGCTGGTCGAACGGGACGTTCGGCGCCAGTACGGCGTTCTTCCGGATGGCGTGCAGCAGGGTTCCGTCGAAGAAGACCAGGGCGCGTTCGCCGCTCGAGTCGATCGCCGTCATGTAGGGCTGGACCATCGCGGTGAAGCCCTCGTCGTGCATGCGGCGGATCTGCTGAAGGGCCGTGTCGCGGTCGGCCGGCTGGTACCGGGCCGCGTAGCGCGCGCCCGCTCCGACCGCGGGTTTCACGACGAACTCGTGCGAGGCCGGGAGGGTGGGCTCCGTGCCCGGGGCGATGTAGTGGGTCCTCACCACCGGGACGTCCGCCTCCGCGAGGCGGGAGAGGTAGTACTTGTCCGCGCTCCAGCGCACCACGGACGGCGGGTTGAGGAGAGTGGTCAGGGAACTGACCCGCTCCACCCATTCCATGAATTCCACCGACCGCCAGGTGTAGTCCCAGGTGGACCGGATCACCACGAGGTCGAATTCCTCCCAGGCGGCTTCCGGGTCGTCCCAGTCGACGGAAACGGCCTTGACGCCTTCCTCGTTCAGGGCCGCCAGAAGCAGCGGCATGTCGTGATCGACGTTGATCTCCGGACGCGGCCTGGTGGTCGCCAACGCGATCTTGACATCCGGCATGACTCATTCCTTACTCGGGACGACATGACGGGAGGCACGCTACTCGCGAGCATGGAAGTGCACTGAACCTTCCCGAACCGGAATCCACTCTGTGCTATCCGTGACGCCGGATACCGAGGTTTCCGGTGCTCACCCATTTCACTCTCACGGAATGATCGGAAGTTGACGCCCCGACAATCGTAAGTGTCCTGCCCGCTGTCTGGCTATCGGCATGACCATTATTGGCGGAATCCAGCCTCTTTTCGGCGCTGGGGCATGGTCATTTTTTCCGCCCGGGTGTGCGACGTTCGCTGATCTTTTCCAGGAGATCCACCGCGTTTTTCGTCTCCGGATGGTCGTCGCCGAGTACGCGCCGATAGCGCCGTACGGTCTCCTCCTGGAGATCCGCCGCGCGGTCGAGCCGGTGCAGGTGCAGCAGGATCTCGCACAGGGCGTGCCCGGCGCGCAGACTCTGCGGGTGGTCGGCGCCCAGGATCTGCCGGGAGCGGACGAGCGTCGTCTCCTGGAGGGCCAGGGCCGGTTGCAGACGCCCCAGCTTGCGCAGGATGGTCGCGTAGGAGACGGCCGCGCGGAGCGTGTAGGGGTGCTCCTCGCCGAAGGTGCGCCGGCAGCGTTCCAGCGTGTCCTCGTCCAGGGCCCGCGCCTCGGCGTACTCGCCGAGGGCGATGAGGTCGGCCGCGAGGTGGTTCGCCGACCGCAGGGTGTCGGGGTGGTCGTCGCCGAGGACCCGCCGGTAGCGGGCCAGCGTGTCCTCGTGGAGCCGTCTGGCCTCGTCGTGGTGGCCCAGTGTGCCGAGGTCGACCGCCAGGTGGTTGGCGGAGTGCAGGGAGTGCGGATGGTCCTCGCCGAGCACCTGGCGGTACGACTCGAGCGTCGCCGCCTGGAGGGCCCTGGCCTCCTCATACCGTCCGAGGAGCCTGAGGTTGATCGCCGAGCCGTGGGCCAGCCGGAGGGAGTCGGTGTGCTTCCGGCCCAGGACGCGCCGGTACCGCGGCAGCGTGTCGTCGTACAGGACCCGCGCCTCCTCGTAGCGGCCCTGTTCGCGCAGGGCGCGGGCGAGGCACCGGGTCACCCACAGGACGTGCACGTCGTCGGGGCCCAGGTCGCGCAGCCAGGCCTCGCGCAGGGAGCGCGCGAGCCGGTCCCCGGCGTCCGCGTCGCCCCGCTCGATCAGGTACCACGACGTGTCGCAGGAGAGCGTGCGCAGGTGCGGGTCGGTCGGGGTGGTCGGCTCCACGGCGAGGAGGTGGGGCACGATGCGGGCCCATTCCGGCCAGGTCGCCGGGTCCTCGGGGTCGCCCGGACGGTTGGCGACCAGCAGGGCGCGCGCGTGGCGCCGGACGCGCTCCCGTGAGCTGGCGGGCAGCAGATCGCGGATCACCCCCTGGACGAGCCGGTGGAGCCGGACGCCGTCGCGGTTGCTCTTCGCCAGGCCGAAGCGGACGGCCGTGCCGATGGCGCGGCGCAGGAGCATCTCGTCACCCGCGACCTCCGCGAGGGGCGCCAGGGCCTCGTCGTCGCCGGTGGTGATGTCGTCCACCGCCATGAGCCAGCGCACCGGAATGGACTCGGGGGCGAGCAGGGCGCACACCCGCACGGTGGTCAGCCCGATGGGGTCGGCCCCGGTGAGCTGGTCGAGGCTGAGCCCGATCACCGCGGCCAGGGACCGCGGGTAGTCCCCGGCCTCGCCCTCGCTCAGCAGGGCGGCGGGGTGGGTGTGCAGCAGCTGGACGTAGTCGCCGACCTCGGTGGCCGTCTCGGCCAGGAAACCGCCGGCCTGGCACAGGGCGAGGGGGAGGTAGTCCAGTTCCTCGGCCAGCGACTCCGCCTCGCTCCGGCTGAGTTCGGGGCAATGGGCCTGGAGCAGGGCGACGGATTCGGACTCCCCCATGACGTCCACCGGCACCGTCGCGGCGACGCGTTCCCAGCCACCGGCCCGTGACGTGATCAGTACGTGCCCCGGTCCGCCGGGCAACCACTCGGAGACGGCGGCCCGCTCCTCGGCGTTGTCGAAGATGATCAGCCAGCGGTCCCGGCCGCGCAGCTGCGACTTCACGACGGCGGCCGCCGTCGCCGTGTCGGTGCCCTGCTCGACGAGGCCCAGCTCGACGGCGAGCGCGGCGATCTGCTCGCCGACGAGCGAGGGGTCCTCGGCCGCGACCCACCAGACGAGGTCGTAGGCGTCGGAGTGCCGGTGTGCGTACTCGACGGCGATCTGGGTCTTACCGACCCCTCCCGGTCCCCGTAACGTCTGGACCATGGAGGGACCGCCCTGCCCGAACCGCTGCCGGAGCGCGCGCAGGATGCCGTCCCTGCCGGTGAACTCGGGATTGCGCGGCTCCAGGTTCCAGATCGCGGGCAGCGCGCCCGCCACCCGGCCCCGGGACGCGGTCCGGTCGGGCCGCTGCTCCGTGACGTCGGTCCCCACGAGGACCAGGGGCTCGGAGCCGTCCGCCGGCTCCGGCCGCGCGGCGCCCGGCGACGGGGGCGGGGGCGGGGGCGGCGCGGAGCGCAGAGCGGCGAGCAGCTGCTGGGCGCCGAGCGTCTCGGTGTGGTCGACGCCCAGCTCCTTCACGCACTCGCCGGCCAGCAGCTCCGCCGCCGTCTCCGCGTCGCCGTACCGGCCCTGCGCGATCAGGACCTCGACGATGCCGCGCTGCGCGCGGACGAGGGTCTGGACGTCGGAGGCGGGCGGGACGCGCTGCAACTCGACCACGGTGGCGTAGACCGCCTCCGCCTCCGCCCAGTGACCCTGGCGCTGCAGGGCCGCGCCCACGGCCGTCAGTGCCCTGGCGGCCTGTTCGAGGACCTGGCCCTGCTGTCGCAGGCGGGTGCGCAGTTGTGATGTCTGTTCTTCCAGCTCGCTGATCCGCTTCCTGGTGTGGACCACGAGTTGCGGAGGGTGCGCCTCACGTCCCTCCGTCGGCTCGGTGACCTTGTATTGCACCGCCAGCCGATTCCAGGTGTTTTCCCACGCCTGCATCTCGCCCGGCTGGATTCCGCACAACTCGACGAAGGTCAGCAGAAAGGCCTTGCTGGGAAACCTGCGTCCGCGCAGAACCTCGCCGAGCGTGGTGCGGGGCAGTGCCCGTCCCCTTCCCAGGGTGGCGGCGGATTTCTCGAGATCTCGGTACGAAGGGCTGTCGGCCCTGGCGCGGAGCATGCGCAGAAATCGCGCAAGATCCTCTGTGCTGTTGGCCGGAGAGGGATCGATACGACCCTCTGCCTCGTCATTCATCGGCTCCCCCGACTTCGGGGACGCTGTCCGGCAGCGTCCCGAAACGTCCACCAGGATAGGTGTCCCAAGCCAAGCCGGGACAGTGGTTGTCCCAACCTGGTGATGCGCCGTCCCACTGCGAGTCGTTTCGGAGCCGGGTTTCATCTGGCTTTGGCGTGACAGATGGTGGGACACCCCGTGGCCTGTTCCCATGAAGCGAGGGAACTCCCGTCGGCGTGCAAGGAGGGGAATCGGTGAGCAGGACCTCCAGGCTCTGGTCCCGGGTCGAAATGGTGCTGCACCTGGTGCGGTCCGCACTCGTGGGCGAGGACGCGTCACCGTCCCGGACGGCTTATGGAAATCAGGTGGTGGTTCTCGGTGCCCTCGGAGGGGCGGGGGCCGGTCTGGCGATGACCTGGCTGGGGGCCTCGGCGGTGGACGCGGGGAGTTTCGGCCTCGCCGCCGGGGCGGCGATCGTGAAGGTGCTGTCCGGCCCGCGCCGGGGCAGCGGCACGCCCGAAGGGGCGCCGGACGGAGGCGGTGCGGGTGAGCCGGGGGTGGATGCGTCCGGTGCGCCCGGGGGCGACGACCTTCCGTGCGGGCGCACGGCCGACGCGCCGCACGGCTTGGACGGCGGCCGGCCGCGGGGCGAGCTCGACCCGTGCGACGAGGGGTGACCCTCCCGGGAAGCCGGCCCCACGGCGCATCACCCCGAGCCAAGGCTGATACGCAGCGTGATGTTCCGGGTGGGCCGCAGACGAGCCGACGGCTCGCAACCACCCTTGAGGGGACGGGTGCATGACGGCATGCCGGGGGTCGGCACGGCGCGGAGGGCCCGGGGGGATGAGGAACTCCCCGGGCCTCCCGTTCTGTTCAAGACCGGCTGTGACCAGGTCTGAACGTCTTTTGTCGACTCCGGTACCGACGGAGTCGACGTGAGTCGACGTGTTATCGGTCCTGCGTGCGAGACCTCATACCAGAGCGGGATCCTGCCCGGGTGACTTTGTCAACTGCCCACCGCACATGATGCCTTGGCGACTACTGTGAGTGTCCGTCGGGCGACGTGCGGCCGAATCTCCGGCTCTCTCGACCGACACCGCGATGGCGCACGCCCGAGTCGCGCACCCGCGCGCACCACCACGCCCGACGGACACAGTACGAGGACCCCGATGTCTCACCTCCGCGCACCGGCCGCACGCGCAGACCGCCGTGAGGGCGGACGGCACGGACGACCGGTCGCCCGCACCGCTCCCACACCGGCCGAGACACACATACGGCCTCAGCTCCTCCGGCTCGCCGTGCTCCCCCCGACCGCCGTCGCCCTCAGCGCCTGCGCGGCCGTGTTGTTCGCCGTCCGCTCCACCGGCACCCGGCCCGGCCCGACCCTGTGGGCCGTGCTGGCCGGCGCCCTCGGGGTGACCGCCGCCGGCATCCTGATCGCCGCCGTGGCCGCCGACCGCGCCGCCCGCTCCGTCACCGACCGCATCGACGCCCTGCGTCAGGACAGCGCACGGGACACGGCCGACCTGCGCGCCCTGCTCGACGCGCTGCGCCGCGGCGAGGTCCCGCCCCGGCGCACCACGCGCGGACGGCCGCCCGCCGACGCCGACGAGTTCGAACTGCTCGCGGCCGACCTGTCCCGCGCCCACGACACGGCCGTCGACGCCGTCGTCCGGGCGGCCCAGCTCTCCAGCCAGACCGGCAGCGAACAGAAACTCGAGGTCTTCGTCAACCTCGCGCGGCGCCTTCAGTCGCTCGTGCACCGCGAGATCTCGATCCTCGACGAGCTGGAGAACGAGATCGAGGACCCCGACCTCCTCAAGGGCCTCTTCCACGTCGACCACCTCGCCACCCGCATCCGCCGCCACGCCGAGAACCTCGCCGTGCTCGGCGGGGCGGTCTCCCGGCGGCAATGGAGCAACCCGGTCTGCATGACCGAGGTGCTGCGCTCCGCCATCGCCGAGGTCGAGCAGTACTCGCGGGTCAAGCTGGTGCCGCCGATCGACGGCGAGCTGCGTGGCCACGCCGTCGCCGACGTCGTCCACCTGCTCGCCGAACTCGTCGAGAACGCCACCGTGTTCTCCGCCCCGCACACCCAGGTGCTGCTGCGCGCCAACCTCGTCACCTCCGGTCTCGCCGTCGAGGTGGAGGACCGCGGGCTCGGCATGCACGTCGAGGAACAGAACCGGATGAACGCCCTGCTCGCCGACCCCGACCAGGTCAACGTCGGCCGCCTGCTGGCCGACGGCCGCATCGGCCTCTACGTCGTCTCCCAACTCGCCCGTCGGCACGGCATCCGGGTCCGCCTCCAGACCAACATCTACGGCGGCGTCCAGGCCGTACTCGTCGTACCGCAGGCCGTGCTGGGCTCGGCGCCGGCGCCGGGCGCCCCCGTGCCGCAGACGGAGGAACGCGGCGGGGGAGGGGCAGCGGAGGCGGACGGCGAGCGGGCGCGAGGTGCCCGGGCGCGGGGAGCCCGGGCGATCCAGGCCTCGGCTCCGTCCCCGCCCGTGGGGCGGGTCCTGCCCTCGGCCCCGGTCCGGCCGGAGGGCCCGGGGCGGCCCTCGGCCCCGGGGCAGCCCTCGGCCCCGGTCCGGCCGGAGGGCCCGGGGCGGCCCTCGGCCCCGGTCCGGCCGGAGGGCCCGGGGCAGCCCTCGGCCCCCGTCCGGCCGGAGGGTCCGGGGCGGCCCTCGGCCCCGGGGCAGCCCTCGGCCCCGGTTCGGCTGGAGGGCCCCGGGCGGCACTCGGCGCAGGCACCGGATCCTGGCCTGGCTTCGGCCGGGTCTCGAAGCCAAACTTCGGCCCGAGCCCAAGCCCAGGCGCAGGCTCCCGCTTCCGCACCCGCTCCGGCTCCGGCTCCGGCGCCCGCTCCGGCTCCGGCGCCCGCTCCGGCTCAAGCCTTGTCTCCGGTTCAAGGCCCAGTCCCGATGCAAGCCCACACTCAGGCGCAGGTTCCGGTTCGAGCCCCGGTCTCGGCGCAAGCCCTGGCTCAGGCGCAGGTTCCGGTTCGAGCCCCGGCCCAGGCAGCGGCCCCGGTTCAAACCCCGGCCCAGGCACAGGCCCCAGCCCAAGCCCCGGTCGAGACACGGGCTGCTGCTCAGCCGCAGATCGGAGCCGGAACCCCGAGCGCGACCGCATCACGGCGGAGCGGCCGGGCCGAGGCCGAGCCGCAGCACCGACCCCAGGCGGGACTTGAGGCCGGGCCCCAGGCGGGACTCGCGGCCGGGCTCCAGGCGGGGTCCCAGGCCGGGCTCCAGGCGGGACTCGCGGCCGGGCTCCAGGCGGGGTCTCAGGCCGGGCTCCAGGCGGGACTCGCGGCCGGGCTCCAGGCGGGGTCCCTGGCGGGGCTCCAGGCCGGGCCCCAAGCCGGGCCCCAAGCCGGGCCGCAAGTCGAGCCCCAGGCCGGAACGGAGACCGCTCCCCGCGCGGTCGGCGCCCTCGGTTCCCAGGGCGCCGGTCGACCCCAGCCCTGGCTCCCGGCCCGGTCCGACCACCTCGGTCGGCCCGAGCCCCGGCTTCAATCCCCGCGCCGGCTTCAAGCGCAGCCCGAGCCCCAGCCACAACTCCAGGGCCGGCCTCGGCCCGACGCCCTCGACGGCCCCCAGGCCCCGACCCCCCAGCCCCGTACCCCCGGCACAGTCACCCCGCACCCGGCCGACCCGGCCGCGTCCGCGGCGTCGGTCACGACCGGCAGCCGTCACCGGACCGAAGCCGTGTCAGCACCGGACACGTCGGCCGCGGGCACGACGCCGTCCTCGGCGGGGCCGCACCAGGTGTCCGGCCGGGCGTGGGCGCCGCTGACGCCGCCCGCGACGTCCGCGGAACCCGGGGCCGACCCCGCGATCCGCGCCCCCGCCGGGGCAGCGGGCCCGGAGGGCCGGGCCCGGCACGACGTCCCACGGGTGGACGGACGCGGTCCGGCCCCCCTGCCCGTCCGCGGCGCGCACGGGGAGCGGCCCAACCCGGCGGAGGCGGTGCCCGGCATCCGGTCCGGCGACCGGCCCGTCGTGGAGGGGCACGCGGGCCAGGCGCCGCTCCCGCGCGCGGGCGGCGCGGTCCGCGGCACCATGGGCAAGCCCCGACTGCCCCGCCGCCGCGCCCAGGAGCACATCGCGCCCCAGTTGCGCGGCGGCCCGGTCCCCCGGCAGGACACCGACCGGCCCGTCGGCCACGATCCCGGCCTGATGGCGGCCTTCCAGCGCGGCATCGGCCTCGCCGAGGCCCAGCAGAGCCTGGAGGCGGAGGTCTCGGGAGCGGCCGCCACCGGACCGGCGGAGTCCCTCGCGCCCCCGCCACCCCTGGCCGAAGGCCACACCACGCCCGCACCCGCACCCGCACCCGCACCCGGTGAGGCGTACCGCGCCGACGGTCACGCCCCCCACCCCACCACCCGGCACGACGGGAGCACACCGGCCGGATGAGCACCCCCCTGACCACCCCCACCCCCACCCCCACCCCCACCCCGACCCCCACCCCGACCCCCACCGCTCCCGCGGACCTTCGTACCCCTAGGAGTCGATCCACCATGGCGAGCGACGCGCCGACCGGCCATGTCTCCGATCTCGACTGGCTGATGAGCGGCCTCGTGCAGCGCGTACCGCACACGACCAGTGCGGTCCTCCTCTCCTGCGACGGCCTCGTGAAGTCCGTCCACGGCCTCGACCCCGACAGCGCCGACCACATGGCGGCCCTCGCCTCCGGCCTGTACTCCCTCGGGCGCAGCGCGGGCGTACGGTTCGGCGACGGCGGGGACGTGCGCCAGGTCGTCGTCGAACTCGACTCGACGCTGCTGTTCGTCACCACGGCCGGCTCCGGCACCTGTCTCGCCGTGCTCGCAGGCCGCGAGGCCGACGCCGCGGTCCTCGGGTACGAGATGGCGATGCTGGTCAAGAGCGTCCGCCCCTACCTGGTGACGGCGCCCCGGCAGCACGCCGTCGAACCGTCGGTGATGGGGCCTTGAGCGTGGCGGCGGCCGGCGACGGGCCCTGGCTCGATGACGCGGCCGGACGGCTGGTGCGCCCGTTCACGGTCAGCAACGGGCGCACCAGACCCACCGTCGCCCTCGACCTCATGTCGCAGGTGAGAGCCACCGGGGTGACCCCCCTGGGCTACCTCGGCCCCGAGCACGCGCAGGCCCTGGAACTGTGCCGCGCACCCGTCCCGGTCGCCGAGGTCGCCGCCCACCTGAAGCTGCCGGCCGCGGTCACCAAGGTGCTGCTGTCGGACCTCGTCGACTGCGGGGCGCTGACCACCAAGCCCCCCGAGTTCCACCACCACCCCACCGACCGGGCCCTACTGGAGGCAGTGCTCGATGGACTACGACGACAGCTCTGAGCACGACGAGCACGGCGAGCACAACGCGCTCGATGCACACGGCGCACACAGTGCACACAGCGCGCCCGCCGCACACAGCGCGCCCACCGCGCAGGGCGCACACAGCGCGCCCGCCGCGCTCGACGACGGCCCCGAGCCCTTCCCCACCGCGCTGAAGATCCTCGTGGCGGGCGGGTTCGGGGTCGGCAAGACGACGTTCGTCGGCGCGGTCAGCGAGATCGCGCCGCTCAGCACGGAGGAACTGCTCACCACCGTCAGCGCCGCGACCGACAACCTCGACGGCATCGAGAACAAGGTCGAGACGACCGTCGCGATGGACTTCGGCCGCATCACCCTCGACCCCCACCACGTGCTGTACCTGTTCGGCACCCCCGGACAGGAACGCTTCTGGTTCATGTGGGACGAACTGTCCGAGGGCGCCCTCGGCGCGGTGATCCTCGCCGACACCCGCCGACTCCAGGAGTGCTTCGCGGCCGTCGACTTCTTCGAGGAACGCGGCCTCGGGTTCATCGTCGCCGTCAACGAGTTCGACGGCGCCCACCGCTACGCCTGCGAGGAGGTGCGCGCCGCCCTCGACCTCCACCCGCGGATCCCCGTCGTGCGCTGCGACGCCCGCATCTCCGCGTCCGGCGTCCAGACGCTGCTCACCCTCGTCAGGCACCTCATCGCGCACGCACCGGCGGCACCCCAGCCGAGCCGTGGCGCCCACAGGTGATCCCCGCAACCGACGCACCGGAGCCCCCCATGTCCCACGCCCACAGCGACGGAGCCCGGCCATGAGCTACGACCCGCCGCGCCCGGCCGGTCGACTGCTGCTCACTCCCGAGGACGAGGAAGCCCCCGCCCGCACCCGACGGCTGCGCCGACTCGGCCTCGGTGAGCGGCCGGAGCCCGCCCTCGACGCCTTCGCGGACCGTCTCGCCGAACTGGCCGGCGTACCGTACGCCATGGTCAACTTCATCGGCGAGGAACGGCAGTTCTTCGCCGGACTGCACACTCCGGACGGCGGCGCGGCCGCCCGCGGCGGCAAGCCCGCGCTGGGCCGCCGGCTGCCCCGCGAGTACGGGTACTGCCCGCACGTCGTCGTGCGGCGCAAGGCGCTGGTCCTGGAGGACGTCCGCGACTACCCGCGCTTCGCGGGCAACCCGGCCGTCGACGAGTACGGCATCCGCTCCTATCTCGGAGCCCCGCTCATCGACACGACCGGCATGGTGCTCGGCACGGTGTGCGTCGCCGACCTCGCGCCCCGGCCCTGGGGGAAGGCAGGCCTGGAGACCATCAAGGCGGCCGCCGCCGACCTCGTCGTACGCCTGGAACGGCCGACGGCCGACGGATTGCCGTAGCCCGCCCCGGACCGGTGCGTGTGCCCGCCCCGGGCAGGACGGGTGGACCCCAGGACAGGTGGACCCCACCGACGCGGACGCACACCCCCTGCTTCCCGAATATGGGATACAGTCCCGGATATGAAACAGCCTTTCGAGGTCGCGGAGGCGGTCGATGCCCGCCTCGCCGCCCGCCTCGCCCAGCTGCGCGCCGAACGCGGCTGGTCGCTGGGGGAGCTGGCCGAGCGCAGCGGGGTGAGCCGCTCCACCCTGTCCCGCGCCGAGCGCGCGGAGATCAGCCCGACCGCCGCGCTGCTGAACCGCCTGTGCCACGTCTACGGACGGACCATGTCACGCCTGCTCAGCGAGGTCGAGGACGAGCCCGTGCCCCTGCTGCGGGCCGCCGAACAGCCCGTGTGGGAGGACCGGGACTCCGGCTTCGTCCGCCGCTCCGTCTCGCCGCCACACCCCGGACTCCGCGGCGAGCTGGTCGAGGGCCGGCTCGCCCCGGGCGCCGACATCGCCTACGACCGGCCACCCGTGCCCGGACTCGAACAGCACATCTGGGTCCTGGCGGGCGCCCTCGACGTGACCGTGCGGGAAGCCGCGCACCGGCTCGACGCCGGTGACTGCCTGCGGATGCGGGTGTGGGGGCCTACGCGCTTCCGGTGCGCCGGGGACACGGAGGCGCGCTACGTGCTGGCGGTGGTGCTGCCGTGACGCCGACCCGTCTCGACGCCGCCCGGCTGCTCGACCGTACCGAGGACCTGGCCGACCTGCTGGTGGACACCGTGGACGGCGGTGCCTCGGTGGGCTTCCTCGCCCCGCTCGACCGCGCCGAGGCCGTGGCCTGGTGGGCGGCACGGGCGGCGGGGGTGGCCGCCGGGCGCCTCGCGGTCTGGACCGCCCAGGACGCCGGCCGCGTCGTCGGTACCGTGAGCCTCGCCCTGCCCGACAAGCCCAACAGCCGCCACCGCGCCGAGATCGTCAAGCTGATGGTCCACCGGGACGCCCGCGGGCGTGGCCTCGGCCGCGCCCTCCTGGCCACCGCCGAGGAGGCCGCCGCGGCGGCCGGCGTCACCCTGCTCCACCTCGACACCGAGACCGACAGCCCCGCCGAACGCCTCTACCGCACCGCCGGGTGGACGCGGGCCGGGGTGATCCCCGACTACGCGGCCGGCCCGGCGGGCGTCCTGCGCCCGACCAGCCTCTACTACAAGCGGGTCGCCGCCGGGTGACCGTCGGTGCCGCGGCCGGCCGCACTGTCAGTGCCGGACGCTACGGTGCGAGACATGCCGGACGCCGACGACGCACGCCGAATCGCCCTCCGTCTGCCGGACGCGACGGAGAAGACCGCCTGGAGCATGCCCACGTTCCGGGTCGCCGGGAAGATGTTCGCCACGCTGCCCGAAGACGAGACCTCCCTCGCCGTGCGCTGCCCCAAGGAGGAGCGCGACGAACTGGTCCTCGCCGAACCCGGGAAGTTCTGGATCGCCTCCCACGAGGCCCAGTTCGCCTGGGTGCGGGTCCGGCTGGCCGCCCTGGAGGACGAGGACGAGCTGCGGGACATCCTGGCCGACTCCTGGCGCCAGGCGGCCCCGCCGCGCCTGCTGGAGGCCCATCCGCGGCTGGGCGTGCCCGAGGACGGGTGAGCCGGCCGGGGGCGGGCCGCCGAAAAGGCGTGCACGACCACCGACCTGAGTGCGGTATGGTTTTCCTGCACGTTCGGCCAGGGGAAACCCCAGGTCAGACGGGCAACGGGACGTGGCGCAGCTTGGTAGCGCACTTGACTGGGGGTCAAGGGGTCGCAGGTTCAAATCCTGTCGTCCCGACTCGTGAGAGTCGCATGTCAGGGCCGGTTTCGGAGCGATCCGAAACCGGCCCTTGATCGTTCCCGGGACCAGTTCACCGTCGGCCCCGGCGGGCACCCCCATCGACCTGCCCACGATCGCGGCCGGGTTCGACGCGACCGGCATCGCCGACACCAGCCGGCTGCCGCTCGGCGGCTGTCACCGTGGCCGGTCCTGCTCGGCGCGGCCGGGCACCCGGCCGCGAAGCGGCGGTCGGGTACCCGGGGCGTCCGATTCCGCGTCACCTCGTGACGCTGGACTCCACCCAGTCGATGAAGTTCGCGGTCGCGGTGCCGGTGCGTTCGGCCTGGGTGTGTCCCTGGGCCCACACGGTGGCGAAGTCGACGTCGCCGATACCGTAGTTCCGCAGCGCCAGCGCGATGTTGATCTCGGTGGTGTTGGCGGTGTCGCCCTGCATGATGCCGGTGCGGATGCGCCAGTGGCGCGCCGGCTGCGACCGGCGGTAGCCGGCGAAGGCGGGCGAGAGGTAGTAGAGCGGGTTGTAGGCGTCGGCCCGCCATGCCATGTCCTTGCCGACGCTGTCCTTCTTGGCGAAGTCGCTGTCGTAGGCGGCGGATCCGTACTCGGAGTTCCAGTCGGAGTACGTGGCGTAGGTCGCTTCGTTCGCCTTGACGACGTCGCGGGTGAGCGGCGCGAAGTGCGCCGGGGCGTCGAGTCCCATGGCGAACACACTGTTCTCGGTCTGCCCACGCGAGTATCCGTCGAACGCGCCGACCGGCTTGCTCGCGCTCTTCTGGCTCTTGGCGAAGCCCGCCAGGCCGGACACCGTGGCGGTGTTCGTCGCGGCGTCGTAGGTGACCCAGGTGCTGTCGGTGTTGAGATAGGCGATGTAGTCGGCGACCGTCTCGTACGTGGTGGAGGAGCCGGTGGAACCCGATCCGGGAGGGCCTCCCATCGTGGTGACGGTGTACGGGAAGGTGGTGTCGGAGAGGAAGTTGTTCAGCGAGGTGGTGATCACCTCGATCAGGTGGTCGTAGTAACTCCCCGCCAGGTGTATGCCGCTGTCGGACTCGGTCAGCGTCAGGTTCCTGCCGCTCTCGTCGCGCAGTCCCAGGCGGTTCAGGTACGCGGGCCAGGCCTTCGCGAGGTCTGTGGAGTAGGCGCTGGTCCAGGTGCCCGAGGCGCGTGTGCCGGTCGAGGCGAACTGGCCCATGTTCCACTCGTAGGACAGGTTGGCCTCGTGCAGGCTGGTGATCGGGCACCAGGCCATGACACCGGCGACCGCGTCGCTGAGGGCGCGCCCGCCCGCGTCGTTCATCGCCGCGCCGATCGTGCGTAGGTAGGGGTCGTAGAGGGGGCTGTCACCGGAGGCGCCCGCCACGGTGTCCTGCGCGCCGCCGCCGCTCATGCCGAACAGGAAGACGTCGTCCGTGCTGCCGGGCAGGACGCTCCGGTTGTAGCGCAGGAAGCGCACCGCGGCCTTCAGGTCGGTGACACCCCAGGGGGCCGCGTCGGAGCGGGTGCTGGTCGAGGTGTTCCGGCCGCGCAGTCCCGGCCACACGTAGACGAGCCCGGCCTCGAGGTACTGCGACACGCTGCTGTAGTTGTAGGACGTGGCCGGCGACTGCCCGGCGTAACCGGGGGTGTTGACCGGGATCACGATGGGAGCCGTGCGTCCCGAGTACGCGCCGACGGTTCCCTTCGGGTCGGGCGTCGCGGTGTAGGTGGTCCCGTCGCTGTTCGCGGTGGCCTTCAGATAGGCGCCCGGCACGTAGATCGACAGGTGTTCGATGTCCGTCGCGGCCGGGGCGGCGACGTACACCTTGCCGAGCTGGTAGTACACGTCGTTGGTCGAGTCGTACGACCACGCGGTGGAATCGAACTCCAGCGAGTACGCCGACGACGTGCTCGACGAGCCGGATGAAGACGAGGTGCCGGCGAAGGCCACTCCTGCCGTCCCCTCGGCGATTCCGACCGCGGCTACGGCCGCGGCGCCCCGAATGACGGTTCTGCGGTTGACTTCCACCCGTGGACCTCCTTGTACAGCGGGTTTCATGGGCACAGCCGTGCTCGCGTTCCGCACCTGCGTAGGGCCGGGCCGGGCTGCGCGGATCATCCGAGTCCCAGACTGTAGGGAAGCGCCGCCAAGGATTGTTAACAATTTCGATGATAATTATGTTAGAAGTGGCGCCGCCGAGTGGTCTGCCTCCTTCCGGCTCACCACCAGCGGCGGACCCGTCCGGTGCCACCGGTCCCGGCCCGTGGCGCCCACGCGACCGCCGGCTCCGGCCGGGCGCGGCACGTCACCGGGGGCAGGGCTGCACGGATGCGCGCTGGAGGGATCCTCACCGGCGGCCGCGCGTCCGCTTCTCCCGGGGCGGGCTGATGAACTGGAGCTCCAGCGTGACCGGCGGCTCGGTGACGCCCGGTCCGCCCGCCGCCGCCCAGTCCAGGATCTCCTCCGTGCAGTCGTCGTCCATCGCGAACCCGACCCAGGCGGCCCGGCCGCCGGCCCGGCGACCGGCGGCGGAGGGCTGCACGACGATGACGTTGGCCTGGTCGCACGGCCCGAGGCAGTCCGTCGTACGGACCTGGAAGGCGCCGTCCGACGCTTCGGCCGCCGCACGCAGCCGGTCCAGCTGCCAGACGTGGTCGTAGCCGGGGTGCTTGCGGCCGTCACCGCAGCAGCAGCCCCGGCACACGACGAGCGTGCAGGGGCGGCGCGCGGCGGCACCGATCGCCACCGCGCGCCGGCCCGGCAGGGCGGAGTCCGGTCCCACGCCGGTCAGGAGGCCGACAGGCCGACGTGGGCCAGCGCCTGCCGCAGCAGGAAGCCGTGCCCGCCCGGCATCTCGCTCTGCACCGCGGGGGAGGCCGCCTCCTGCGGGTCGAACCACACCAGGTCCAGGGCGTCCTGCCGCGGACGGCAGTCACCGGTCACCGGCACGATGTAGGCGAGCGACACCGCGTGCTGACGCGGGTCGTGGTACGGGGTGATGCCCTGCGTCGGGAAGTACTCGGCGACGGTGAAGGGCTGGAGCGAGACCGGGACGCGGGGCAGGGCCACCGGGCCGAGGTCCTTCTCCAGGTGCCGCAGCAGGGCGTCACGGACCCGCTCGTGGTGCAGGACCCGGCCGGAGACCAGGGTGCGGCTGACATTGCCGTCCGGTCCGATCCGCAGCAGCAGGCCGATGCTCGTCACTTCACCGCTGTCGTCGACGCGCACGGGCACGGCCTCGACGTACAGGATCGGCATGCGGGCGCGCGCCAGCTCGAGCTCGTCGGCGCTCAGCCATCCGGGTGTGGTCTCGGTCATGTCAGACATTGCTTGATCATACTTTCAGTGTGCGTCGGGGAGCCGGTACACCCGGCGGGCGTTGTCCGCTCCGGCCCACCGGGCCAGCCGCAGCGCGTCGGCCAGGTCCAGTTCGTCCGCGTCCACCCGGTCCTGGAGGAGGTCGCCCAGCCCCCGGCGGAACGCCAGCGCGCCGAGCCCGTAGAACTCGGCGACACCGTAGGCGTCGGAGCTGTACAGCAGTTTGCGGAACGGTGTGATCTCCAGTGCCTCCTCCAGGACCGCCCGGGCCCGGGCCGGACCGACGTGGTGCAGGGTGAGCCCCACGTCCAGGTACACCTGCTCGTACACGGCGGCCAGGTAGGCGGCCTGCCGCTGGTAGGGCCAGCAGTGCAGGAGCAGTACCGGGATCGTGCCCGCGGTCAGGCGCAGCCACTCCGTGAGATGGCTGGGATCGACGTCGTGCAGGCGGATGTCGCGGTCGCCGAAGCCCGTGTGCAGCTGGAGCGGCAGACCCAGATCGACGGCGGTCCACAGCAGGTGGCGGACGAGGACGGGCTCGTCCAGCCGGCCGCCGCGCGCCAGCCAGCGCCGGGCCGCCCGCGTCACCTCGGCGTCCGAGGGGCGGGCCGGGTCCAGCACGAAACCGGTGCGGTAGGCGGCCACCGACTTCACCGCGACCACCCCCGGGCGGCGCACCGCGTCCAGCGCGGCCGCCCGGAACGCGTCGGCGTAACCGCCCGCCCCGACGCCCCGCGCGGCCACCTCCTCGGCGACCGGCTCCAGCCGTACGACCTCGTGGGCGACCGCGCCCGCCGCCCCGGCGAGTTCGGCGGGGGTGGTGAGCCGGTGCGCGTCGAACCCGGTGTCCACGCAGAGCACGCCGGTACGGGCGGCCCGCAGGAAGCGCCGGTTGACCTCCCCCGGGCCCAGCTCGGCCCGCCGGGCCAGGTACGCGTCGGCGGGGGCGTGCCGTTCCAGGCCGAGGACGGGCGCGCAGTGGCGCCGTACCGCCACACCGGCCGGGGTGTCGAAGGGCGAGAGGCCCGGCCGGCGGTCGCCCTCGGTCAGCAGCGTCTCGAAACCCGCCCGGTCCAGGGGGCCGGTGACCACGCCGTGGCAGTGGTGGTCCACCAGCTCCAGCTCGTCGAGCGCCTCGTGGACCGGCCCGCGGGCGCCCATGTCAGTACCTCCAGCGGTAGGCGGCGGCCACCCGTTCGTCGTCCAGCCCCTCCACCGCCGCGATCTCGCCCCGCCGTACGGCGGTCACGGCGTCGGCGAGGACCGGGCCCAGCGCGGCCCGCAGCACGTCGTCCGCACAGAACTCCGCCACCGCCTCGTCCAGCGAGACCGGCAGCCGGCGCACACCGCGGGCCGCGGCCCGGTCGGCGTCGAGCCCCACCGGGTCGCCGGAGGTCTCCTCGGGCAGGGGGGCGCCCGACGCGAGCCCGGCGAGGCCCGCGGCGATCAGACAGCCGAGGGCGAGATAGGGGTTGGCGGCCAGGTCCACGGGCTTGACCTCCAGGTTCGCCTGTTCCGCGCGCCGGCCCGCGGTGCCCCGCACCAGCCGCAGCGCCGCCTCCCGGGTCTCCAGGCCCCAGGCGGTGAACACCCCCGCCCACTGGGACGGCCTGAGCCGCAGATAGCTGGCCGGGCTCGGCGCGGTCACCGCCGTGAGGGCCGGCAGACGGTCCAGCACACCGGCCGTGAAGGCCTCCGCGTCGGCCGTCATGCCGTGGCGGCGGTCGCCGCCGGCGTACAGGTTCACGCCGTCGCGCCAGGCGGAGAGGTGGACGTGGCCGCCGTTGCCGACCCCGCGCGCCTCGACGGCGGGCGAGAAGGAGACCCGCAGGCCGTGCCGCCGGGCCACCGCGCGGATCGTCTGGCGCACGAGCACGCTGCGGTCGGCCGCCGCCACCGGGTCGAGGGCGCCGACGGAGATCTCGAACTGGCCGGGCGCGTACTCGGGATGGACCTGTTCGACGTCCACGCCCTGCGCCGCGCACGCCGCCAGCAGGTCCGCGGTGCAGTCGCTCATCTCCACCTGCCGGATCGCGCCGTACGCCGGTCCCGTGGCCGCCGGGACGAACGCGCCGGCGGGCGCGGAGTCCAGGCCGATCACCCACTCGATCTCGATGCCCGCCCGGAAGGACACGCCGTGCGCGCGGGCCGCGTCGGCGACGATCCGGCGCAGGAACGTACGGGAGCAGCCCGGATGCCGGTCGCCGTCCTGGGTGATCCGGTCGACCGGTGCCCAGGCCCAGCCGGGCTGCCCGGCCAGCACCACCAGCCGGTCGAGGTCGGGGAAGAGGCGCAGGTCGCCGTCCGGGGAGCCCAGCACGTCGGTGGTGACGACGCTGTCGTCCGCCAGGAAGGTGTCGAAGACGGGGGACATGCCGACGCCCCAGGCCGTCGCCGACGCCAGACCGGCGACCGGGACCGTCTTGACCCGGCCGACGCCCGCGGTGTCGACGTACGACAGGACGATCCCGTGCACGCCGCGCCCCGACAGCTCCCCGCTCAGGGCTCTGGCCCGGTCCACGTCACCGGGGCGTCCGCCGGGCAGCGGGTCGGCAAGGGTGGTCATACGGCCTCCACGGTCATGGCCCGCACGGGCGGTCGCCGGTCAGGGTGTCACGGCCCCCGTGCCGTACCGCGGCACCACGGCGGCGGAGCCCGGCCCGCCACCGCCAGCAGGACACCAGCACGTGGTGCGTCACCGCGGTGTCCGCCGGCCGCGCCGACCCGCCCGCCGGCGTGTCCGCCTCGCTCACGTCACCGCTCCTTCCCGCGTCGAGCCGGCCCGTACGCCATTGTGCCGCCGGGTGATCGACGCTGTCCCGGGAACCGGTGCGGCGGGGTCCGCTCCCGAGGGGCACGCGGGGTCCCCCGGTAGGGTGACATTCCGGTCGCCCCCGTACAGGAAGCAGGACATGCCCTACTCTCACGCCCCCCAACTGTCCGTCCCCGAGCCGTCGGCCGCCGCCGCCGACATCCGTCTGATCGTGACCGACATGGACGGAACCCTCCTCGACGACGACAAGCGCGTGCCGCGGGGGCTGTGGGAGGTGCTGGCCCGGCTGCGCGAGCGCGGCGTGCTGTTCAGCCCGGCGAGCGGACGGCAGTACGCGACGCTGGCGCGGGAGTTCGCCGAGGTCGCCGACGGGATGGTCTTCATCGCGGAGAACGGCACCTACGTCGTCCGGGACGGCGCGGAGGTGAGTTCCGACCCGATGGCGCCGGGTGTGGTCGAGGACGTCGTGGCGGCCGTACGGCGCCTCGCGGCCGACGGCGTCGACGTCGGGGCGGTCGTGTGCGGGAAGCGGTCGGCCTACGTCGAGCGGGCCGACGAGGCCTTCCTGGCCGAGGTGGCGCGCTACTACGTCCGGCACGAGGTCGTCGAGGACGTCACCGCCGTCGACGACGACGTCATCAAGGTCGCGCTGTTCGACTTCGGGCCGGCCGAGCGGACCACCGCACCCGCCCTCGCGCGCTTCGCCGACAGCCACCAGGTCGTGGTCTCCGGCGAGCACTGGGTCGACGTCATGAACCGCACCGCCAACAAGGGCGCGGCCCTGCGCCGCCTCCAGCGCGACCTGGGCGTCACGCCCGCGCAGACCATGGTGTTCGGCGACTACCTCAACGACCTGGAGATGCTGGACGCCGCCGACTGGTCCTTCGCCATGGCCAACGCCCACCCCGAGGTCGTCCGCCGGGCCCGCCACCTGGCCCCCTCCAACAACGACAACGGTGTCCTCAAGACGGTCGTACGCTTGCTCGACCTGCCGGTGAGCGGCCTCTGACCGCTCCGGGCCTCGCACCGCCCCGGTACGCAGGACATCGGTAGGCGGGACATCGGCACGCAGGGCATCGGCACGCAGGGCATCGGTACCTCGAAGGGGAGGGAACGGTATGAGTGAGCCGGCCGTCGTCGCGCGTCGCGCCCGAGAGGTGACCTCGGGGCTGAAGGCGGCAGACCTGGAGGAGTTCTACCGGGACCTGCACCGCCATCCCGAGCTGTCCTTCCAGGAGCACCGCACGGCCGCACGCCTCGCGGCACGGCTGCGCGCGGCCGGGTTCGAGGTGACCGAGGGCGTCGCCCGTACCGGGGTGGTGGGGGTGCTGGCCAACGGGGACGGGCCGGTGGTGTGGCTGCGCGCCGACATGGACGCGCTGCCCGTGCGGGAGGCGACCGGCCTGGCCCACGCTTCCGCCGTCGACGGCGTGATGCACGCCTGCGGCCACGATCTGCACGTCACCTGGCTGGCCGGTGCCGCCGAGGCGCTCGCCGGGGCCCGCGAGGTCTGGTCCGGCACGCTCGTGGTGGTCGGGCAGCCCGCGGAGGAGGCGGAGGGCGGGGCGGCGGCGATGCTCGCGGACGGGGTGCACCGGCGCTTCCCGCGCCCCGACGTGCTCCTCGGCCAGCACGTCACGCCCGGGCCCGCCGGCTGCTACCCGCACACCCCGGGGCTGACCCTGTCGGCCTCCGACGACCTGGAGGTCGTCGTCCACGGTGTCGGGGGGCACGGCTCACGCCCGGAGTCCACGGTGGACCCGGTGGTGACGGCCGCGCACGTCGTCACCCGGCTGCAGACCGTGGTCTCGCGCGAGGTGTCCGCCGCCGAGTCCGTGGTGCTGACGGTGGGCCGCTTCCACGCCGGGACCAAGCCCAACATCATCCCCGCCGAGGCGCGGCTCTCGCTGAACGTGCGCACCCAGGACACCCGGGTGCGCGAGCGGGTCCTCGGCGCGGTCCGGCGCGTCGTGGAGGGGGAGTGCCGGGCGGCCGGCTGCCCGGTGCCGCCCGAGATCGATCTGATTCCCGGACATCCGGTCACGGTCAACGACGCGGCCCTGGACGAGGAGGTCGCCGCCGTCCACCGGGAACTCTTCGGCGCGCACACCGTGTTCGACTTCGGCCGGGCGATGGGCAGCGAGGACTTCTCCCTGCTCGCGCCGGACGGCGTGCCGTACGACTACTGGTACGTCACGTCGACGCCGGCCGCGGTGTGGGAGGCGGCGCCGGGCGAGGAGCCGGCGGAGAAGCTGGCCGCCGTGCCCGGCAACCACAGCCCGTTGTTCGCCCCGGACCTCTCCGTGGTCGTCCCCGGCGTGCAGACGCTGGTCTCGGCCGCGCTGAGCCGCCTGGGGTGACGGCGGGGCCCAGGGGACGGCGGGGCCCAGGGGACGGTGGGGCTGACCCCCGCGGGCGGCGCCGAGGTGGCCGCGGGCGCGGTTCGCCGGCCGCGGGCGGTACTGCGGAGGCCGCGGGCGGTACTGAGAAGGCAGCGGTCGCGGTTCGACGGCCCCGGCTGCGGGCCGCCGGTCAGGCGAGGGCCGGCGGTCCGTCCGTGGTTTCACGGCTTGAGCGGGTCATGGCCGATCGTCATCAGACGGTGACGCCGGTGGGTGTCGTCCGCCGACTCGGTCTCGGGCTCGCTCTCCGGATCGGTCTGCGCGGTCACCGTGTCCACGACCCGGTGCATCACGCGGATGTCGTCGTCGGTCAGGTCGGTGCGCCGCTTCTGCAGGATGGCCAGCACGTGCTGCCCGGTCGGAGTGCCCGCCTCGTCGGGCAGGGACTCCGTGTTCTCGCCGGCGTCCCGCACCCGCAGCCAGGCGGCCAGCTCCTGCGAGGTCATGTTCACCACGCGGTGGAACTCCTCCCACAGCGCGTCGAGTTCGAGGGCGTCGGTCATGGTGTGCCCCTTCGTCGGGTGGGGCCCCGGACGGGTGTCCCGGGCCGGGTGGGTCAGTGGTCGCGCGGCCAGTTCTCCGCCTCGAACATCCACCGTTGCTTCTCCAGCTCGGCGGTGATGCCGATGAGCAGGTCCTGGGTGACGGGGTCCGGCTTCTCCGTGGCCTCGATCCGCTCCCGCAGCCGCCCGATGGCGGCCCCCAGGCTCTCCGCGATCACCCGGACGACTTCGTCGTCGCGCAGCCAGCCGTCCTTCGGGGACGGCAGCGTGAACGCCGAGGCGATCGTCTCCGGGCGGCCGTCCGGGGGCAGACCGAGGGCGGCGGCCCGTTCGGCGACGGTGTCCGCGTGGGAGCGGGCCGCCGAGACGACCTCGTCCAGCTGGAGGTGGATCGAGCGGAAGCGGGGGCCCACGATGTTCCAGTGGGCCTGCTTCCCGATCAGGGAGAGCCCCAGCAGATCGACGAGGGTGCTCTGCAACGCGTCGAAGGTGACCTGACGGGCCGGTTCGGGAAGCGGGCTGTTCACGACAGTCATACCGAGGTTTCTCCTAGTCGCGTCGTTCCGTGCGGACGGAGCGGTGCGGCGCGTTCCGCCCTCACGCCCCGCCCCCGTACGCCCGGTGTCCGTCCGACGCCCGAGGGCATGGGCCGGACGGCCGGGCGGCTACGGGGCGGCGGGCGCGGGCGCTCCGGGCGTCCGCGACACCGCGCGGGACCGGTCAGGACGTGCCCGCGGGGAACGGCGGGCCGGCGTCCTCGCGCCCGCCGACGGCGCTGCGGCACCACTCCATGGGGGCGCGGGTGCCCAGGGCGAGACCCCGCAAACACGGCGTGCGGTGAGGGGGGAGGGGGCGGGCGGGCGCTCGGCGTCCGGACGGCTCGCGGGGTGCGCGGTCGGGCTTCCTCCTCGGTCGGGCGGCGGTCTGCCCTCATGGGGCGAGCAGGCCGGCCTCCCGGGCGAGCGCGCCGTCGAGGAAGTGGGTCAGGTCGGCGAACACCTCGGCCCGGTTCGTCTCGTGGAACACCTCGTGCCGGGCCCCGGGGTAGATCCGTTCGGTCAGACAGCCCCCGTCGAGCCGCTCGACGCCGACACGGCTGCCGTCGAGCGGGACCAGCCGGTCGTCCTCGCCGTGCAGCCACAGCACGGGGAGCGTGCCGACGTCGCCGCCCCGGGCGACGGCCTCCAGAGCCCGTACGAACGCCTTCAGCGTCGGCCGTCTCATCGGCCCGTGCCACACCAGCGGATCGTCCGCGTACGCGGCGCCCACCGCGGGGTCGCGGGAGAGCGCGGCCGGGCTGACCGGGGTGTCCGGGAGCTCGGGGAGGGCGAGCAGGCGTCCGGGGAGCTCCCAGGCGCCGATGACCGGGCCGGACAGCACGAGTGCGGCGAGCCCGTCGCCGTGCCGCTGGGCGTAGCGGGCGGCGACCAGCCCGCCCATCGAGTGGCCGATCACGACCACCGGCAGCTCCGGGTGGGCGGCCCGCGCGAGCCGGGCCGCGGTGTGCACGTCGGCGACCACGTCCTCGAAGTCCTCGATCACCACACGTTCGCCGGCCGACCGGCCGTGGCCGACGTGGTCGACGGCGAACACGGCGGCGCCGTGTCCGGCCAGGGCGCGGGCCGGGCCCTCGTAGCGCCCGGCGTGCTCGCCGTAGCCGTGCACCAGCAGGGCGACGTAGCGGGGCCGGGGATGCGGCCACTCGTAGGCGGTGAGCGGGCCCCGGGTGCCCGTGAGGACGTGCTCGGCCATGTCTCCTCCGGCTGGGCGGGTGCGGGTTCCCGAGGATCTTCCCAGGGGGCGGGGCACCGGTCTATAGTCCTAAACTAGCAGTGCTAATTAAATGTGCCGTGCCACGGCGTCGGTGCCGTGCCGATCACCCGGCGTCGTCGTCCGCGGCGCCGTCGGTCAGGAGTCCAGTCGTGCGTCCCGTCCATTTCGCGGCCGCCCGCCGCACCCCCATCGGAAAGCTGCGCGGCGCCCTGTCCACCGTGCGTCCCGACGACCTCGCCGCCGGGGTGATCCGGGCGCTGGTCGCCGAGGTGCCCGCACTCGACCCGGCCCGCATCGACGACGTGTACTGGGGCGCCGCCAACCAGTCCGGCGAGGACAACCGCAACGTGGCCCGCATGGCCGCGCTGCTCGCCGGTCTCCCCGAGACCGTGCCCGGCGCCACGGTCAACCGGCTGTGCGCCTCCGGAATGGAGGCCGTCACCGCCGCCGCCCGCACGATCGCCGCCGGCGAGGCCGACATCGTGCTAGCGGGCGGCTCCGAGTCGATGAGCCGCGCCCCCTTCGTCCTGGCCCGTCCCGACGAGGCCCTCCCGCACCGCGTCGAGACCGTCGACACGCGGCTCGGCTGGCGTCTGGTCAACCCCGCGATGAAGGACCTGCACGGCCTGCTGGCCATGGGCGAGACGGCCGAAGAGGTCGCCACGCGGTACGGCGTCCCGCGCGAGCGCCAGGACGAGTTCGCCCTGCGCAGCCACCGGCGGGCCGCCGAGGCGCGCAAGAACGGCCACTTCGACGACGAACTCCTGCCGGTCCGGCGGCCGGACGGCGTGGTCGTCGACGCCGACGAGGGCATCCGCGAGGACACCTCGTACGAGAGGCTCGCCGGGCTCCGGCCGGTCTTCCGGCCCGGAGGCACGGTCACCGCGGGCAACGCCTCACCGATGAACGACGGCGCCGCGGGCCTCCTCCTGGTCAGCGAGGAGGCCCTGAACGACCTGGGGCTGGAGTCCCTGGGCCGCTACGTCGCCGGCGCCTCCGCGGGAGTGCACCCCGACGTGATGGGCATCGGCCCGGTGCCCGCCACCCGCAAGGCGCTCGCCCGTGCCGGCTGGAGCGTCGACGACGTGCAGGAGGCCGAGTTCAACGAGGCGTTCGCCGCCCAGGCGCTGGCGTGCGTCGACCAGTTGGGCATCGACCCCGGCCTGGTCAACCCCAGCGGCGGCGCCATCGCCCTGGGCCATCCGCTCGGCTGCTCGGGGGCCCGCATCCTCACCACGCTGCTCCACCGGATGCGGCGCACGGGTGCCGCGCGGGGGCTGGCGACGATGTGCGTGGGCGTGGGACAGGGGAGCGCGGTGCTGGTGGAGCGGCACTAGCCTCGAAGGTGTGTGACGGGCCGCCGACGGAGTCGGTGGCCCGTTTCCGTGCCGTGGGTCGAGTCAGGCCGCTCAGGCGTGAGGTGGCGTGGTCAGAGCGCGATGCGGACGGTCTTGACCTGGGTGTAGGTGTCGAGTCCTTCCAGGCCGCCTTCGCGGCCCAGGCCGGACTGCTTGTAACCGCCGAAGGGGAGGTTGCCGGTGCTCATCTCGGCCCAGGTGTTGATCCAGACGGTGCCGGCCTCGATGGCTGCGGCCATGCGGTGTGCGGTGGTGAGGTCGGTGGTCCACACGGAGGCGGCCAGTCCGTAGGCGGTGTCGTTGGCCTGGGCGATGGCGTCGTCGATGTCGGTGAAGGTGGTGATCACGCCGACGGGGCCGAAGATCTCCTCGCGGACGACGCGCATGTCGGGGCGGACGTCGTCGAGGAGGGTGGGGGCGAAGAAGTATCCGTGGTCACCGAAGCGCCCGCCGCCGGTCACCACGTTCGCGCCCTCCTCGCGGGCGATGTCGAGGTAGGAGCTGACGCGGTCGAACTGCGCCTTGGTGGAGAGCGGTCCCACCAGCGTGCCCTGGGCCAGCGGGTCGCCCGGGGTGAATGCCTCCATCGTCTTCAGCAACTTCTCGACGAACTCCTCGCGGATGCTCTCCTCGACGAACACCCGTGATCCGGCGACGCAGACCTGTCCCGCGTTACCCAGGAAGCCGGCCGCCACGCCGCGGACCGCGACGTCAAGGTCGGCGTCGGCGAAGACGACCGACGGCGACTTGCCGCCCAGTTCGAGCGTTACGCGCTTGAGCGTGTCGGTGGCCTGGCGCTGGACCAGCTTGCCGGTCGCGGTCGACCCGGTGAAGGCGATCTTCGCGACACCGGGGTGCGCGACCAGCGCCTGGCCCGCCTCGGCGCCCAGGCCGGTGACGACGTTCACGACGCCGGTCGGCAGGTCGGTGCCGGCCAGCAGCCCGGCCAGGCGCAGCGTGCTCAGCGAGGCGGTCTCGGCCGGCTTGAGCACGACGGTGTTACCGGCGGCCAGGGCCGGGGCGAGCTTGCCGGGCAGTTGGCCCATCGGACCGTTCCAGCCCCAGATGATGCCGACGACACCGAGGGGCTCCTTGCGGGTGTAGGCCATGCGGTCCTTGCCTGCGGGAACACTCACGCCGGACAGCTTGGTGGGCCAGCCCGCGTAGTAGCGGAAGACCTCACTCGCCTCGGCCAGCATGTGTGCGGTCAGCATGCGGGGTGCGCCCATGTTGACCGAGTCGATGGCGGCCAGTTCGTCGGCGTGCTCCTCGATGACGTCGGCGATCTGGTTCAGGATCCGGCCGCGCCGGTCGGGGCTCATTTCCGCCCAGGCGGGATCGGCGAACGCCGCGCGCGCGGCGTGGACCGCGGCGTCGACGTCGGCTGCCTCGCCGCGGGGCACACTGGCCAGCGCCTCCTCGGTGGCCGGGTCGGTGTTCGGCAGCGTTCGTCCGGAGACTGCGGCGACCTGTCGGCCTCCGATCCACATCATCCGCTCCCTGGCCCGTACGAACGCGGGGACGTCACGGCGGGCGGTGTCGGCGACGGGCGGGATGCTCACAGTTGCCGTCATGGTTGTTCCTCTCCTGGTGTCCTGATCAGCAGATCCGTCCTAAACGGATTGCCTGTCCACTTAACGTAACGGACAGGCTGTCCGTTTACAAGAGGAAGTGAGAAGGGTGTCCGGTACGCTGAGGTTCCGGACGCCGAAGGAAGGAAGCATCCGCCGTGAGCGCTGAGTCCGCCCCTGCCCGACGTGCCGACGCCGAGCGCAACCGGTCGAAGATCATCGCGGTCGCCCGCGAGGCCTTCGCCGAACCCGGTGCCGCACCGTCGATGGCCGAGATCGCCCGACGCGCCGGCGTCGGCATGGCCACGCTCTACCGCAACTTCCCCGGCAGACTCGAACTGGTTGAGGAACTCTTCCGTCACACCGTCGACGACATGTGCCGAGCCGCCGAATCCGTCGGTGGCGACACGCCTGGCGAGGCCTTCTTCGCCTGGCTCATGCGCTTCCACGCCATCGGCGCCCGCAAAGGACCTCTCGCCTCCGTCCTCCTCTCCGAATCCGCCCATGGCACCCCCATCCTCCGCGCCAGCCGCTCCCGCACGATCGCGGCCGGCGAACCCCTTTTCCGTGCCGCGCAACGCAGCGGAGAAGTACGCGACGACGTCTCTCTCGGACAGATCCTCGACGGCCTCGTCGCGCTCGCCGGCATCGACAACGGCCCGGACTTCCCCGGCGCCCTGATCCGCATCCTGCTCGACGGTCTGCATCGGAATCCGCACACCACGGGCGGATCGCCGACTGCCGGTGAAGGCACGGACATCCCCACGACCACAGGAAGGAGCGGGTGATCGGCGTCCGTCTCCCCGTAAGACCCGGCGCCTGCCTGCGCCGCCGCAGGATCCGCTGCACCACACTCCCCAGGTGTGGAAGTGCAGTCGGGCATGCCCCTCTGCCCGTTGTGAGAGCGCCGGTCGCGGGTGCGGGCTGTCAGGGATCAAGTCCCGGAGCGGCCGGCTCGTGAAAGCCCGAGGCCAGGGGCGCTTCTGTCGGATCTCCGCGGGGATGCGCCGTCAGGCGGGACACCGCTTACCGCCGCCCGTTAGGTGCGCATAGCATCGGTTCTCGCAATGAACATGATGACCTTGTGGCACCTCACCGGCTGGGAGTTCGCCGCCCTCGCCCTCGCCGCCCTGCTGGTCGGCTTCTCCAAGACGGCCGTGAGCGGGGCCAACACGGTGAGCCTGGCGATCTTCGCCGCGGTCCTGCCCGCCCGCGCCTCCACCGGTGTCCTGCTGCCGATCCTGATCGCCGGCGACGTCCTGGCCGTCCTCACCTACCGGCGGCACGCCCACTGGCCCACGCTCTGGCGGCTGTTCCCCGCGGTCGCGGCCGGTGTCGTCGTCGGCACCCTCTTCCTGGTGTGGGCCGACGACGCGATCGTCCGGACGTCGATCGGCGCGATCCTGCTGTTCATGGCGGGGGTCACGGTCTGGCGGCGGCGTACGGCCGAGGCGGCCGACGACCCCGACGCCGTGGTCACCCGGGCGGGCCGGGTCAAGGCCCGCTCCTACGGCGTCCTCGGCGGCTTCACCACGATGGTCGCCAACGCGGGCGGCCCCGTGATGTCGATGTACCTGCTGTCGGCGGGCTTCCGCAAACTCGGCTTCCTCGGCACCTCCGCGTTCTTCTTCCTCATCGTGAACGTCTCGAAGGTGCCGTTCAGCGTGGGCCTCGGCCTGATAGACGGCCGTTCCCTGCTCCTGGACGCGGCGCTCGCCGTGTTCGTCGTGCCCGGGGCGCTGCTCGGCAAGTGGGCCGTGCACCGCATCGACCAGAAGCTGTTCGAACGGCTCGTCATCGCGGCCACCGTGGTCGGCGGTCTCCAACTGCTGCTGCGGTAAACCGTGCGGGCGCCTCCCGGACCGACCGGTGTGACGGACGGACGCGAGCGGGGCGCCGCCGCACCGCGCGCCTTCCTCAGGCGTCCCCGGGGTTGCGGCGCAGCAGGTACGTGTCCATGATCCAGCCCTTGCGCTCGCGCGCCTCGGCCCGCAGCCGCTCGATGCGGGGACCGGCTTCGGCGAGGGGGCCGGAGACGAGGATCTCGTCCGGGGTGCCGATGTAGGCGCCCCAGTAGATGTCGATGTCCTCCCGCGCGTACTGCCGGAAGGTCTGGTGGGCGTCGAGCATCACCACCACGTCGTCCACCCCCTCCGGGAAGCCCTCGGCCAGCCGCCGCCCCGTGGTGATCTGCACCGGCCGCGCCACCCGGTTCAGCCCCGTCCGGTGCCGGGCGACGAGCGCCGAGACACTGCTGATCCCCGGCACCACGTCGTACGTGAACGCCACCGAGCCCCGGGCCAGCACCTCCTCCAGGATGCCCAGCGTGCTGTCGTAGAGCGCCGGGTCCCCCCACACCAGGAACGCGCCCCGGTCGTCCTCGCCCAGCTCCTCGGCGATCAGCCGCTCGTAGATGTCGGCGCGGGCGGTGCGCCAGTCCCCGACGGCCGGGGAGTAGGCCGTGCCGCCCGCCCGGCGGTCCCGCTCCGGATCGCGCGCCTTCACGATCCGGTACGTCCCCTCCGGCACGTGCGTGTCCAGCATGTCCCGGCGCAGCCGCGTGAGGTCGCTCTTCACCTCGCCCTTGTCCAGGACGAAGAACACGTCCGTGCTCCGCAGCGCCCTGACCGCCTGGAGGGTGAGCTGGTCGGGGTCGCCCGCGCCGATACCGATGACATGAATCTCTCGCACGACCACGAGTCTGCCGTACGCCACTGACAGTGACGGCACCGGGACAGTGACAGCACCGCATCCCACCGGCCGTCACCGCGGCCGGGGTGCCGCCTTCGGTCACGGGCATCACGGCCCGGGCGCCGCCTCCGATCACCGTCACCGAGGCCCGGGCGCCGTCTCCGACCGCCCGTCATCACGGCCCGGGCGCCGTCTCCGACCGCCCGTCATCGCAGCCGGGGCGCCGCCTCCCGGGCGTCCACCACGGGGCGTGCGCCCTCCACGGCCCCGGCGAGCCCCCGCGCCCAGCCGGCCAGCCCGGCGACGTCGATGCCGTGCGGCCGCCACTGCCCCGCGCCCCGGGCCCACTCCTCCAGTGCCCCGGCGCCACGCCGCAGCAGCCGGGCGCCGCCCGTGACGTTTCCGCGCGCCGCGTGCGTGAGCCCCACCGCGAGCTGCGCCAGCCCCCGCCACAGGGCGCGCTCCGCCTCGGGGCCCGACTTCCAGGCGTCCTCGAACACCTCGTGCGCGTGGAACGGCTTGCCCGCGTCCAGCAGGGCCTGCGCCTCCGCGACCGTCTCCTGCGGTGTGCGCACCACCCCCTCGGGCTGCCGTGCCACCCCGGGCGCGCCGTACGGCAGCGGCCGCCCCAGCCCGTCCCGGGGCCGGGCGTTGCGCGCCCGCCCCTCCGCGTCCCGGTCGCGTACGCCGGCGGGCCGGCCGTCGTCGTTGTCTCCTGTGCTGCTGCCCATGGGGCGATTGTCCCGCGCCGGTGCCCCCTTCGGCGCAGCGCCCGGTGTGGGGTAAAGTGCTGTTCGCGCGATCACGCGGAACTCCGCGGGAAGCGCACCGGGACGTGGCGCAGCTTGGTAGCGCACTTGACTGGGGGTCAAGGGGTCGCAGGTTCAAATCCTGTCGTCCCGACTCATAGGAGTCGCAGGTCAGGGCCGTTTTCGGAGGCATCCGAAAACGGCCCTCGATCATTTTCGGGGACCGGTGGGGACGGGTGTCCTTGATCGGCGTCAGCGGGTGACGACGACCGGACCGGCGGCGGGCCCGGTGGGCGGAGCGCGTCGAGGCCACGGTGGCTCCGGCGAGCCAAGACGCTCATGAACATGACAGTCCGCTCGGGTGGCCCTGGCATGGGGCGGCGATCTTTTCCCGGGCCCGTTCTCGTTGCCGTGACGGCGCACCTAGTTTTTGCACTCCGCTTTTCCGCCGTGAATCGAGGAGTCCGACGTGTGCCGTGCATTCGTTCCGAGGACGGTGGTCTTCGCCGCTGACGCGGCGGTGAGCGCCGCGACGCCGGCACCGAGGTGCCGGGACCTCGGCAGTTCGGAACACCGCAGCACCTGCCTGGTCTGACCGGAGCCGTCGTGCGGGGCGCCGCATACGCCCGGCCGACGATCAACCGCGCGCGTTATCGGAAGTGGTGGCGAAGGCAGATGTGGCGGCTGTTCCTGCTTGCGGTACGCCGACCTGGACGACCGGTCCGGTTCGGTCGCCCTTCCCGCGGACTCACCGGGCACGCCGGCCGTTCCGGTGTCGCGGCCGCACGGCCGCCCGGCCCTCGACCGTCCTCCGGCCGGCTGCTGACCGTCATCGCACTGGTCGCGTTCGTGAGCACCGCGGACAATGCGGTCCTCGTGGCAGCCCTGACGTCCATTCAGTCCGAACTCGGTCTGGGGATGGCGGGCGCCCAGTGGCTCGGCATCGCCTACATGCTGGCCTTCGCCGGGCTGCTTCCGGCCACGGGACCGCTGCTCGACCGCTGGGGTCCGGCGGGGCTGCGGGCAGGGCTGGCGCTCTTCGCCTCGACGTCGCTGGCCGCCGCGACGGCGTCCGACGCCGTCGTTCTCGTGGCCGCCCGGGCGGGGCAGGGCGCGGGGGCCGCGATCGTGGTTCCCGGCACCCTGCGGCTGTTGCGCACCGGGCTGCCGGCCCGTCACCGGCCCCTGGGGGCCGCGGTCTGGACCGCGGCCCTGGCCGCCGCGCTCGCGCTGGGACCGTGGCTGGGCGGTGTGCTCACCCAGCACGGCCACTGGTCATGGATCTTCCTGGCCCACCTGCCGCCACTGGCCGCCGCCGCGATCCTGCTCGGCAGGCCGGCGCACGACGGGGCCGAGCCGGTACGCACCGCGATCCCCGTCGGCCCCGCACTGCTGGCGGTCGCCGCGAGCACGGCGTTGACGGCAGCCATCGTGGGGTGGGGCCAGGACTGGGCCTGGCTGCCCGTGGCCGTCGGCGCGGCCGCGCTGACGACGCTGGTACGCCACGAACTGCGCAGCGCGACACCGCTGTTCCCCCGCGAGGTCGTACGGAATTCCGCCGTGCTCGGTTCGGTCGGGGTGCTGCTGCCCTGGGGGATCGGGGTCAGCGGAGCCGTCTACTTCACCCCGATGGTGCATCAGGACGCTTTCGCGCAGGGACCCGTGGCGGCGAGTCTGCCGCTCGTCGTCATCGCGATCGCGGTGGTGGTCGCCACACCTGCCGTGGTGCGCATCACGAGGTGGTTCGGGGTGCGTGCGACCGTCGCGGCCGGCTGCCTGGTGGGCGGCGGCGGGTTCCTGGCGCTGGCGGGCACGGCTCATGCGCCCGACCTGCTGTCGCGGGTCCCCGGTCTGGTGCTGCTCGGCCTCGGGGCGGCGTGCACCGCGCCTCTGACGGCCCACCCACTGGACACGGTCGCCGGCCGGGACTCCGGCACGGTCGCGGCACTGCTGACCGCGGCACGCGAAACGGCCGCCGCACTGGGCGTCGCCCTGCTCGGCCTGGTGCTGGCCCGGAACGCGGTGGCGGACCTCGCGCACGGCTACGCCACGGCGCTGGTGGTGGCGGCCGCGCTCCAAGCCGTCGCCGCGACCGCCGCGCTGACGCTGCTGCGCCCGCCTGAGCAGGCGCCCCCGTGACCTCTCCCCCTCACGTTCCCCGTCCCGTTCCCTCCACGATTGCCGAGAATCCCATGCGTGTGCAACGAGCCGAACCCGCCACCCCCACCTCCGCAGCGCCGTCCACGCGGACGCTGTCCGGCCTGCTGCGCCGATGGGCCGACCGCCGCGGCGACGAACCCGCCGTCACCTACCTCGACCACTCCCGGGTCCGTGACGGCGTGGCCACCACCGTCACCTGGAGAGAACTCGACGAACGAGCCGACGCCGTGGCCGCCTGGATCCGGCCCCGGGCATCCGCGGGTGACCGGGCCGCGGTGATGTGCGCCCAGTCGATCGACTATCTCGCGTCGTTCCTCGGGGTGATCCGCGCAGGGCTGATCGCGGTGCCCCTGTTCCCGCCGGGCGACGCCCGGCAGTGGCAGCGGCTGTCCGGCGTGCTCGCCGACTGTGCGCCGGCCCTGCTGCTCACCACCTGGCGTGAGGTCCACGCCGTGCAGGAGTTCGCGGGCGCCGGGGGCTTCGCCGAGGGCCAAGTGGTGGCGGTCGACGCTCTGCCCGCCGCCGGCGAGCGCATCGCCGAACCGGTACGGACCGACCCCGACGACATCGCCTACCTGCAATACACCTCCGGGTCCACCAGGGCCCCGGCCGGCGTCATGGTGAGCCACCGCAACGTCCTCGTGAACTGCCGCCAGGTTCTCGACACCTTCGGCATGCGGCCCGGGCACACCGTCAACGTGTCCTGGCTGCCGCTGTTCCACGACATGGGACTGGTGATCGGACTCGCCGCCCCCGTGGTGTCGGCGACCCGGTCGGTGTTGATGGACCCCGAGGCGTTCCTCGCCGACCCGACCCGATGGCTGCGCGCGATGTCGGCCAACCCGGGCGCGATCACCGCCGCACCGAGTTTCGCCTACGCCTATGCCGCGACGCGTGTCACCGAGGCCGATCGCGCACTGCTGAACCTCGACCACGTCGTCGCACTGATCGACGGCAGCGAACCGATCCTGCCCGCGAACATCGAACTGTTCCGGGAGGCGTTCACCGACTGCGGCCTGCCGCCCCAGGCCCACCGCCCCGCCTATGGGCTGGCCGAGGCGACCGTACTGGTATCGGCCTCCCCCGCCGGGGAGGGACCGCGGGTGATCCGCCTGGACCGGGACTCCCTCGCGGCCGGACACGCCGTCGAGGCGGAAGGAGTGGTGGGAGCGGAAGGAGTGGTGGGAGCGGGGGGAGCGGCGGGAGCGGAAGGAGCAGCGGGGCCGGTGGGAGCGGAAGGAGCGGCGGGGCCGGTGGGAGCGGAAGGAGCAGCGGGGCCGGTGGGAGCGGAAGGAGCGGCGGGGCCGGTGGGAGTGGCCACGCTGGTCGGTTGCGGTCTCCCCGCCGGCCAGCGGATACGGATCACCGACCCGGTCACGGCCGCGCCGCTGGCCGGGTCCCGGGTGGGAGAGATCTGGGTCAGCGGCGACAACGTGGGCCTGGGCTACTGGGGCAGACCGCAGGAGACGGCGGCCGTCTTCGTCGAGGACGGGGAGGGCCGCTGGCTGCGCACCGGCGACCTCGGTGTGATCGTCGACGGCCATCTCTGCATCACCGGGCGCATCAAGGACCTGGTGATCCTGGACGGGCGCAACCACTACCCGCAGGACATAGAGATCACCGCCGAGCGGGCGCACCCCGGCGTACGCAGGCACGCGGTGGCCGCTTTCGGTGTCCCGACCGACGACGGCGAACGGCTGGTCGTGCTGGCCGAGCGGGCCAAGGGCGTCGACCCGGACGCCGTCCCCGACAGCGAGATCATCGCCACGGTGCGGGCGGCACTGACCGACGTGCACGGCATCGGACTGCACGCGATGGTGCTGCTGGGGCCGGGAGAGGTCCCGCGCACCTCCAGCGGAAAGATCAGCCGGTCCGGCGCCCGGGCCCGCTTCCTGCGGAACGCGTCGTGACGGCCACACCGCGCGACGAGCGCGCATGGCTGCTCTGGTTACGCACCCTGGTGGGCACCGAGCTGGGGCACGAACTCACCGACGCCGACCTGTCCCGCCCGCTGCGCGAGTGCGGGCTGTCCTCGCGGCAGACGGTCGCCGTCGCCGCGGCCGTCGCCCGCCGGGCCGGCCGCGACCTGCCTCCCACGCTGCTGTGGAGCGCGCCCACGGTCACCGACCTGGCGAAGGTGCTCGCCGAAGCCGCCGGCCCGGAAGAAGCGGTCGAGGCGCGCGCGGCCGCCTTCCCGCCGGTCGCGGTGGTGGGCCTCGCGTGCCGAGTTCCCGGCGCCGCCACGGCCGAGGCGTACTGGTCCCTCCTGCTGGAGAGCCGGGACGCGGTCGGAGAGGTCCCCGCACAGCGCTGGCCACAGGCAGGCGACGACGTGCCGCGGCAGGCAGGCGTGCTCCCCGGCATCGCCTCCTTCGACGCCGAGTTCTTCGGCATCTCTCCCGAAGAGGCCGTTCTGATGGACCCGCAGCAGCGGCAGCTGCTGGAGGTCACCTGGGAGGCACTGGCCCACGCGGGGATTGCGCCGGGGCGACTGCGCGGCACGGACACGGGCGTCTGGGTCGGGCTGTCGGCCACCGAGTACTCGCTGCTCACCCTCGCCGACACGGACAGGGCCGACGCGTGGTCGAGCCAGGGCGCGGCGGGCTCGATCGCGGCCAACCGGCTGTCCTACGCCCTGGGTGTCCACGGCCCCAGCATGACCATCGACACCGCGTGCTCGTCGTCACTGGTGGCTGTGCACCAGGCGGTGCGCGCGCTGGCGCTCCGCGAGGCGGACACCGCCCTGGCCTGCGGAGTCAATCTGCTCACCACGCCAGGGGTGAGCGCGTCGTTCGCCGCCGCCGGCGCGTTGGCCCCCGACGGGCGGTGCAAACCGTTCGACGCGGCCGCGGACGGCATCGTCCGCGGCGAGGGCTGCGGTGTGGTCGTCCTCAGGCGGCTCGCCGACGCCCGCCGGGCGGGGGACCGGGTACTCGCCGTGATCCGCGGCGGGGCCGTGAACTCCGACGGCCGCTCCAACGGTCTGCTGGCCCCCAATCCGCTGGCCCAGCGGCGACTGCTGCGTCAGGCGTACGCCTCGGCCGGGGTCGCGCCGTCCACCGTCGACTATGTGGAGGCGCACGGGACCGGCACTCTGCTGGGCGACCCCATCGAGGCGGCCGCCCTGTCGGAGGCCCTCGCCGCCGACCGGCCCGACGACCGCCCGCTGCTCATCGGCTCGGTCAAGAGCAACATCGGCCACCTGGAGGGCGCCGCGGGCATCGCCGGCCTGATCAAGACCGTGCTGGCCCTGCACCACGGCCGCATCCCGGCCAGCCGCAACCACACGGAACCCAACCCCCACATCGACATGTCCCGGCTGCGGGTCGTCACCGAGAGCGCCGTATGGCCCCGCCACTCCGGTCAGGCCCGCGCGGGAGTGTCCGCGTTCGGGTTCGGCGGCACGAACGCCCACCTCGTCCTCGAAGAGTGGCCGCGCTCCGCACCACCGCCGGGACAGCCGCAACGGCGCCCGGCGGTGATCGGCCTCGGAGCCCCGACCGCCGAGCGGCTGGCGCGCGACGCGCGGGCACTCGCCGACTGGCTGACCGAGCGGGACGTGCCGCCGCACCGGCTGGCCGCCGCCCTGGCCCACGGCCGCGACCACGGCGTCTGCCGCGCGGCGATCGTCGCCACCGACCGGTCCGGCGTCCTCGCCGCGCTGAGCGCCCTCGCCGCCGGCCGCCCCCACGAACTGCTGGACACCGCGCGGCCGTCCCCGGCGCTCGACGCGGCACCGGTCTTCGTGTTCTCCGGCTACGGGTCGCAGTGGCCGGCGATGGGCGCCAGGCTCCTCCAGGAGGAACCGGCGTTCGCCCGAGCGGTGTCCGCACTGGACGGCCACTACGCCGACCTGGCGGGATTCCCGCTCTCACAAGCCCTGGGTGAGAACGCGGGGGCCCAGGGCTTCCGGGTCCACCAGCCCGCACTGTTCGGCATGCAGCTCGCACTGGCCGAGCTGTGGCGCGCCCACGGCGTGACACCCGGCGCGGTGATCGGCCACTCGATCGGCGAGGTCGCCGCCGCCGTCGTGGCGGGAGCGCTGACCGCTCGGGACGGCCTTCGCGTGGTGCTCGCCCGCTCCGCCCTGCTGGCCGATGTCGACGGTGCGGGCGCGGGGGCGATGGCCGCGGTCGAACTGTCGGCGGACGAACTCGCCGACCTGCGCGAGGCGTTCCCCTCGGTCACCGTCGCCGTCCACGCGTCCCCGACCCAGTGCACCGTCAGCGGTCCGCGCGAACAGGTCGCCGCGCTGGTCGCCCACGTCGGCGCGGGCGGCGGCCTGGCACGGATGCTGAAGGTGGGCGGCGCCGGCCACTCGGCCGCGGTGGACCCACTGCTGGGCCGGTTCCGCGCCGACCTGGGACCGGTCCGTCCCGCCACGCCCACCATCCCCCTGTACTCCACCGTCACCGACGACCCCCGGGGAGAGGCCGCCTTCGACGCCGCTTACTGGGCGGCCAACCTGCGCCGTCCGGTCCGGTTCACCCAGGCCGTGGCGGCCGCCCTCGACGACGGCCACCACGGCTTCGTCGAGGTGTCCGCGCACCCCGTCGCGACGATCGCCGTCGAGCAGACCGCGGCCGGCCGGGAGCCGGCCGCACAGGTGCTGGCGACCGTACGCCGTGACCCGGACCGCTCGACCGGGGGATTCGCCGCCGCGGTGGCGCGCGCCCACGTCCTCGGGCACCCGGATGTCCTGCTCGCCCGGCACCCCGACCGAGTGGTGCTCGACCTGCCCGCGCCGGGCTGGGAGCACCGCGAGTACTGGGTCCCGTCCGCCCCGGCGGGCCGGTCCTCCGGGAGCCGGCCCGCCGGGGGCCATCCCCTGCTGGGGGAGGGAGACGAACTGCCCGAGGGCGACGGGCACGTGTGGTTCGGCGACGTCGGGGTCGCCGACCACCCCTGGCTGGCCGATCACACCGTCGACGGCGTACCGGTCCTGCCGGCCACCGCGCACCTGGAGCTGGTGCTCGCCGCCGGGCAGTCGGTGCTCGGGCCGGTCGCGGTGCGCGACCTGGTGCTGCACCGCATGCTCCCGCTGGCCGAGCGGACACGGGTCTGCCTGCGCGGACGCCGGACCGGCACCGGACTGGCCGTACGCGTGTACGGACCCGTGGGGGACCGGCACGTCCTGCTGGCCGACGCCACCGCCGTCCCGACCCGCCGTCCCACGGCCGGTGCCTTCGCCGCGTCCGACGGAGACCCGGTCGACGCCTTCGCCGTGCCCGACGGAGACCCGGTCGACCTCTACCGGCGTCTCGACGGTGTCGGCCAGCGCTACGGCCCGGCGTTCCGGGGGCTGCGGTCGGTCACGGCGTCGGCGGGCACCGCCCGGGCCGACCTCGCCGTGCCCGGACACCTGCGCCTGCGCCGCTTCCACCTGCACCCCGCCCTTGCCGACGCCTGCCTGCACGCGCTGGCCGCGGCGGTCGACGCCGACGAGGCCGCACGCACGGCCTGGCTGCCGGTCCGCTTCGGCAGCGTCCAGGTGAGCGGCGACGCCGCCGCGGGCGTGCGGGTCCGGGCCAGGCTCGCGCCGGCGGGGGAGGGGGCTGTCCGCCGCGGGGACGTCCAGGTCCTCGATGCCCGCGACCAGGTGGTGGCGACGTTCGCATCCGTCGAGTGCGCCCCCCTGAGCGGGGGAGACCTTCCCCTGGGCCTCGACCGGCTCGGCCATCACGCCGTCTGGACACCCCTGCCGCTCGACGGGCCGCCCCGGCCCACGGGACCTCATGGCACCCAGGTGCTGCTCGACCACGGAGCCACCTGGACGGCCGAGCTCGCCGAGGAGATCACCGCACACGGGGGACAGGTACACCTGGCCCCGGCGCACCGGGCCGCCGCCCACGCAGCCGGCCGCGACAGCGTGGTCCTGGCCATCGGCGGCCCTTCCGCACCGCTCGATCCGCGAGCGGCCCGCCGGCTCGTCGCCTCCGTCGCGGACACCGTCCGCGCCCTGGCCGAACTCGACGCCCCGCCACGGCTGTGGCTGGTGACCCGGGGCGCCGTCCCGATCACCGAGGACCGGCCCGGACACCCGGGTCGGGCGGCACTGCGCGCGCTGGTCCGCGTCCTCGCCTTCGAACACCCGGAGCTGCGCGCCACCCTCGTGGACCTCGACCCGGCGCCCGACGAGCGGTCCGTGGCGGAGGCGGCCGCCGAGATCCTCGCGTCCCCGCCGGACGACGAGGTCGCGTGGCGCGGCGGCGTCCGGTACGTGCGCAGACTGCGGGTCGGCGCGCCACCGCCGGGCACCCCGCGCACCCCGGTCGTACGGCCGGGCTCCTACCTGATCACCGGCGGTCTCACCGGCCTCGGTCTGGCCACCGCCGAGTGGCTCGCCGAGCGGGGTGCGACCCGGCTGGTGCTCGCCGGCCGCCGGCCGCCCGCGCCCGCCGCCGCCGAGAGCATCGACCGGATGCGCTCGACGGGCATCGAGGTGGCCCTGGTCACCGGTGACATCGCCGACTCCGGCACCGCGGACCGCATGGTCGTGGAAGGCGGTGCGGACGGCATCCCGGTCCGCGGCGTGATCCACGCCGCGGGCGTCCTCGACGACGCGGCCGTGGTGGCCATGACCGACGGCCAGCTCGACACCGTCTGGCGGGCCAAGGCCGACGGCGCCCTGCGGCTGCACGAGGCGACGGCGGCGCTCGATCTGGACTGGTGGGTGGACTACTCCTCGGCCGCGGCCCTGCTCGGTTCCCCGGGGCAGGCCGCCTACGCCACCGCGAACGCCTGGCTCGACGCCTTCGGCGCCCACCGGCGCGCGCGGGGTGTCCCGGTGGTCACCGTCCACTGGGGTGCCTGGTCCGGGATCGGCGCCGCCGTCGCGACGGCGGAGTCCGCGGCCGCACGCCTGGGACCCGTCGAAGGGTTCGCCGCCCTGGGAGAGCTCCTGGCCTCGGGACTGTCCCAGGTCGGTGTGTTCCGGCTGGACATGAGCTCCGTGCGGGACATGTTCCCCGACGCCATGGGCCGGGCCTACTTCACGGAGTCCGCGGCACCGGCGCCGGCCTCGACGCGGACGGCCGTCGACACCACGCCGGAGGCGATCACCGGCCATCTGCTCGTCGTGTTCGGCGAACTGCTCCGTGCCGACGCGTCCTCACTCGACCCCGACGCGCCGCTGACGTCACTGGGCCTGGACTCGCTCACCGCCATGCGGGCCCGCTCCACCGTCGAACGCGACATCGGGGTGCCCCTGCCGCTCCCGTTGCTGTTGCGTGGCGCGTCGACCAACGAACTCGCCGCCGCGCTGGCCGAACGGCTCGCCACCGGGACGACGGCGGTGCCCCGGCAGCGGACGGGCGCCGACGGAGCCCCGGGACCGGAACCGCGCGACACCGCCGAGCGCTGGGTCGCCCGGCACTGGCGCGGGGTGCTCGGCGCCCACGGCCATGCCGTCGACGTCACGCTGGACACCGCGGGTGCCACGGACTCGGACCTGGTCCGCCTGGCGCACGAGATGAACGCCGCCCTGCCCGGGGACGACCCCGTCCGGCTCACCGGCACGGACACGATCGCCACCGTCGCCGATCTCCTGCGCCACCGGATCGAGGGCGGCGCCGACGGCCCGGTGCGGGTGCTCGCCGACCACGGACGGGAACCGGCGCTCTTCCTGTTCCACCCCGCGGGCGGCCCCACCGCGGTCTACCGGCCGCTCGCCGACCGGATCGGCGGGGCGGCGAACTGCTACGGGCTGGAACGGCTCGACGCCGTCGACACCGTGGAGGCCAAGGCCGCCGTCTACGTCGCCGAGATCCGCCGCCTGCGCCCCCACGGGCCCTACCGGCTCGGGGGCTGGTCCTTCGGCGGCTGCCTGGCGTACGAGGTCGCGCGGCAGTTGACCGCCGCCGGTGCCGAGGTCGACCTGCTCTTCCTGATCGACGCCATCCTTCCCCTGCCCACCGACGACGTCGGCAGGGCCCGGCTCACCCGCGTCGCGCGGTTCGCCGAGCACATCGAGCACACCTACGGCGTGCCGCTCGGCCTGGACGTCCCGCATCTCGGCAAGGGAAATGGCAGGGGAACCGACCTCGACCTGTTCGACCAGGTCATCGCACGCATCCGCGAGCGGGTCCCGCAGCTGGGACGGGCCGCCCTGCACCACCAGTACACCTCGTACCTCGACGCGCGCATCGCCGAGGCCTACCGGCCGCAGCCGTACGGCGGGCCGGTCCTGCTCTTCCGCGCCGCCGAGCCGCACCCCCTCACCACATCGCTGGACCCCCGTTACCTGCGCACCGACACCGCCCTGGGCTGGGACGCCCTGTGCCCCGCCCTCGACGTCGTACCCGTCCCCGGAGACCACATCTCCGTGATCGATCCGCCCCACATCGACGTCGTGGCGCACCGGCTGCTCAAGGAACTGGAGTCGCTGACACACGTCCCAGGAGGCCACCGTGGCTGACCGCCACTCCGACGGCACCGCCGTGGACATCGCCGACCTGCTCGCACGCGACGACGAAGTCCTGCGGGTCAACGAGAAGAGCGCGGGCGAACGCCAGCACGCCAAGGGCAAGCTGACCGCCCGTGAGCGGATCGACCTGCTCGTCGACCCCGGCTCCTTCACCGAGTTCGACCGGTTCGCCCGGCACCGCTGCACCGACTTCGGCATGTCGGACAACCGCCCCTACGGTGACGGCGTGGTGACCGGCCAGGCCACCGTGGACGGACGCCCCCTCTGCGTGTTCTCCCAGGACTTCAGCGTCCTGGGCGGCAGTCTCGGAGAGGTCTTCGGCGAGAAGGTCCTCAAGGTCATGGACCGGGCCCTCGACATCGGGTGCCCGATCGTGGGCATCAACGACTCCGGCGGGGCCCGCATCCAGGAGGGCGTGACGTCCCTGGCGTACTACGCCGAGATCGCCATGCGCAACGTCGCCGCCTCCGGGGTGGTGCCGCAGATCTCCCTGGTCCTCGGGCCCTGCGCGGGCGGTGCGGTCTACACCCCGGCCCTCACCGACTTCACCGTGATGGTCGACGGGACGGCGCACATGTTCGTCACCGGACCGGACGTCGTCGCCGCCGTCACCGGCGAACGCGTCAGCGCCGCCGACCTCGGCGGCGCCGCCGTCAACAGCGCGGTGTCCGGCAACGCCCATTACCGGGCCGGCGACGAGCACGACGCCGTCGACTGGGTCCGGACCCTCCTGGGATACCTCCCGGCCAACAACATGGACCCCGTTCCCGTCTACCCGTCCACCTCCGGTGACGAGATCACCCCCACCGACCGGGCGCTGGACTCCCTCGTCCCCGGCGGCCCCGACCAGTCGTACGACATGCGGGAACTCGTCGCCGCTCTCGCCGACGACCACGAGTTCCTGGAGGTGCACGACGGGTTCGCGCCCAACATGCTCTGCGCGTTCGCCCGCATCGAGGGCGGCACGGTCGGCGTGGTGGCGAACCAGCCCCGCCACCTCGCCGGAGTCATCGACATCGACGCCTCCGAGAAGGCGGCTCGTTTCGTCCGGTTCTGCGATGCCTTCGGCATCCCGCTGCTCACCCTGGCCGACGTCCCCGGATATCTGCCGGGAGTGGCTCAGGAACGGGCGGGCATCATCCGGCGCGGAGCGAAGCTCCTCTACGCGTACGCGGAGGCGACCGTCCCCAAGGTGACCGTCGTGGTCCGCAAGGCCTACGGCGGTGGCTACGCGGTCATGGGCTCCAAACACCTCGGAGCCGACGTCAACCTCGCCTGGCCCTCGGCGGAGATCGCGGTCATGGGCGCCGAGGGCGCGGTCGCCGTCCTGCACCGGCGCACCCTGCGGGAGACCGACGCGGCCGACCGCGACCGGATCAGGCAGGCCCTGGTGGACGACTACCGGGCGAGAACGGCATCACCGTATCCGGCCGCCGAGCGAGGCTACGTCGATCGCGTCATACGCCCCGCGGCGACGCGTATCGAGGTGGCGCGGGCATTCCGATCGCTCCGCTCGAAACGCAAACAACTCCCCGCGCGCAAACACGGGAACATCCCGCTGTGAGTTCCGCCTCTCGTCGACCCGTGTCAGGAAAGGAAGCGCATGAGAATTCCCCGCAGGTATCGTGCGGCCGTCGTGGCCCTGCTGGCCGCCGCGCTGACCGTGAGCCCCCTCATTCCCACGGACACGCCCGCCGTGGCCGCGTCCGCGTCCGTGCCCGCCGATGACGGCGCGAGCGTCGTGAGCGAGACCCGCATCGACGACCGCACCGTCGATCTGGAGATCGATTCCCCGGCACTCGGCCGGCGGGCGATGGTCCGGGTCCTCCTCCCCGAGAACTGGGACAGCCGGCCCGACCAGGCCTGGCCGACCCTGTGGCTGCTGCACGGCTGCTGCGACGCGGCCGACTACCGCGCGTGGACCAAGTTCACCGACGTCGAGGAGTTCACCGCCGACAAGGACGTGATGGTCGTCATGCCCTCCGACGGGGCGGCCGGAATGTACTCGGCATGGTGGAATTTCGGCCTCAGTTCCCAGCCGGACTGGGAGACCTTCCACGTCACCGAGGTGCGGCAGATCCTCGAACGCAATTACCGGGCGGGCACCCAGCGGTCCGTGGCCGGCCTGTCCATCGGGGGATTCGGCGCCATGCACTACGCGTTCCGGCACCCGGAGCTGTTCGGGGCCGCCGCCTCCTACAGCGGAATGCTCAACACGCTGTCCTTCGGTGTTCCCGGGCTGATAAAAGGCATCCTCGTCCGGGAAGGGGTCTGGAACTGGACGGCCCTGTGGGGCGGAGAGCTCCTGACCAACGCGTTGTGGCGGTCCCACAATCCGTACGACAACGTCGAGTCGCTCCGCGGAAAGGCGCTCTACGTATCGTCCGGAAACGGCCTGCCCGGTGATCTCGCGCCGGACGAGGGCGCGGACGCCCTCGAACCCGCCGCGCTGGGCACCTCGCAGCAGTTCGTCGCGAAGCTCCAGGCCAACGGACTGCCGGTGACCAGCGATTTCTACGGAAACGGCACGCACGACTGGCCTTACTGGGAACGCGCGCTGCACCGGTCCTGGCCCACTCTTGCCCAAGGGCTCGGCATGTGAGACAAGTTGTCAGCAACAGTTCACACCGTGCCGGCTGGAGGTGCTCGGAGTGGGAAGGAACAACGTCACGGCCCCGATCTACGGCCCTTGGTTCGAGTTGCCGGTCGAGATGGCCCACGTGCTGCGGCCCCGAGCGGACACCATCGCCACCGAGATGATCCAGGTCATCCAGCGCAGCGTGGCCAGCTACCGCGGATCGCTGGAGTCCCCCGTCGGGCGCGACCTGGTCGGCGCGGTCCGGCGCGCCGTCTACCAGTTCGTGGAACTCATCGAGGACCCTGGCCGGCCGCAGGACCAGGTCACCGCCTATTTCCGCAGACTGGGCCGCACCGAGTTCTTCGCCGGTCGCGACCTCGACCACTTGCAGGAGGCGTACCGCATCGGGGCGCAGGTCGCCTGCCGCTGCTACGTCGAATCCGCCCGTCAGGCCGATCTGCCGCTCTCGGCGGTGCTGCGCCTGGGCGAGGCCGTGCTGGTCCACATCAACGCCCTGGCCAACGAGTCGACCAAAGGCTATGCCGAGGCCAAAGCGGTGAGCACCGACGAGATCGCCGACCACCGCCGCGCGCTGGCCGAGCGTCTGCTGCAACGTGACCTCGACGGAGGCGCCGCACTGGAGGTCCTGGCCGACAAAGCGCGGTGGCCGCTGCCCGACCAGGTCGCGTGTCTCGTCGTCGAGAACCAGACCACACCACCGCTCGGACACCTCCCTGACGTTCTGTTCGTCCCTCGCGGCACCGAGCTGCGGGCGGTCCTCCCGGTCAGGGGCGGACTCGATCGGGAGCACCGCCTGCGGGCGGCGTTTCCCGGCCGGCGCCTGGTCGTGGGGCCGGCGGTCCCCCTGGCGGAGGCGTGGCTGTCGCTGCACTGCGCTCGCCTGACGGTGCACCACATCCGCCGGGGCCGCCTCCCGGGCGACACGGCGCTGGTGAGGGCCGAGACACATCTGACCGACCTCGTTCTGCTGGCGGGCGAGCCCGTCAGTGCCCTGGTGGTCGAGCGGCTGGTCGATCCCCTGGAAGGACTGTCACTGGGCAAGGCCAAACGCCTCGAGGAGACGCTGCGCGCCCTGCTCTCCTCCTGGAGCCGGTCCGCGCCGGAGGTCGCCACGGCGCTGGGCATCCATCCCCAGACGGCCCGCAACCGGCTGCGCCAGCTGAGGGAACTCTTCGGGGACCGCCTCGGCGACGCGAACTTCCGGTTCGACGCCGAGCTGGCGCTCCGCCTCCGGGACACGTCGTGCGGACGGGGCGGAGCAGCCGACGCGTGAGGGCCGCGGTGACGGTGACCCTGCCGAGTTCGAAAAGCCACGACCCACCGCGTGCGGCGGGCGCCCGCGGTCAGGGCGGTCGCCCCGCCCCCGAGCGCTACGGCGCCCGGTCCGGCAGGTACGACTCCAGGGCCACCTCCATCTCGTAGGCGCGCGCCAGCGCCCGTTCGAGCTCGGACAGCCCGCGCATCGTGTCCGGCTTCGGGGTGTCCACCCGGATCAGGCCTCCCCGGTCCAGCAGCTTGCGGAACTCCCGCTGGTCACGGATCCTCTCGTCGCCGTCCGGGGTGCCGGGGACGGGCGGCACGGTGAGGCCCACCCCGAAACGGGGGATCCGCGCCGCGGGCCGCGCCGGATCGGGCCGGCGTGACACCGTCAGCCGGATCCCGGCCCACCGGCCCAGCCATTCCGGGACCCGGCGCCACCGGGTCGCGCGCCACCGCTCCCGCCGCTCCCGCTCACGGCGCACCGCGGCCCGGCGGTTGGCCTCCTGGTGCAGCCGCAGCCACCACGCGGCCCCGGCCGCCTCGTCCCAGCCGGCGTACGCGTCCCAGGCCACGTTCGCCGTGTGCCGTGTCATGGCCTCGATGGCCTGCTCGTACTCGGCGGGCCGCTCGCGCGAGAGGTCCTGGAGGAGCAGCAGCGCCCGCACCGCCGTACGGACCGCCTGGGTGTGCGAGCCGGCCCCGCTGAGCGCCCCGGCCCGGGTCCCGAGCACCCGGGCCAGCGTGGGACGGTGGATGGTGGGCTGGTCCTCCACCAGGTGCAGCGTCACCCGCAGGCATTCGTCGATGACCCGCACCGCCGCCGAGTAGCGGTTCAGCGCGGTCAGCTCCAGCGCCTGGTTGTGCAGGGACTCCACCAGGGCGGGCAGGTAGGCGTCCGGATGGACCTGGGCGAGCCGGCGCCGGATCAGGACGGCGTGGGTCACCGTCTCCAGGGCGTCCTGGCCCGGTGAGCGCCGGTTGGCGAGGTTGTGCAGCGCGCCGGCGAGCAGGGCGAGGTGCTGGCGGGTGGGCCGGTCGCGGACCAGTTCCTCCAGGATCTCCACGGCCTCCTCACCGGCGCTGAGCGCCTCCGCGCGCAGGTTCCGCGAGGCCAGCACCACGGAGAGGTTGCTCAGCGCCTGCGCCAGCCGGGCCCGGTGCGGCATCGAGGCGGCCGCCGTCCGCGCCCCGGACCCGCCCGCCACCAGCCGCCGGCCGACCCGCACCGCCTCCGTGCAGTCCGCCAGCGCCTCGCGGTACCGGCCCAGTTCGAACAGCGCGCCCCAGCGCACCCCGATCGACTCGGCGAGCAGCGGGAGGTACGCGCCCGGGTCGCTGCGGGCCAGCCCGCGGTACAGCCGTACCGCACGGCCGCTGCGCTCCACGGCGTCCGTCCAGCGCCGTACGGAGCTCAGCCGGACCGCGAGGTTGTGCTCCGCCCCCGCCAGGTCGGCCCGCACCGGGGCCGGGGCGAGGACGCCGCCCGCGAGGCGGGCCCGGCGGCGGTGCGCGTGGACGAGTCGCCGGGCGATGCCCAGGGCCTGCTCGCCCAGCAGCCGGCTGCGGTCCGGCACCGCCGCGTGCAGCACCTCCAGCAGGTCGAGCGGCAGGTCCGGCCGCTCCACCAGCCGGTGCAGCGCGTGCAGCAGGAAGCCCGGGTTCTCCGACCGCCCGGCGACCACCACCGCCGGGACGGCCAGCGCGTCGGGGTGGCCGACGATCAGGTCCGCCACCTGCTCCGCCAGATCCGGGCAGGGGCAGCCGGGCTGGGCCTCGGCCCGGGCCAGCACGGTCAGCGCCCGTTCGGCCTCGCGGCCGTCCAGCCGGGGCAGCAGCGAACCCAGCAGGGCCCTGTTCCCGCGGCAGCGCAGGGCCACGTGGTACTCGCCCAGCAGATCGGGCTCCAGGGCGCCCCAGTACGACGCCTCGGTCGGCGGATACAGCCGGTGGAGCCATTCCGCCGCGGCCCTGGTCCGTTCCTCCTCGCCGGCCAGCCCCGGGAGCAGCCCCAGCAGTCCGGTGGCGCGGTGCGGATCGGCGGTCCTGGTCAGCGTCGCCGCCGCCACCGCGTCGGCCAGCACGTCGTGGCCGAGGCCGTCGAGCTCGGACCAGGCGCCGGCGGTCCGCTTCCAGTACCGCCGTTCGTGCCCGAGGAGCTGCGCCCGGACGTCCGGCTCCCGGCCCGGTCGGGGGACCCGTGGCCCGGACGGTCCCGGCCCGGCCGGGCCGCGGGTGTCCGCACGGGTGCCCCCGGGCGTGTCCGCACGGCCGTCCGCCGGCCGGTCCGCCCGGAGGTGGCCGAGGCCGGCGGGGGCCCGGTCGACACCGAGTTCCCAGCGGTCGGCGATCATCCGGTCCCCGGGGCTCACCGTGCCGGAGACCTGGGCGGTCTCCAGACCGGCGGGGGAGGAGGCCTGGACCCGGGCGAACCCCAGGGCGTCGGCGGGCTGCCCCGCCCGCGAGCGTCACGAACCGCCCGAACCGCACCGGGGAGTCCGCGACGTCGGACGGCCAGTCCTCCGGCGCCACCTCCAGCAGGGCCGCGTCGAGGCCCGCCGGCCGGCCGTCCCAGACGACCGCGGCGGGTACGAGCCGCCGGGCGGTGAACAGCTGCACCCGCACCCGCGCACCGGCGGCCGGCCCGGCGGTCTCCCGAGGGGGCAGCGCGTGGCCCGCCGTCAGCACCAGGCGGGGCGCGATCACGCACCCCGAACCGACCCGGCCGCCGCTGCTCTCCCCGTCGGCACGCACGGCGACCAGCCGGCTTCTGTTCATGGCGTCCGTGCCCCTTCGCGCGGGACCGGCGGTCAGGAGGCGTCGGGCGCCAGGAAGAGGGCGGAGCCGTCGTCGGCCCCGTTGTCGGCCCCGTCGTCGTCGCCCGGCAGGCCCCCGTCCGCCGGGTGCCCGTCCGCCAGGTTCCGGGAGATCTCCACCGCCCGGCCGTCGGCCCGCTTCGGCGTGAGGGTCAGCGAGACCTTGTGGGTACGGGTCCGGCCGGCCCTCGCCTCCGCGTCGCCGGACAGGACCCAGGCCCGGAAGCCGGTCTTCGCGGCGACGTCCCGCCGCAGTTCGACCGTGAACTCCATGCCGACCGGGCCCACCTCGAAGCGCAGGTCGTCATGCGTGTCGGCGGCGGCGCTCAGCAACGCGTCGCGCACCAGCCGTACCGCGGCCGTCAGTTCCAGCTCCTCGGGCATGGTGTCCCCCTCGCCGGCGCGGACAGGAAGCGCCGTGGTCCTGAGGTGACAGAGTGCCAGACGGGGTGGGGAGAGGACCAACGCGGGCGGAGCCGGGGCTCGTGCGGCCGGGCGGCGGCGGCCGGGCGCGGCGCGGTTACGCTGGGATCATGCCGTCCCCCCGCCGTACCGCCCGACAGGCCGACCTGCTGGAACGACTCGTCGCGCTGCTGACGGCGGAGGGGTTCTCGGACCTCACCCTCGACGACCTCGCCGTGCGGCTGCGCTGTTCGAAGACGACGCTGTACCAGCTGGCCCGCAGCAAGCAGGGGCTGGTCGTGGAGGCGGTCAAGCACTACTTCCGGGGGGCGACCGAGGTCGTCGAGAAGCGGGTGGCGCAGACCGTGGACCCGTCGGACCGGGTCCGTGCGTACCTGACGGCCGTCGCCGAGCAGCTGCGTCCGCTCTCCCGCCGCTTCCTCGACGACGTGGCCGACTTCCCGCCCGCCCGGGAGGTCTACGAGGCGAACACGCGGATGGCCGCGGAACGGGTCCGCCGGCTGATCGCGGAGGGCGTCTCCGACGGCGCGTTCCGCGACGTGCACGCCGCGTTCGTCGGCGAGGTCGCCGCCGCGACCATGCGGCAGATCCAGCAGGGCGAGCTCCAGGCGCGCACCGGGCTGACCGACGCGGAGGCCTACGAGCAGCTCGCGTCGCTGATCGTGCACGCCGTCGCCCCCTGACGCCCGCTTCCCCGCCGCGGCCGCTCCGCCGCCCGCTTCCCGTCGCCGTGCCTCCGGCGGCGCTCTCCCCGCGCGAACGGGTGCCCTCCCACCCTCCCGTGCCGTACTGTGATTGATACGTTCGTACGCACTCCAGTATCACTCGGAGTACTACCCGCTACCCGTGGAGGTCACCATGCCTGCCACCCGCGCCCTGCCGACCGCGGAAGCCGTAGAGCTCATCCAGCTCACCCGCACCCTCGCCGCCAAGGAACTCGCACCCCGGGTCGCCGACGCGGAGGCGGACGGGGCGTTCCCCCGGGGCGTCTTCCGCACCCTGGGCCGCAGCGGGCTGCTCGGGCTGCCGTTCGCCGAGGAGGACGGTGGGGCGGGCCAGCCGTACGAGGTGTACCTCCAGGTGCTGGAGGAGATCGCCGCGGTCTGGTCGAGCGTCGCCGTGGGACTCTCCGTGCACGCGCTCTCCTGCTTCCCGCTGGCCCGGTTCGGCACCGAGGCGCAGCGGCGCACCTGGCTGCCGGACATGCTGGGCGGGGAGCTCCTCGGCGCCTACTGCCTGTCCGAGCCGCACGCCGGCTCCGACCCGGCGGCCATGCTCACGCGCGCGGTCCGCGACGGCGACACGTACGTCCTCGACGGAGCCAAGGCGTGGACCACGCACGGGGGGTACGCCGACTTCTACACGGTCATGGCCCGCACCTCCGACGACCGCACCCACGGGATCTCCTGCTTCCTGGTCCCGGCGGACACCCCGGGGCTGAGCGCCGACCCGCCGGAGCGGAAGATGGGGCTGACCGGGTCGGCGACCGCCACCATGCGGCTCGACGGCGTGCGGGTGCCGGTCGCCCGCCGGATCGGTGAGGAGGGGGCGGGGCTGAGGATCGCGCTGGCCTCCCTGGACTGCGGCCGCCTCGGCATCGCCGCCGTCGCCACCGGCCTCGCCCAGGGCGCCCTCGACCACGCCGTGCGCTACGCGCGGGAGCGGGAGACGTTCGGCAAGCCGATCATCGAGCACCAGGGGCTGGCGTTCGTCCTCGCCGACATGGGCGCCGCGATCGAGTCGGCGCGCGCCACCGCCCTGGCCGCCGCCCGGCTGAAGGACCTCGGCCTGCCCTTCACCCGGGAGGCGTCCATCGCCAAGCTCGTGGCCACCGACAACGCCATGAAGGTGACCACGGACGCGGTGCAGGTCCTGGGCGGGTACGGATACACCCGCGACTTCCCCGTCGAGCGCTACATGCGCGAGGCGAAGGTCATGCAGATCTTCGAAGGAACCAACCAGATCCAGCGCATGATCATCTCCCGTGCGCTGGACCGGAGCGAGGGCGGTGTGCTCACCGTCCTCGGCAAGGAGTGATGATGCAGCTCGAGAACACCGCCGCCCTCGTCACCGGCGGTGCGTCCGGCCTCGGCGCGGCCACCGCGAGGGCGCTCGCCGAGCGCGGCGCCACGGTCTTCGCCCTCGACCTGAAGGACGGCATCGACCGGGCCCCGGACGTCGCCGGCGTCACCTACGTCGCCGCCGACGTCACCGACCCGGAGCAGGTGCGCGCCGCCGTCGCCGGCGCCGCGGGCGCCGGCGTCCCGCTGCGCACGGTCGTCAACTGCGCCGGCATCGGCCCGTCGATGCGGATCCTCGGCAGGAAGGGCGTCCACGACCTCGCCCTGTACGCCAAGGTGATCCAGATCAACCTGATCGGCACCTTCAACGTGCTCGCGCTCGCCTCGGAGGCCATCGCCGGCACCGAGGCCGACGGCGACGGACAGCGGGGCGTGATCGTCAACACCGCCTCCATCGCCGCCTACGACGGCCAGATCGGCCAGGCCGCCTACTCCTCCTCCAAGGGCGGTGTCGTCGGCCTGACCCTGCCCGCCGCCCGCGACCTGGCGCAGTACGGCATCCGGGTGTGCACCATCGCCCCCGGCGTCGTGGAGACACCGATGCTGGCCACGGTGTCGAAGGAGATCCGCACCTCGCTCGCCGCCGGTGTGCCCTTCCCGCACCGTCTGGCCCGGCCGGAGGAGTACGCCCGGCTCGCCCTGGCGATCGTCGACCACGACTACCTCAACGGCGAGACGATCCGCATGGACGGCGCACTGCGCATGGCGCCCCGCTGAGCCCGCGGCCGCCCGCCCGGGGGCGCCGTCCGCCGGGGTCGCCGTCCGCCGGGGACGTCGCCCGCCCGGGGTCGCCGTCCGCCGGGGACGTCGCCCGCCCGGGGTCGCCGTCCGCTGGGGTCGCCGTCCGCTGGGGGCGCCGTCCGCCGGGGACGTCGCCCGCCCGGGGTCGCCGTCCGCCGGGGACGTCGCCCGCCCGGGGTCGCCGTCCGCCGGGGACGCCGTCTCCCGGGGTGGAGGGTGACGGTGGTGCGCACGGGGTAGATCGTGACCGTCGGGTGCGTCACCGTCGGGCGCGTCGTCGTCGGGTGTGGGGCTCCCGGCCGCGATCGGTTCCTCGTTCCCGTCGTCCCCGTCGCACAGTGAGGTGCTGGAAAGATGGACAGCTCTGCTCCCTCCCGCTCCCGCTCCCGCTCCCGCAGACTCGCCCCGGTCGTGGCCATGGCCGCGGCGGTGGCCCTGACCCTCGCGGGCTGCTCCAGCAGTTCCGGTGGCAAGAAGGCCGAGGAAGGGGGGAACGGCGCCGCCGCGGGCAAGGCCGGCACACCGCGGATGACGGTCGCCCTGATCACCCACCAGGCGCCCGGCGACACCTTCTGGGACATCGTCCGCAAGGGCGCCGAGGCCGCCGCCGCGAAGGACAACGTCAAGCTGGTCTACTCCCGCGACCCCAACGCCGGCAACCAGGCCAACCTGATCCAGAACGCCATCGACCAGAAGGTCGACGGCATCGCCGTCACCCTCGCCAAGCCCGACGCCCTCAAGGCCGTCATCGCCAAGGCGACGGCCGCGAGGATCCCCGTCGTCGGACTGAACTCGGGGGTGAGCGACTGGCAGCGGCTCGGCCTGCTGGAGTTCTTCGGCCAGGACGAGACGGTGGCCGGCGAGGCCCTCGGCGACAAGCTGAACTCGCTCGGCGCGAAGAACGCCGTCTGCGTCATCCAGGAGCAGGGCAACGTCGGCCTCACCCAGCGCTGCGACGGCGTGCAGAAGACGTTCTCCGGCTCCGTCGAGAACCTCTTCGTCAACGGCACCGACATGCCGTCCGTGAAGTCCACGATCACCGCCAAGCTCAAGCAGGACGCCTCCATCGACCATGTCGTCACCCTCGGCGCGCCGATCGCGATGACGGCCGCGCAGTCGGTGTCCGAGACGGGCAGCAAGGCGAAGATCGCCACCTTCGACCTGAACAAGGAACTGACCGGCGCCATCAGCGAGGGCACCATCGAGTTCGCCGTCGACCAGCAGCCCTACCTCCAGGGCTACCTGGCGGTCGACTCGCTGTGGCTCTACAAGAACAACGGCAACTACCTGGGCGGCGGCGAGCAGCCGGTGCTGACCGGCCCGGCCTTCGTCGACAAGTCCAACGTCGAGGCCGTCGCCGGGTTCGCGGAGAAGGGCACCCGGTGATGGGCGGGGCCCCGCAGGCCGAACCGGCGGTGGGCACACCGCCGGCTCCCGGCCCGAAGGGGACCGACGGGCGGACCGCGCGCCGCCCCCTGGTCCGCAGGCTGCTGGCCCGCCCCGAGGTCGGCGTCTTCCTCGGCGCGGTCGCGGTGTACCTGTTCTTCCTCGCCACCGCCCCGCCCGTGCGCGACGGCAGCTCGCTGGCGAACATCCTCTACCAGTCGTCGACCATCGGGATCATGGCCCTGCCGGTCGCCCTGCTGATGATCGGCGGCGAGTTCGACCTGTCGGCCGGTGTCGCCGTGATCAGCTCGGCGCTCACCGCGGCCATGCTCAGCTACCAGCTGACCCTGAACGTCTGGACGGGCGTCGTCCTCGCCCTGGTCCTCTCGCTCGCCGTCGGCCTGTTCAACGGCTGGCTGCTGATCAGAACCGGGCTGCCGAGCTTCCTGGTGACCCTCGGCACCTTCCTGATCCTCCAGGGCGTGAACCTCGCCGTGACCCGGCTGGTCACCGGAGACGTCGCCACCGACGACATCAGCGACATGGACGGCTTCGACCGGGCCAGGGCGGTCTTCGCCTCGTCGTTCGACGTCGGCGGCGTCCAGGTGAAGATCACCGTCGTCTGGTGGCTCCTCTTCGCCGCGCTCGCCACCTGGGTGCTGCTGCGCACCCGGTACGGAAACTGGATCTACGCCGTCGGCGGCGACCGGGAGAGCGCCCGCGCCGTCGGCGTCCCGGTCACCTTCACCAAGATCTCGCTGTTCATGCTGGTCGGCTTCGGCGCCTGGTTCGTCGGCATGCACCAGCTGTTCTCCTTCAACACCGTGCAGTCCGGCGAGGGCGTCGGCCAGGAGCTGATCTACATCGCCGCGGCCGTGATCGGAGGCTGTCTGCTGACCGGCGGCTACGGCTCGGCGATCGGGCCGGTCTTCGGCGCGTTCATGTTCGGCATGGTGCAGCAGGGCATCGTCTACGCCGGCTGGAACCCCGACTGGTTCAAGGCCTTCCTCGGCGTGATGCTCCTCGGCGCCGTCCTCATCAATCTGTGGGTGCAGCGCACGGCGACCCGGAGGTGACCCCCATGACGACCGACAACACCGGCCCGCACGGCGCCGTCCTCGCGGACCCCCCGCCCCCGGGCGGCGAGCGCCCGCTGGTCGAACTGCGGGGCGCCGGCAAGTCCTACGGCAACATCCGCGCCCTGCACGGGGTGAACCTCGTCGTCCGTCCCGGGCAGGTCACCTGCGTCCTGGGCGACAACGGCGCCGGCAAGTCCACCCTCATCAAGATCGTCTCGGGGCTGCACCAGCACACCGAGGGCGAGTTCCTCGTCGACGGCGAAAAGGTCCGCTTCACCACCCCCCGTGACGCCCTCGCCCGCGGTATCGCCACCGTCTACCAGGACCTCGCCACCGTCCCCCTCATGCCGGTCTGGCGCAACTTCTTCCTCGGCTCGGAGATCACCAAGGGGCCCTGGCCGGTCCGCCGCCTCGACATCGGCCGCATGAAGAGGATCGCGGACGAGGAACTGCGCACCATGGGCATCGTCCTCGACGACCTGGAACAGCCCATCGGCACCCTCTCCGGCGGCCAGCGCCAGTGCGTCGCCATCGCCCGCGCCGTCCACTTCGGCGCCCGCGTGCTGATCCTGGACGAGCCGACCGCCGCCCTCGGCGTCAAGCAGTCCGGCGTGGTCCTGAAGTACATCGCCGCCGCCCGCGACCGCGGCCTCGGCGTCATCTTCATCACCCACAACCCCCACCACGCCTACATGGTCGGCGACCACTTCAGCGTGCTGCGCCTGGGCACCCTGGAACTCTCCGCCGACCGCAGCGAGGTCGGCCTGGAGGAACTCACCCACCACATGGCCGGCGGTGCCGAACTCGCCGCGCTCAAGCACGAACTGGCGCAGGTACGGGGCGTGGACGTCGAGGAGCTCCCGGAGGCGGAGGACCTCACCGCGCCCGTCGCGGAACCCGGTGACGGGACGCCCTGACCCGACCGCCCCCCGTCATGGAAACGGAGGGCCCGAACGCCCGTCACGTACGCTCGGCCGCATGGACGACGAACCGGTACGTCTGGCCGCAGGCGCCACCGCGTCGGCCTCCGCCCTGCTGCTGCGCCCCTGGCGCCCGCAGGACGCGGCCCCACTGGCCGGGGTGTACGCGGATCCGGCCATGCGCCGCTGGTCCGGCGCGACCGTGGCGGACGCGGCGGACGCGGCGCGCTGGGTGGAGGAGCAGCGGCAGGGCTGGCGGACGGGGCGCCGCCTCGCCTTCGCCGTCCTGGAGGTCCGCCCCGGCGACGACGACGGCCGGCCGGCCGGGCACGTCGTCCTCAAGGACCCTCACGGAGCCGCCCCGGAGGTCGGCTACTGGACCGCCGCCCACGCCCGCGGCCGGGGCGTGGCACCCCGGGCGCTGGGCGCCCTGACGGACTGGGCGTTCACCGCCTTCGCCGGGCTCACCCGCCTCACCCTGCTCCACCAGGCGGACAACACCGCGTCCTGCCGGGTGGCACAGAAGACCGGCTACGGGCTCGACGGCCTGCTGCTCGCCGCACCGCCCGAGTTCCCGCTCGACGGCCATGTGCACGTACGCGAGCGCGAGAGCTGACGAGCCGGGCGGGCGGCCGGCCGGCCGGGGAGAACCCGTGGGTGCGGGACGGGAGATGAAGAGTGCGCGGGGTGCGCGCCGGTCCCCGGCAGGGACGGGACACCCGCGTCGGCGGCCGGGCTCTCCGGGGCGTCGCCCGCGGGCCCGGGGCGTGCGCGTCGGCGGAGGTGCCGACAGGCAGCGGTCCCGGGCCGCTCCTATCCTGGTGCTGAGGGGCCGCATGCGGCCCGTGCCCCTGGTGCGGCTGTGGCCTGCGGCGAACGTCTCCTCGTGGAGGAGTGAGCCCATGACCCGTCCGCGTCGTCGACTGCGCAGCGGGGCCGTCGTCGCCGCGGCGGTCGGCGCGCTGGTGGCACCGGCCGCCGCCGGCACCGCGGCGCCGCCGCCCCCGGCCGCCGCCCAGGCACCCTCGCCGTCGGGGGACGACGTCCGCGAACTCACCCCCGCCGTGCAGCGGCAGATCGACCGGGCCGTCCGACGCGTCATGGAGGACGCGGCCGTACCCGGCGTGAGCGTCGGCATCTGGACGCCCGACAAGGGCCGGTACGTGAAGTCCTTCGGCGTCGCCGACAAGAGCACCGGCGAGGACATGCGGCCGGACCTGTACACGCGGATCGGCAGCGAGACCAAGACGTTCACCGTCACCGCGGTCCTCGAACTGGTCGACGAGGGCGAGATCGGCCTCGACGACACCATCGGCACGTACGTCGACGGCGTGCCCGGCGGCGACGAGATCACCCTGCGCCAACTGGCCGGCATGCGCAGCGGGCTGTTCAACTACTCGGAGGACGACGCCTTCACCAAGGCGCTGACGTCCGACCCGCAGCGCCCGTTCACCCCGCGGCAACTGCTCGACTACTCCTTCCAGCACCCCGTGCTCTTCGCACCGGGCAAGGAGTTCTCCTACTGCAACACCAACCTGATCCTGCTCGGCCTGGTCGTCGAGAAGGTCAGCGGCCGGGCGCTCGCGGACTACGTCCAGGAGCACGTCCTCACACCGGCCGGCCTGGACGACACGCTCTTCCCCCAGGGCGACGAGTTCCCCGAGCCGCACGCCCAGGGCTACACCGACCAGACCGCGACCGGCGAGGTCGAGAACGCCACCGACTGGAACCCGTCCTGGGGCTGGGCCGCCGGGGCCATGATCTCCACCCTGGAGGACCTGCGGGTGTGGGCGCGCACGGTGGCCACGGGCCGACTGCCCGACGGGCAGCGGATGATCAGCCCCGCCACGCAGAAGGAGCGGCTGATCACCCCGCCGACCACCATCCCCGGCGCCGGATACGGGCTCGGCATCTTCGACGTGCAGGGCTGGATCGGCCACAACGGCTCCCTGCCGGGCTACGAGTCCCTGACCGTCTACCTGCCGTCGGCCGACACGACCCTCGTCGTGGTGCTGAACACCGACATCAACCACGCCGGCGAGGAGCCCAGCACCCTGTTCGGCGACGCCATCACGACGATCATCTCCCCGGACCACGTCTTCGACCTGCCGGCCCAGCCCGCGGCGAGATGACGGCCGTCCGCCCGCCCGCGGCCACGGGCGCGCTCCGCGGCCGCCACCGTCACCCGGCGCGCACCTCCGCGAGGGTCACCGGACGGTGCTCCCGCAGCGACAGCGTGCACGCCTCCGCGATCCAGCCGGCCTCCAGGGCGTCCCCGATCGTGCAGGGGGACGGCCGGGTGCCCGCCACCACCTCGGTGAACGCGGTGAGTTCGGCGCGGTAGGCGGCCGCGAAGCGGTCCATGAAGAAGTCGTGGGGCGTGCCGGACGGGAAGGTGGCGCCGGGCTCCACCGACCGCAGCGGCAGCTTGTCCTCCAGGCCGACCGCGATGGAGTCCCGGAAGCCGTGCAGCTCCATGCGGACGTCGTAACCGCGCGCGTTGTGACGGGAGTTGGAGACCACCGCGAGAGTGCCGTCGTCGAGGGTGAGGAGCGCACCCGTGGTGTCGGCGTCGCCCGCCGCCGCGATGTGGTCGGCGCCCCGGTTCCCGCCGGCCGCGTACACCTCGGCCACCTCACGGCCCGTCACCCAGCGGATGATGTCGAAGTCGTGCACCGAGCAGTCCCGGAAGATGCCCCCGGAGGCCGCGACGTACGCGGCGGGCGGCGGTGCCGGGTCCAGGGTGGTCGAGCGCACGGTGTGCAGCGCGCCCAGCTCACCCGCCCGTACGGCGGCCCGGGCGGCGGCGAAGCCCGCGTCGAAACGACGGTTGTAGCCGATCTGGACGGGCACGCCCGTGCCCTCGACGGCCTCGAGGACCGCGACGCCCTCCCGCATGGTCCTGGCGACGGGCTTCTCGCAGAAGACGGGGACGCCGGCCTCGACGGCCGCCAGGACGAGACCCGGATGGGCGTCCGTCGCCGCGGCGATCACCACCCCGTCCACGCCCGAGGCCAGCACCGCCTCCGGCGAGTCCGCCACCTCGGCGCCGAACCGCTCCGCGGCGGCCTTGGCAGCCTCCGCGAACGGGTCGGCGACGACGAGCGACTCGACGGCGTCGAGGCCGAAGAGGGTCTCGGCGTGGAAGGCGCCGATGCGGCCGAGGCCGAGGATCGCGATACGCATGGGTTGCAGCTCCTTGAGGGAAGGTCCAGCGCCACCAGAGGGAAGGGAACCAGCAGGGGGGAAGGGAACCACCAGAGGGAAGGGAACCAGCAGGGGGAAGGGAATCACCCGGCGGAAAGGGGACTAGTCCAGACCGCCGAGCACGTTCTGGTCCCAGTCGATCACCGAACCGGTGACCACGCCGGACCGCTCGGACAGCAGGAACACCACGAAGTCGGCGATCTCGTCCGGCTGCCCGAGCCTGCCCATCGGCAGCCGCTCCGCCGCCCGCTCGCGCCAGTCGTCCCCGGCCCCGTGGAACGCCCGCTGGGTCGCGTCCTCGCCCTCGGTCGCCGTCCAGCCGATGTTCAGGCCGTTGATGCGGATCCGGTCGGAGCGGTGGGCGTGCGCCGCGTTCCGGGTCAGGCCCACCAGCCCCGCCTTGGCGGCGACGTACGGGGCGAGGAAGGGCTGTCCGCCGTGCGCCGAGGACGTGATGACGTTGACGACCGTGCCGGGCGCCCCGCGGCCCACCATGTCCGCGACCGCCGCCTGCAGGGCGAAGAACGGCGCCCTGAGGTTGATCGCGATGTGCTGGTCGAACAGGTCGGGCGTGGTGTCCAGCAACGTGCCCCGCGCGGTCAGGCCGGCGGAGTTCACCAGGCAGTCGATCCGGCCGTACGCCTCCACCACCCGGGTGACGGAGGCCTTCGCCTGCTCGGCGTCCGCCAGGTCGGCCCGCACGAACCGCGCCTCGCCGCCCGCCCCGGCCAGCTCGGCCACCAGGGCCTCGCCCGGTTCCGGGCGCCGCCCGGTGACCGCCACCACCGCGCCCTCGCGGACGGCGGCCCGCGCGACGGCGGCGCCCACGCCCTGGCTGCCGCCGTTGACGAGGACGACCTTGTCGTCGAGAAGTCCCATGACCGGGGAGTCCTTTCCGCTCCGGCGCCCGGTCACCCGGTCACCGGTCGCCCGTACGTCCGTCAGCTCGCGCGCCGCGCGGCGCCGGCCCGCAGCTCGTCCCGCAGCGCCCGCGGTGTCCACGCCTCCCGCAGCGCCCGCCGTACCGTGTCCGCCTGCGAGGGCGGCGCCAGGCCGCCGACCGGCGGGTCGCTGTCCAGGTTGGTGGGAAAGGGATAGCCCTCGGCGCTCGCGGCGATCACCCGCTCCAGCCCGGCCGGGTCGGCGCCGTCGGCCGCCCGCTCCAGCAGCACCGGATAGACCGCGTTCACCACGGCCTCGCGGTCGACGGTCTCCATGGCCCGCCCGAACGCGGAGGACACCTGGAGGAGGTTGGCCGTGCGGCGGATGCCGGCGGAGCGGTTGGTCCCGGCGGCGTGGAAGAGGGCCGGGTTGAAGAACACGGCGTCGCCCTTCGCCAGCGGGAGCTGGACGTGGTGGGCGTCGAAGTACTCCCGGAACTCCGGCAGCCGCCACGCCAGATAGCCCGGCTCGAACTGCTGCGAGTGCGGCAGGTACATGGTGGGGCCGGACTCGACGGGCATGTCGCAGTGCGCGACCGCGCCCTGGAGGGTGAGCACGGGGGAGAGGCGGTGGACGTGCGCCGGGTAGGCGGCCGCGGCCTCGTTCGAGAGGAACCCCAGGTGGTAGTCGCGGTGCGGGCTCTGGGCGGCGCCGCCCGGGTTGACCACGTTGACCTGCGAGGTGACCTGGTAGCCGGGGCCGAGCCAGGCGGTGGAGACCAGGGCGAGGAGGTCGTTGGCGTAGTAGTCGGCGAACGCCTCGGGGTCGTGCCGGGCGGCCTTCTCCAGGGCGTTCCAGACGCGGTCGTTGGCGCCCGGCCTGGCGAAGTGGTCGCCCGCGGTGGCGCCCGAGGCGCGCTGCGCGGCGATCAGGGCGTCGAACACGGCGGTGAGCCGGTCGACGACCGCCGGGTCGGGGAAGGCACCGCGCAGGACGACGACGCCGGGGCCGTCGGCGAGCGCGCGGACCAGTTCCTCCCGCACCGCCGGTGCGTCGGCGGCCCGCAACCGGTCACCGTCGTAGACCAGGGCGTTGCCCTCCACGGACGCGGCGTGCGGATGGTCGGCCAGGTCCGTGGCGCGCTCGACGAGCGTACGGAAGGCGTCGAGGTCGCAGTCCCGCTCGCTCAGCCGGGCGGAGGGCGGTGCGGAGGACATCGAGGACATCGTCGTCCCTTCGGTACGGGAGGCCGGGCGGTACGGGGCCGGGCACGGTCCGGGGAGCCGGGCGGCCCTGTCATTCTTGTCAGTACAAACCCCTCGAACAACCGGCGGCGAGCCATCAAAAACCCCTCAGAGCCCGCCTCGGCCACCGTCCCGACCGTCCCAGGAGCCAGCTGTGGGCCATCCCTTCCCGATCCGGGAGATCGCACGTCAGGCGGGCCTGAGCGAGGCCACCGTGGACCGGGTCCTCAACGGTCGCGGAGGCGTGCGCGCGTCCACCGCGCAGGAGGTGCACCGGGCCGTCGCCGACCTCGACCGGCAGCGCACCCAGGTCCGGCTCGTCGGCCGCACCTTCATGGTCGACGTCGTGGCGCAGGCGCCCGAACGGTTCACCACCGCCGTACGCGCCGCCCTGGAGGCGGAGCTGCCGTCCCTGCACCCGGCCGTCCTGCGCTCCCGCTTCCACTTCCGTGAGACCGGCCCCGTGGCGGAACTGGTCGCGACGCTGGAGCGGATCGCCCGGCGCGGCTCGCAGGGGGTGCTCCTCAAGGCGCCGGACGTCCCCGAGGTCACGGCGGCGGTCGGGCGGCTCGTCGCGGCCGGCATCCCGGTCGTCACCCTCGTCACCGACCTGCCCGCCAGCGCCCGCCTCGCCTACGTCGGCATCGACGACCGGGCCGCCGGCGCCACCGCCGCCTACCTCATGGGCCAGTGGCTCGGCGACCGGCCCGGCAATGTGCTGACCAGCCTCAGCAGCGGCTTCTTCCGCAACGAGGAGGAGCGCGAGATGGGGTTCCGCGGCGCCATGCGCGCCCGCCACCCCGAGCGGACCCTCGTCGAGATCGCCGAGGGCCAGGGACTGGACGCCACCCAGTACGACCTCGTCCGCACCGCCCTCGCCCGCGACCCCGGCATCCGCGCCGTCTACTCCATCGGCGGCGGCAACATCGCCACCCTGCGCGCCTTCGCCGACGTCGGCCGTGAGTGCGCGGTGTTCGTCGCGCACGACCTCGACCACGACAACACCCGGCTGCTGCGCGAGCACCGCCTGTCCGCCGTCCTCCACCACGACCTGCGCCAGGACGTGCGCGAGGCCTGCCACGCCGTGATGCGCGCCCACGGCGCCCTGCCGCCCGCCGGGCGGGTCCTGCCGTCGGCGATCCAGGTGGTGACGCCGTACAACATGCCGCCACAGGCGGCGACCGTCTGAGCGGCGGGCGAGCGGGGCCCCTCGGCGGGGCCCCGGGGCTTCCGGCGGGGGGTCGGCGGGGCTTCCGGCGGGGGGCGGTGGGGCTCACCCGGGGGCCCGGTGGGTCTGCCGGTGGGGTGCCTCCGGCGGGAGAACCTCCAGGCAGTCTCCGGCAGGGCATGCGACCGGGCGGGTGTCATGTCGGCGGGGCGACGCCGACCCATGTTCCGCTCGCCGCCGAGCGGGACATCGCGTCCAGGACGGCCGCGCTGCGCACCGCGTCCGCGAGTGTCGCGCCGTACGGCCTGCCCTCGGCGACCGAGCGCAGGAACCGGTAGGCCTCGATCACCTTCAGGTCGTCGTAGCCCATGGCGTTGGCCGCGCCGGGCTGGAACGCGCCGAACTCGCCGGCGCCCGGGCCGACGTACACGGTGCTGACCGGCTGGTCCTGGTAGGTCGTGCCGCGGCTGACGGCCAGCTCGTTCATCCGGCGGAAGTCCCAGAAGACGGCGCCCCGGGTGCCGTGCACCTCGAAGCCGTAGTTGTTCTGCTCGCCGACCGACACCCGGCATGCCTCCAGGACGCCGCGGGCACCGGAGGCGAAGCGGAGCAGGCAGTTGACGTAGTCCTCGTTCTCGACGGGCCCGAGGTCGCCGCCGGTGGCCAGGGTGTGGCCGGCGGTCGCGCCGGCGGGCCGGGCGCGCCGGGGGAGGAAGACCGCGGTGTCGGCGGTGAGCGAGGTGATGTCGCCGAGCAGGAAACGGGCCAGGTCGGCGCCGTGCGAGGCGAGGTCGCCGAGCACTCCGCTGCCGCCGCGTTCCCGCTCGTAGCGCCAGGTCAGAGCACCGTCGGGATGGGCCGCGTAGTCGCTGAACAGACGGATGCGGACATGCGTGACCGTGCCGATCTCCCCGGAGCCGATCAGCTCGCGGGCCGACTCCACGGCGGGCGCGCCGCGGTAGTTGAAGCCGACCGTGCCCTGCACGCCCGCCCCGGCGACCGCGTCCGCGACCGCGCGGGCGTCGTCGGCGGTGAGGCCCACCGGCTTCTCGATCCACAGGTGCTTGCCCGCCCGGGCCATCGCGACGCCGATCTCGCGGTGCAGGAAGTTCGGCGCGGTGACGCTGACCGCCTCCACACGGGGGTCGGCGGCGACCTCGCGCCAGTCGCGCGTCGTGGCGGCGAAGCCGTACCGGGCGGCGGCCTCCTCGGCCCTCCCCGGCACCTCCTCGGCGACCGTGACCAGCTCCGGCCGCACGGTCAGCCGCGGGAAGTGGTGGTGCACGCGCGCGTACGCCTGCGTGTGCACCCGGCCCATCCAGCCGAACCCGACGACCGCGACCCCCAGCGCCCGCACCATGACGGCCCCTCTCAGCCGGTGCCGGACCGGTCCACAGCCGTTCCGGGCCCATCCTCGAAGCCACCCTGTGGTCCCTCTTCACCCCTGTCAACCACGCCCCACGCCCCCCGGGGACGGCCCGGCGGCGTCAGTCGTCAGTCGTCAGTCGTCGGTCGTCGGTCGTCGGTCAGAGGGTGATGGCGTACGCCTTGCGCAGCGTCTCGTGCACGGTCCACGTCGTCCGGTCGCCCGCGCGCAGCACCGCCATGTCCCCGGGGCCGACCGTCAGGGTGGGCCCGTCCTCGACCTCGATCGTCGCCGAGCCGCTGACGACGACGAACACCTCGTCCGCCTCGGTGTCGGTGACGACCCCGGGCGTGATCTGCCAGACGCCGCGGATCTGCCGGCCGTCCTCCGACTCCCACACCACCCTGCCGGTCACCTCGGGCGTCCCGGAGACGATCTGCCCGGGGTCGAGCGGCTCGGGTCCGAGGTCGGCGTCGGCGATGCGGAGAGCGAAGCTGTGCGTCATGCGCCGACCCTAGCCAGCACGTCCGCGCTGCCGGTGGAGACAGAGTGTGGGGTATCGCCCCGGCGCGCGCGACACATCGTCGCGCTCCGCACGACGCCCCTTTTCCGCCAACCTCCTGCACGCAATACGGCAGACAAAATTGTTGACAATCTTGTTTGGCTAGATTTAGGTTCGACAGGCACTCACTCAGGGAGGGCACGATGCCGAAAGAAGCCCGTCCGAGCACCGGGGAGCAAGCCAAACAGCATGCGTTCGCGCAGCTGAGGCAGGCGATCCTGCACGGCGACATGGCACCGGCGCAGCGGCTGGTGGAGAACGAGCTCGCCGAGCAGTTCGGTGTGACGCGGGCCAGCATCCGCGCGGCACTCATCGACCTGGAGTCCCAGGGGCTCGTCGAGCGGATCCGCAACCGCGGTTCGCGCGTGCGGGTGGTGACCGTGGAGGAAGCGGTCGCCATCACCGAGTGCCGCATGGTCCTCGAAGGGCTGTGCGCGGCGAAGGCGGCCGTCGCGGCCAGCGACGACCAGCTGATCGAACTCACCGATCTCGGCACCGCCATGACCAAGGCGGTCGCCGACGGCGAACCGGTCACCTACTCCGACCTCAACCACGAGCTGCACGTCCGCATCCGGGAGTTCTCCGACCAGCGGACCGCGCAGGAACTGCTGGAGCGGCTCAACGCCCAACTGGTGCGGCACCGCTTCCAGCTGGCACTGAGGCCGGGACGCCCGCAGCAATCCCTGAACGAGCACCTGACCATGATCGAAGCGATCCGGGCCAGGGACCCGCAGGCGGCCGAGACGGCCGTCCGTGCCCACCTCACCAGCGTGATCGAGGCGCTGCTCAACTGAGAGCCGCGGTCGGTGCGGCCGCAGCCGGCACAACTGCCGTCATGGAGCCGCGGCCGTCACGGCTGCCGTCACGGAGCCGCCGGGCCGCGCAGCCGCGGCGGCGGGCGGAGCCGTGATCGCGGAACCGCAGCCGGCGGAGCCGCCACCGGCCGGCCGAGCAGGCCGACGTGCGCAGCAGCCCTCGAGCCGTCCGAGGCGGGCGCCCACCTGTCACCAAGGAGATTTCAGCAATGACCCAGGCCAACGGGCCCGCCCCCCCACGGTCGACCCTCGTCGTCACCGCCGCGCCCGCCGGGGACGTCGTGGGGCGTGCGGGCGGCGCCATCGCCCTGGCGGCCGCCCGGGGGGAGAAGGTCACCCTCGCGTGTCCGGCCTCCGGTGAGCGCGGCGAGCCCGCCGAGGCGTGGCGCGAGGGCGGGAAGCCCGACGGCATCGAGGTGATCCGCCGGGACGAGGCCGAGCGTGCCGCCGCCGCCCCCTTCGGCGCCCGCGCCCAGCGGCACCCGTGGGGCCACCCCACCGACCTGGCCGTCCGCCGCGGCGTCCGGTTCGAGCACCACGCCGGCCCCCACCGGGGCCCGGCGCACCAGACCATGGCCGAGGCGCACCCGCGCCCCCATTCGCAGATCGTTAAGGAGCCGGCATGAGCGGCGTGATCGTCACCAACCCGCCGAAGGCGGACCTGAAGGACGTCGACGCGCTGGCCGGCTACGGCGTGGCCACCGTCAGCGAGGCGATGGGCCGCACCGGCCTGCTGGGCCCGGACGTCCGTCCGATCCAGCAGGGCGTACGGGTCGCCGGCACCGCCGTCACCGTGCTCAGCTGGCCCGGCGACAACCTCATGATCCACGCGGCCGTCGAGCAGTGCGGCGAGGGCGACATCCTGGTCGTCACCACCACCTCCCCGTCCACCGACGGCATGTTCGGCGAGCTGTTCGCCACCGCGCTCCAGCAGCGGGGCGTCCGCGGACTGATCATCAACGCGGGCATCCGTGACACGCAGGAACTGCGCGAGATGGACTTCCCGGCCTGGTCGCGGGCGGTCTCCGCGCAGGGCACGGTGAAGGCCACCGGCGGCTCGGTGAACGTGCCGGTCGCGATCGACGGCCAGGTGATCCGCGCCGGTGACGTGATCCTCGCCGACGACGACGGCGTCGTGGTCGTCCCGCGCGAGCGCGTCCGCGCCACCGTCGAGGCGTCCGAGGCCCGCGAGGTCAAGGAGGCCAAGGCCCGCGCCGCGTTCATCGACGGCGAACTCGGCCTGGACCGCTACGGCCTGCGCGACACCCTCAAGCGGCTCGGCGTCGAGTACAAGACCCACGAGGAGTACGAGGGAGAGCGGTCGTGAGCCGCCTGCCCGAGGAGGTGCCCTGCCTGCTGATGCGGGGCGGCACGTCCAAGGGCGCCTTCTTCCTCGCCGACGACCTGCCCGCCGATCCGGCCGAGCGGGACGGCCTGCTGCTGCGGATCATGGGCAGCCCCGACGACCGCCAGATCGACGGCCTCGGCGGCGCCCACCCGCTCACCAGCAAGGTCGCCGTGGTCTCGCCCTCGGCCGACCCGGACGCCGACGTCGACTACCTGTTCCTCCAGGTGGTCGTCGACCGGCCCGAGGTGAGCGACCGGCAGAACTGCGGCAACATCCTCGCCGGCGTCGGCCCGTTCGCCGTCGAGCGCGGACTGGTCACGGCGGGGGAGGAGGAGACGTCCGTCCGGATCCGCATGGTCAACAGCGGTGACCTCGCGACGGCGACCTTCCCGACCCCCGGCGGACGCGTGGACTACACCGGGGACGCCGAGATCTCCGGCGTACCGGGCACCGCGGCCCCCGTGGTCATCGAGTTCCCGCCGAGCGCGAACCCGCTGCTGCCGACCGGCAACGTCCGGGACGAGATCGACGGCGTCCAGGTGACCTGCGTGGACAACGGCATGCCGACCGTGCTCATGGCGGCCACCTCCCTGAAGGTCACCGGCTACGAGTCGCCCCGGGACCTGGAGGAGGACCTCGCGCTCGCCGACCGGCTCCGCTCGATCCGGCTCCAGGCGGGCCGTCTGATGGGGCTCGGGGACGTCTCGGACGCCACCGTGCCCAAGCTCACACTGCTCGCCGCGCCCCGCGCGGGCGGCGCGGTCACCACCCGCACCTTCATTCCGGTGCGCTGCCACACCTCGATCGGAGTGCTCGGCGCGGCAAGTGTCGCCGCTGGCCTTCAGATCGAAGGCGGCGTCGGTGCGGACCTGGCACGACTCGCGCCCGGTAGTGACCGAATTCGCATAGAACATCCCACCGGATTCCTGGACATCGAAAGTAGTCTCGGAGCCACCGCCGACGGCCTTCCCTCGGCCCGCCGCACCGCCGTGGTCCGCACGGCCCGCAAGATCTTCGACGGCACCGTGTTCCCCCGCTCCGCCGGAACGGCGCCGCTCACCCCGCACCCCCAAGGAGGTCAACGATGACTCCGCCGCTCGGCGACATCGCCCACATCGGCCACGCCCAGCTCTTCACCCCGGACCTGGACGCCAGCGTCGGCTTCTTCACCGACTACCTGGGGCTCACCGTCTGCGGGCAGGACGGCGACACGGTCTACCTGCGCACCTTCGACGACTACGAGCACCACAGCCTGGTCCTCACCGCCCGCGAGCAGCCCGGCCTCGGCCGGCTCGCGCTGCGCACCTCCAGCGAGGAGGCGCTCCAGCGCCGGGTCAAGGCCGTCGAGGAGGCCGGCGGCACCGGCCACTGGGTCGAGGACGAACCCGGCCTCGGCAAGCTCTACGTCACCACCGACCCGGACGGCCACGAGCACGCCCTGTACTGGGAGAGCGAGCACTACCAGGCCCCCGACGGGCTCAGGCCCGCGCTGAAGAACCAGCCGCAGGCCAAGCCCAACCGGGGCGTGGGCGTACGGCGCCTGGACCACATCAACTTCCTCGCCGCCGACGTCCTCGCCAACGCCGAGTTCCAGCAGAACGTCCTCGGTGCCCGGCCGACGGAGCAGATCCAGCTCGACAGCGGCAAGATCGCGGCCCGCTGGCTGACGTTCACGAACAAGTCGTACGACGTCGTCTACACCTCCGACTGGACCGGTTCCGCCGGGCGGCTGCACCACATCGCCTTCGCGGCCGACACCCGCGAGGACATCCTGCGCGCCGCCGACCTCGCCATCGACAGCGGTGTGTTCATCGAGACGGGCCCGCACAAGCACGCCATCCAGCAGACGTTCTTCCTGTACGTCTACGAGCCCGGCGGCAACCGGATCGAGCTGTGCAACCCGCTCACCCGGCTCGTGCTCGCGCCCGACTGGCCGCTGATCACGTGGACCGAGGAGGAGCGGAAGAAGGGCCAGGCCTGGGGCCTGAAGACCATCGAGTCCTTCCACACCCACGGCACCCCGCCGGTCGCCTAGGACCGGCACCACGGGGGGTGGGCGCGCACTGCGGTGCGGGTCCACCCCCTTTCCGTTCCATATCGTTGGAAAGATTGTTGACAAAAGCGTTGACACTCAGGGGAACGGATCCTTAGCGTCTAGCGCACACGGGGTAAGCCGCACGAGCCGCGTCGCCCCTCCCCCGCCCCTCGACCTCGCATCGAGCGGGGGAACCCCGCCACATGAGTCCCCCTCCAGGGAACGCCTCCTGGACGAGAGGAAAACGACGATGTCCTCCTCCCCCGCTCTGTCCGCCCGCGGCAGCAGACTGGCCTTTCTGGTCGTCGGTCTGTGCTGGCTGGCCGTCCTCTTCGACGGTCTGGACATGTTCATCTACGGCTCTGTGCTCCCGCACCTGCTGGAGACGAAGACCTTCGGCATCACCCCGGACCAGGCCGGCGACCTCGGCAGCTACGCCACCTTCGGCATGCTCGTCGGCGCGCTGACCGCGGGCACCGTCGCCGACCGGATCGGCCGCAAGAAGCTGATGGTCGTCTGCGTGATCGTCTTCTCGCTGGCCTCCGCCGTGTGCGCCATCGCGGACAGCGTCGCCGTCTTCGGCCTCGGCCGGACCCTGGCGGGCATCGGTCTCGGCGGTCTGCTGCCGACCGCGATCAGCATGGTCTCCGACTACGCCCCGCGAGGACGCGGCGCGATCATCATCGGCCTGCTGATGACCGCCCACCACGTCGGTGGCATCCTCTCCGCCTACGTCGCCAAGTGGCTCATCGACCCCGTCGGCTGGCGTGCCGCGTTCTGGGTGTGCGTGCTGCCGCTGCTGTTCGCCCCGGTGCTCGCCAAGTTCCTGCCCGAGTCGCTGAGCTTCCTCGTCGCCAAGGGCCGCACCGAGGAGGCCCAGGAGCTGGCCACCCGCTACGACGTCGAGCTGCCGGCCGCCAAGTCCGGCAAGGCCGGCGCGGGTGACCGCTGGACCAACCTGGCCAACCTCTTCCGCGGCGGCGAGTGGGTCCAGACCCTGCTGTACTGGCTGGCCTCCTTCGGCGGCCTGCTCCTCGTCTACGGCGTCGCCACCTGGCTGCCCACCCTGATGCGCGCCGAGGGCTACGAGCTCGGCTCCGCGCTGTCCTTCGTGGTCGTCTTCAACCTCGGCGGCATCGTGGGCATGCTGGTCGCCGGCCGCGCCGCCGACCGCTTCGGCGCCCCGCGCATCTCGGCCCTGTGGTTCGCGCTGACCGCCGCCGGCGTCTTCCTGCTCAGCGTTCACATGCCGATGACCGTGACCATGATCGTCGTCTTCTTCGCGGGCCTCTTCCTCAACAGCGCCCAGACGATGATCTACGCGACGGTCTCCATCCGCTCCAACGCCGGCACCCGCGCCACCGCCGTCGGCTGGACCTCCGGCATGGGCCGCTTCGGCGCCGTCTTCGGCCCGTGGCTCGGCGGCCAGCTGCTCGCCTCCGGCCAGGGCGAATGGGGCTTCACCGCGTTCGCGATCGCCGGTCTCTCCTCCATGGTGTTCATCGGCATCGCCGCCCTGCGCAGCTCCAAGCCGACCGGCGAGGACGACCGCAAGGAGGAGCTGGTGGCCGCGCACTGAGCGACCGGGCAGCGGTCAGGGGCTGCCCGGCCACCGGGGGAACGGACGAACGCCGGCCACCGCACGAGCGAGGTGCGGAGGCCGGCGTTCGGCGTTTCCGTCGCCGGTGAAGGGGGGCGCGGTCTCCGGGCCGGTGACGGGGGCCGCGGTCTCCGGGCGGTGACCGGTGTCCGGCGGAGCCCGGTCCGGTGACCGGTGAGCCCGGGCCCGTGACCGGTGGGCGGTGGCCGGTGCCGCCCGGGCCCGTGACCGGTGGCCGGCGGGGCGAGGCGGAAGGCGGGCGGCTGTCGGTGGCCGGTCGGGACGGGGCCGGTACTTGGTGGCCACGGGCCGGGGTCAGGGGCCCGCGCGACGTACTGGGGGCCGGCACAGCCCTCGTGCCCGGCTCCAGGCCCTCCGGGGACAGCTCGCCCCAGGGCCCACTGGACCTGGGGATCCCAGGACCCCGAGGCTCGAGGAGTCCCAGGATCCAGGGACCCCGGGGAGCGTCGCGCACACCGCATGCCCCAAGGGGCCTGCGAGTCACCGCGGCCGCCGTAGGCCCGTGGACCCGCGGGACGCATGCAGCCTGCTCAGGGCACGCTGCCCCGCCTGCCGCCTGCCGCCTGCCGCCTGCCGCCTGCCGCCTGCCGCCTGCCGCCTGCCGCCTGCCGCCTGCCGCCTGCCGCCTGCCGCCTGCCGCCTGCCGTCTGCCGTCTGCCGCCTGCCGTCTGCCGTCTGCCGCCCGCTGCCGGGCCCCGGCCACCGGGCCCGGCCACGGTCTGCCGTCTGCCGCCTGCCGCCGGGCCCCGGCCACCGGGCCCGGCCACGGTCTGCCGTCTTCCGTCTTCCGTCTGCCGCCCGCCACCGGGCCCCGGCCACCGGCCTCGGGCACGCGCCGGCGTACAGCCGTGCGCGTCGCGTTCGCCGCCGCGCGCCTGTACGGCCGGTACCGCGTGCCGGTGGGGCCTAGTGCCGCGGCAGGCAACGTTTGCCCGTCAAGGAGCGGCAGTGGGGGAGCGTGCCGGGCGTCGCGACGGGGCGAACGTTGCCTGCCGCGGCACTAGCGTGCCGTGGGCCGTCGTCGCGCGCCTGCCGCCCTCGGGGGCTCGTAAGGCCGTCCCGCGCCGCCGTGCCGCAGTCGTTCGGGCGTGTTCCGGGCGGGCCCGGAACGGGGCATGCCGAAGCCGCCCGCGGTGAGGCGGGCGGCGGTGGTGCGGGGCCCGGGGCCGGCGGTCGCGGTGGGCCCGCGGGCCGGGTGCGCGGCGGGCCGCCGCCGGCTCGACGGGGCCGTCCGGCGGCACGGCGCAGGGCGCCGGCGGTCGCCCTCGGCGGCAGCCGGCGAGACCGGTGCGGGACGGCAGGGGGGAGCCGCGCGGACGGACGCGGACGGGCCGTGCGCCTACTCGTCCGACCCCATCTGGTCCTCCGCCGACAGGTGCTCCACCGTCTTCCCCGTCTCGGTGAACGTGCGCGTGACGTGCCCCGAGGAGTACACCCACAGGATGCGCAGCGGGCGGTCGCCGATGTTGCGGAAGAGGTGGGGGATGGGGGAGGGAATGTAGGTCGTGTCGTACTGCTCCAGCTTGGTCACCTCGCCGTCGACCCACACCTCCGCCTCGCCGTCGAGGATCGTGACGTGCTCGTCGCAGTTGTGGGAGTGCAGGGGCGCCCCGGAGCCGACCGGGTAGACGCTCATCCCGCTGGTGATCCGGTTCTCCCCGTTCGCCGACGGGGTGGTGATCAGCGGCGTCGTCACCACGGCGCCGCCGCGGTCGAGCAGCGGCACCGACGCGACCTTGATGATGGTGGTCATCCGGAGTTCCTCGTTCCTCTCCACTTCGCAAGGCATTGCGTCGAACGACGTTAGGTCGCCGTCCCGCGAATGGGGGGCCTCCGCCGTGCAGCTTTACCTTGCGCTCCGAGATGGGTGTGCCGCTCGGACACGGCTGTACCTTCACCTGGCACCGCACGGCTTTCGGACCCGTGCCCGTAATGCGCTGGAAAGAAAAGGCAGGTATCGGCCAGATGAGGCTCCCCGTACTCGACGAGAATCACATGGACGCGCGGCAGCAGGAGCTGGCCGCCCGCATCGCCGGCCGCCGGGGTGCCGTCCGCGGTCCCTTCCGGGTCTGGCTGCACAGCCCGGAGATGTGCGAGCGGGCCGAGTCCCTCGGCGCCTTCGCCCGCTTCGACTGCAGCCTCCCCAAGCACCTGCGGGAGCTGACCCTGCTGATGGCCGCCCGCAACTGGGACGCGCAGTACTCCTGGAACGCCCACGTCCACCAGGCGATCGAGGCCGGCATCCCGGAGGCCGCCGTCAAGGCGATCGCCGAGAAGCGGGAGGCGGTCTTCGACAACGAGGCCGACCAGGCCTTCTACCAGTTCTGCCGGGAGATCCTGGAGGAGCACTTCGTCACCGACGAGACCTTCGCCCGCGCCCACGAGCACTTCGGCTCCAAGGGCCTGGTGGACACCATCGGCGCGCTCGGCAACTTCACCATGCTCGGCATGTGCCTGAACACCTTCCAGGTGGACCTCCAGGCCGACAAGGAGCCCCCGTTCCCGGACGTCCGCGGCTACGGCCGGGTCGCCCCCGCCACGGACTCCTCCCAGCCGTGAGTCCGCTGACCGACCCGGACGCACCGGAAGGAGCCGCCGTGACCCCGACGACCCCGGCCCCCGCCGTGGTGGCCGACGGCACCGGCGCGGAGCCGCGCGCCGTGCTGCGGGTGCGCGGTGTGACCAAGCGCTTCGGCGGCGCCCTCGCCCTCAAGGGCGTCGACCTCGACCTGTACCCGGGCGAGGTGCACGCGCTGATGGGCATGAACGGGGCCGGCAAGTCGACCCTGGTGCAGGTCCTCGCGGGCGTCCACCAGGCCGACGGCGGCACCGTGGAGGTCGACGGCGCGCCGCAGTCCGGCCTGAGCGTGCGCAAGGCCCGCAAGCTCGGCATCTCCTTCGTGCCGCAGCGCCGGGAACTCGCCATGGGACTGACCGTCGCGGAGAACGTCCTGCTGGGCGACCTGCCGACCCGGGGACGCGCGGTGAGCTGGCGGACGGTCCGCGCCGAGGCGGGGGCCGCCCTGGCCGGGCTCGGCATCGACATCGCCGTCGACCGCGTCGCGGGCACCCTGACGGTGGCCGAGCAGACCATGGTGGAGGTGGCGCGCGAGGTCCGCCGGGGCGGCCGGGTGCTGATCCTGGACGAGCCGACCGCGTGTCTGAGCGCCAAGGACGCCCACCAGATCCGCGCCCTGGTGCGCAGGCTGCGGGACGAGGGCGTGGCCATCGTCTACATCTCGCACTACATCGACGAGGTGATGGCGGTCGCGGACCGGGTCACGGTCCTGCGGGACGGCCGGCTGGTGCGCAGCGCGCCCGCGACGGAGATGGACGCCGCGGGCCTGGTGCGCAGCATGGTCGGGCGGGACGTGGTCTCCACCCGCCCCGAGCGCCCCGCGCCGAAGGAAGAGAGCGGCCTCACCGTCCGCGGTCTGTCCCACGGGCGGGCCATCCGGGACTTCGCGGTCGAGGTGCGCAAGGGCGAGATCGTCGCCGTCCTCGGGCCGGCCGGCGACGCCCAGTCCCGCCTGTTCGACCTGCTGTCCGGCCGGCAGCGCCCGGAGAGCGGTGAGATCCACGTCGACGGCCGCCGGATCCCCCTCGGCCGGATCCGGGCCTCCCTCGCCGGCGGTCTGCGCTGTGTCACGGGCGACCGCCGGGCCCTGGGCCTGGTGGCGGGGCTGTCCCTGGACGAGAACCTGATGATGGCGGGCGACCGGTTCGCGCGGCGGCGGCTGCACCGCCGCGGCGAACTCGCCCGCCGGGCCGCCCCGCTGCGCGACGACTACGGCGTGGTCGCCCTCACCGGCAACCCGCCGGTCGGGTCCCTGTCCGGCGGCAACCAGCAGAAGGTGCTGCTCGGCAAGTGGCTGGAGACCGAGCCGGTCGCCTGCTTCCTGGAGGACCCCACCAACGGGGTGGACGTGGCCGCCATGGCCGACATCCACACCCTCGTCGACGACCTCGCCGCCCGCGGCGTGGCCGTACTGCTCGCCTCCTCCTCCGCCGAGGAGGTCATGCGCCTGGCCGACCGGGTCGTCGTGGTGAGCGCCGGCCGCACGGTCGCCGAACACGACATCACCGCCATCACGCGCGACGAACTCGTCGCGACCGCTCTCGGAGGTCAACCGCAGTGAGCCTCAAGACCCCCTCCGCCTCCCCGGACGTCGCGGCCGACGCACCGTCGGGCAAGCCCTCGGGCCTCACCTCCGGCAAGCTGCTGCGCATACCTCACGGCGGTCTGGTCCTCGTCCTCGTGCTCGTGGCGGTCTTCACCGCGGTGCAGGCGGATTCCTTCACCACCTCGCAGAACCTGCTCAACGTGCTGCGGCAGGTCAGTGTCAACGCCGTCATCGCGGCCGGGCTGACCCTGCTGATGACCTCGGGCGGCATGGACTTCTCCATGGGCAGCAACGCGGCCGTGACGCTCTCGGTCGCCGCGCAGCTGCTGCACAGCGGCTGGTCCACCCCGGCGGTGGTCGTCGTCAGCCTGGCGCTCGCCACGGCGATCGGCCTGGTCAACGGCCTGGTGGTGACCTTCACCCGGGTCGCCCCGTTCGTCGCCACGCTCGCCTCCGCGATGCTGCTGGACGGTGTCGCCCTGCTGGTCCTGGACGGCATGAGCGTCACCATCGGCGACAAGATGACCGGCCTGGGCAACGACAAGCTCGCCGGCATCCCGTACCTCACCGTCGTCGCCGTGCTCGTCCTGGCGCTGATCGGCGTGACGATGAAGTTCACGACCTTCGGCCGGGACGCCTTCGCCATGGGCGGCAACGAGCACGTCGCCCGGCTGAGCGGCATCAACGTCCCGGCCCGCAAGCTGGCGCTGTACGCGCTCGCCGGTGTGCTGGCGGGCCTGGCGGGCCTGATGCTGCTGTCGCGGCTCGGTGCCGCGGCGCCCAACACGGCGGGCCTGATGACCCAGCTGACCGCCGTCGCCGCCGTGGTGATCGGCGGCACCTCGCTCGCGGGCGGCCACGGCACCGTCCTCGGCACGGTCCTCGGGGTGGTCCTCCTGGGCGTCGTCGCCAACGCGCTCAACCTGCTCCAGGTCAACAGCAACTACCAGTACGTCGTCACCGGCGGCGTCCTGCTGGTCGCGGCGGTCATCAACGAGTTCCAGCGGAAGTCCGCACCCGGCGGCCACTGACCCGCCGTCGACCCGCCGACCCGCCGACCCGCCGACCCGCTGCACCTGGCAAGCGGCCGCCGACCCGCGGTCACTGCGCGCGGCCACTGACCCGCAGCCGCCGGCCCGCAGCCGCCGGCCCCGCCGGTGACCCGCGGCCCGCCGGCCCGCGGCCGTCACCCCGCCGGCCCGGCCCGCACCCCCGCTTCGCGCCCGCCCCACCCGTGCGCGCCGCCCCCCACCAGCACCGCACCTTCTCTTCAACGATGCAGGAAAGGCCTACCCCATGAAGCCCATCGCCAGATCCCGCCGTGTCACCGCGGCCTCGCTCGTCGGCGTCGCCGCCCTGGTGCTCTCGGGATGCGGCTCCCAGGACGAGGGCGGCAGCGGCGCCTCGGGCGGATCCGTGTCCCTCGGGTTCGTCAACGGCTCCACCACGCACTTCCACAGCTGTCTGCTGAAGGCGGTCGAGCAGGAGGCCGAGGCCCAGGACGCCAAGGTCTACTCGGCCAACTCCAAGCAGGACGCCGGCACCGAGCTGTCCAACATCGAGGACATGATCGCCCGGAACGTGGACGCCCTGATCGTCCAGACCGTGAACGTGGACGCCCTGGAGGGCGACATCGCCAAGGCCAAGGCGGCGGGCGTGCCGATCTACCTCACCTCGGTGGCCACCTCGGACATGGACGACGTGCTCGGCGCGGCCGTGGTCGACCTGAAGAAGGTCGGTGGCATGGACGCGGACTGGATCGAGAAGGACGCCGCGGGCAAGGACGTGAAGGTCGGCATCGTCGCCGGCGCCCCGGGTGCCGCCTCCGACCTGCTGGTGGGCGGGTTCAAGGACGCGCTGCCGGCCACCGCCAAGGTGGTCGCCAACCAGCCCGGCATGTTCAACCCGGCCAAGGCGCAGGACGTCGCCGAGAACATGATCCAGGCCAACCCCGACCTCGACTACGCCTTCGTGGCCAACGAGGAGATGGCGTTTGCGGTCCGAAAGGCCTTTGACGCGGCCGGCGCGAAGGATGTCAAGATCGTGTCCGTGAACGGAACCGAGGACGGCGTCGCGGCGGTCAAGGACGGCCGGCTGTCCGCGACCGTCGCGAACTCTGCGATGACCATCGGACAGACCGCCGTGAAGAGCACGGTCGGCCTGCTCGACAAGAAGGAGGGTGTTGACAAAATATCCGACATTCCTCTTGTGTTGGTCACGAAGGACAACGTGAGCGAGGCTCCCCAGTACTGCCCGAAGTAGGGCCCCCACCGGGAACCGGCGCCCCCGCACCGCGTCCGAGCCGCATCATTTCCGTCACAAGGCCACCTGTCCCGTAGCCGATGCCGAGACAGCGTGGCCTTGTGGCGGACCCCTCGCTTCCCGCCATCCGTCGCCGGTCGGGCGGGGAGTGCCGTCGGAGGAAAAACATGGATCGCTTGCTCCTCATGCACAGTTTCGTCACCGTCGCCCAGGCCGGGAGTTTCAACGGGGCCGCCAAGAAACTCGGCTCATCGGGCTCCCTGGTGTCACGGCACGTCGCCGAACTGGAACGACAGGTGGGGGTCCGCCTGGTCAACCGCACCGCCCGCTCGGTGAGCCTCACCGAACCGGGACAGCGGTACGCCGAATTCGCCGCCCGCATCCTGGACGAGATCGAGGCGCAGGACGCGGCGATCGCCGACTCCCACGACCGTGCGGAGGGCACGCTCAGCATCATCTGCCCGAAGTGGATAGGCAGCCTGGACCTCGGCGACGCGATAGCCGCGTTTTCCTCGGCCCACCCGAAAATCCAGGTCCGTTTCGAACTCGGCGGAATGTCCGACCGCACCTACGACTTCCTGGACAGCGGATTCGACATCGCCTTCCACACGCGGGACCTGCGCGACTCCAGCGTCCGTCTGAAGAAGATCGCCTCCCTGCCGTTCGTGCTGTGCGCCTCCGCGGACTACATCAAGCGGCGCGGCACCCTCGCCCACCCCAACGACGTCGCCCACCATGACTGTCTGGTGCACGTCAACGACCCGGTCTGGCGCATCGGCCACGGTCACGCCAGCACCCTGCACAAGATCCGCAACATCGCCTTCTCGTCCAACTCCTACCTCGCCCTCCAGAAGGCCGCCGTGCACGGCCGCGGCATCGCCCTGCTGCCCCAGCGGCCGGCCTACGACGACCTCGGCTCCGGCGCCCTTCAGGTGCTGCTGCCGGACCTCGCGGTCCCCGACCGCCCGCTCTACGCCATCTACGGCCCCGGCCAGGACACCCCGCGCAAGATCAGCGTGTTCCTGGACTTCCTCTCCGAGTGGTTCTCGCAGAACCCCATTCCGGCGATCCGGTAACCGGCGTCGGTGACGGGACGCGGGCGCAACTAACGATTGCGCGTTCCGTAGAGCTCGGGCCATTGAGGCCCCGGCGACCCCAAACCTACGCTCACCTGGCGACCCGGAAACGAGGAATCATGGGAATCCAGAGAATCGAATCGGTCACCTACAGCATCGCCGACCTCGACGAGTGCGTCCGGTTCTTCGACGACTTCGGTCTGTTCCTGGTGGAGCGGACCGAGGAACACGCGGTGTTCGAGACGCTCACCGGGCAGACGCTCCACCTCGACACCGACCCCCATCCGCTGCTGCCCCCGCCGGTGGAGGACGGGCCCACCCTGCGCGAGGTCGTGTGGGGCGTCGACACCCGCGAGGAACTGCGCCGGCTGGTGGACGCCGTCGGCCGCGACCACGTGGTGCGCGAGAGCGCCGACGGGGTCTTCCACACCGTCGACCGCAGCGGCTTCGGCGTCGGCCTCACCCTCGCCCGGCCGAAGAAGACGGCCGTCGAGGCCCGGCCCGCCAACACCCTGGGCGGCGTCAACCGCTGGAACACCGCCCTGGAGCCGCTCACCCGCGCGTACCCGCTGCGGATGTGCCACGTGGCGCTGAACATCGCGAAGGAGGGCAGGGAGGAAGCGGTCGCCTTCTACACCGGCCTCCTCGGCTTCCGCCCCACCGACGTCGTCGAGCCCATGGGCGTCTTCATGCAGGCCCCCGGCGACGACGACCAGCACACCATGCTGCTGTGCCACCGCCCCGACCGCGTGGGCGTCAACCACATCGCCTACGAGGTGCCCGGCTTCGACGACGTGATCGAGGGCGGCAACCACATGATCGAACGGGGCTGGCGGGAGGCGCGCAAGCTCGGCCGGCACACCATCGGCTCCAACGTCTTCCGCTTCCTGCACGCCCCGTGCGGAGGCCGCGTGGAGTACGCCGCCGACATGGACCGCGTCGACGACACCTACGAGACCCGCGTCCACGAGACGACCCCGCCCCACCACATCTGGGCCCTGCGCACCAACCGCGACCAGGACGCCGCCACCGGCGCCTGAGTCCCCACGGCACCCCGACTCACCCCCAGCCTGAGAGGGCACCCACCCATGACCACCGACCACGGCTACCCCGCCGTCCGCCTGTACATCGCCGGCGAGTGGTGCCAGGGCGGTACCGGAGGTACCGCCCCGATCGTGAACCCGGCCACCGAGGAGGTGATCGGAGAAGTACCCCTGGCCACCCCCGCCGACCTGGACCGCGCGCTCGACGCCGCCGCGGAGGGCTTCGAGATCTGGCGCGCCACGCCCGTGGCCGAGCGCACCGCGATCCTGCACGCCGCCGCCGACCTGCTCACCGAGCGCGCCGCCGAGGTCGGGCGGATCATGACCTTGGAGCAGGGCAAGCCCCTCGCGGAGGCCACCGGCGAGGCCCGCCGGGTCGCCGGCACCCTGCGCTGGCACGCCGACGACGCCCGCCGCGCCTACGGCCGCATCGTCCCCTCCGCCCCCGGCACCGTGCTCACCGTGCGCCGCGAGCCGATCGGCCCCGTCGCCGCCTTCGTGCCGTGGAACTTCCCCGCCGGCGGCCCCATGCGCAAGATCTCCTCCGCGCTGGCGGCCGGCTGCTCCATTGTCATCAAGGCCTCGGAGGAGACCCCGGCCACCGCCATGGAGCTGGTGCGCTGCTTCGCCGACGCCGGGCTGCCGGCCGGTGTGCTGAACCTGGTCTTCGGGGAGCCCGCCGAGGTCTCCGCCCACCTGATCGCCTCCCCGGTGATCCGCCTGATCGCCTTCACCGGCTCCGTCCCCGTCGGCAAGCTCCTCGCCGCCCGGGCCGGCGAGGTGATGAAGCCGTCGTTGATGGAGCTCGGCGGCCACGCCCCCGTGATCGTCTGCGCGGACGCCGACCCGGTGAAGGCCGCCCGCAAGGCCGCCCAGGCGAAGTTCGCCAACGCCGGCCAGGTCTGCACCTCGCCCAGCCGCTTCCTCGTCCACGAGAGCATCGTCGAGGAGTTCACCGCCGAGTTCGTGAAGGCGGCCGAGGCCGTCGTCGTCGGGGACGGGCTGGCCGAGGGCACCACCATGGGCCCGCTCGCCAACGAGCGCCGGCTGAAGGCGCTGGAGCGGCTCACCGCCGACGCCGTCGCCCGCGGAGCCAAGGTCCTCACCGGAGGCGACCGCCCGGACCGCGCCGGCTACTTCTTCGCGCCGACCGTCCTGACCGACGTACCCGAGGACGCCGAGCTGCTGCGCGAGGAGCCGTTCGGGCCGATCGCGCCGATCCTGCCGTTCACCGACCTCGACGACGCGCTTGCGATCGCGAATTCGCTGCCGTACGGGCTGGCCGCCTACGGCTTCACCGACTCCGCCGCGACCGTCGAGAAGCTGTCCGGCGAGCTGGAGGCCGGCATCCTGTCGATCAACCACTGCGGCGGCTCCGTCCACGAGGCGCCCTCCGGCGGCGTCAAGGACAGCGGCTACGGCCGCGAGGGCGGCCCCGAGGCGCTCGACGCCTACCTGGTCACCAAGCGCGTCTCCCACCTGCTGGCGCCATGAGGTACGCGCGACTCTCGGTCGGCGGCCGCGCCGTGTGGGGCCGGGTGGGGGAGGACGACGTCGAGCTGCTGTCCGGCTCCCCGCTGGAGGGCGAGACCCACGTCACCGGCACGGTGCGGCGGGACACGGCCGTCTGGCTGCCCCCCGTCGTCCCGCCCGTCTTCTACGCCGTCGGCATGAACTACCCCCGGCACATCGAGCACGCGGCGAAGCTCGGCAACGCCGCCGCCGTCATGCCGGAGCGCCCCGAGGCGGGCTACCGGGCCAACAACGCGCTCACCGGCCACCTCGCGCCGATCGTCAAGCCGGCGGAGGTGGAGGGGCGGTTCGAGGCCGAGCCCGAACTCGTCGCCGTCATCGGCCGCACCCTGCGGCACGCCACCCACGAGGAGGCCCGCACGGCCGTCTTCGGCTGGACCATCGGCAACGACATCAGCGCCCGCACCTGGCAGCACCAGGACCGCAGCTTCTGGCGCAGCAAGAACAGCGACACCTTCAAGCCCATGGGCCCCTGGATCGAGACCGACGTCGACGCCCTGGCCCAGACGACCACGCTGCGCGTCAACGGTGAGGAGAAGGCCTCGTTCCCCACCGGCGACATGGTCTTCGACCCCTACGACCACATCGTCGAGATCACCCGGTACATCACCATGCACCCCGGTGACGTGCTGTGGATGGGCGCCGAGTCGACCTGCCGGATCGAACCGGGGGACACGGTGTCGGTCGAGATCAGCGGCATCGGCGTGCTGTCCAACCCCGTTCAACTGGAAGAGGAACAAGGGAAACGGCCATGACTGCAGAACCCCGCTACATCCACCACGTCAACTTCCCCACCACCGACCCCGACCGCACCGCCGAGTGGTACTCCAAGGTCTTCGGCATGAAGCGGATCCAGCCCAAGTCCAACACCCGCGTGGTGCTGATGACCCGGGGCAACTTCGACCTGCACTTCACGCCGGTCGAGGAGATGGAGCGCATGGCGCCCTACCACTTCGCCGTCGAGGTCGACGACTGGGACGAGTTCCTCGCCCACCTCAAGGAGCTGGGCATCCGGCACACCCGCCCGATCCAGCGCCCCGAGAACCAGTCGAAGTTCTGCTACATCCACGACCCCGACCACACCATGATCGAGCTGGTCTACCACGCCAAGCGCCCCAACTGACCGGCCCGCTGAGGAGCTCCCTTCCATGCCCTACGTCGACTCCGACGGCACCTCCATCTACTACGAGCGCCACGGCAGCGGTCCGGCGATCATGTTCGTGCACGGCAGCGGCGGCCACCACGCCGCCTGGTGGCAGCAGGTCGCCGCGCTGCGCGACGAGTTCACGGTCATCACCTTCGACCTGCGCGGCTTCGGCAAGTCGGACTCGTCCATGGCAGAGTTCGACGGCCAGGACTTCCCCGGTGACGTCGTCGCCGTCCTCGACCACGAGGACCTCACCGACGTCATGCTCGTCGGCCAGTCCATCGGCTCCGTCGCCGCGCTCCGGGCCGCCCTGCTGCGCCCCGAACGCGTCTCCTCCGTCGTCCTCGGCCACTCCCTCGGCGGCATCAGCCACGCCGAGCTGAAGGAGCTGGCCGCCGCCGACCGCGCCGAGGCCGTCAAGCTCCCCGTCATCGACCGCCTGCTGACCAAGCCGTTCCAGCAGGACCGCGCCGACCTCACCTTCCTGTTCCAGCAGATGGGCACGTTCAACGTCGCCCGGATGCAGGACCTGCGCAACCTCGACACCAACGGCCCCTCCCTGGAGGAGATCGAGGCCTCCGGCGTCAAGGTCGCCTTCCTCGCGGGCGAGAAGGACGCGGTCCTCGGCGTCAAGACGGTCACCCGCGCCCACGAGCTCCTGACCGGCTCGCACCTGGAGATCGTCCCCGGCGCCCCGCACTCCATGTACTGGGAGACGCCCGGCCCCTACAACGAGGCCGTCGCCCGTCTGCGCCGCACCCTCACCGCACCCAAGGAAGTCGCATGACCAGCCTGACCCTGGCCGCCGCCGAGGAGATCATCGAAGCCGCCCACCAGCGGGCCCGAGCCGTCGGGAAGGCGGTGAGCGTGGCCGTCGTGGACGCCGGCGGTTTCCCCGTCGCCATCCGCCGCCCGGACGGGGCCCGCCCCCTCACCCCGGACATCGCCCGCGCCAAGGCCTACACCGCCGCGATCATGCAGCGTCCGGGCACGATGCTGAAGAAGTGGCAGGAGAGCCAGCCGGTCTTCTTCTCCCAGCTCTCCCAGCTCCCGGGCGCGGCCCTGCCGATCATGGCCGCCGAGGGCAGCGTCACCATCAAGAAGGACGGCGAGATCATCGGCGGCCTCGGCATCGCCGGCGGCACCGCGGACGAGGACCAGCAGATCGCCGAGGAGGTCCTCGCCTCCCTGGGCTACGAGCTGGAGTTCGCCGCCTGGGGCGTCGCGGGCAAGCCGGCCGGAAAGGACTGACCACCATGGCGGACACGTTCAACTACCGCATCGACCACCACGGCAGCCTGGTCCGCCCGGCCGAGCTCACCGCCGCCCGCGCGGCCGGCGACCCCGAGGCGCTCAGGGCGGCCGAACTCAAGGCGGTCGAGGAGGCGGTCGTCCTCCAGCGCAAGCTGCGCTCCACCGTCGTCACCGACGGCGACTACCCGCGCGAGGACTTCCGCAGCGCCGTCCTCGACTCCGTCTCCGGCTTCCGCCGCACGGACGAGGTGGACGCCGACGGTATGGTCCGCTGGGTCGCCGAGTCCCTGCCCAAGGCCAACGGCCCGCTGCTCGCCGACTGGGCCGCCCGGCTCGCCGAGCAGACGGTGATCGCCCCCAAGGCGTCCCTGCCGTCCCCCGCCTACCTCGCGGCCACCACCTTCCGGCCCGGCCTCGGCGTGGCCTCCGCCCGCGAACTCGGCGAGGCCCTCGCGGAGATCGTGCAGGCGGAGATCGCCCTGCTGGTCTCCCGGGGGGTACGGCTCATCCAGCTCAACAACCCGCTGCTGCTCGGCCAGTTGGCCACCGACCCGGCCGCCCCGGGCGCGCTGTCCTTCGAGGACGCCCTCGCCGTCGAGGCGCTGGCGGTCCGGCTGGACGAGCGGCCCGAGGGCGTCCGCATCGGTGTCGCCCCCGGCTGGGCGGCCCCCGCCGAGGTGGACCGGGCCCGCGCCGAGAAGCTGTACGGCGAGGTCGCCGCCGACCGCTGGATCCTGCCGTTCGACCAGGGCACCCCGGCCGAGCTCGAGCTGGTCCGGGCCCTGCCGGAGGACCGGGACGTCTGCCTGGGCGTGGTCGACGCCACCGTGCCGGAGCTGGAGGACATCGACACGGTGATGAGCCGTATCGACGCGGTCGGCGAGTTCAAGGACCTGGAGGACGCCGCCGTCTCCCCCTCCCGCGGCTTCGCCGACGTGGCGAGCCGGCCGCTGCTGGACGCCGAGGGCCAGCGCAGGAAGATCGTGCTGGTGGAGACCATCGCCCGCTACTGCTGGGGCAACGAGTTCTGAGCAGCGGGGAAGGGCCGGGCGACTTTCGGGGGAGTCGCCCGGCCCTTCCGCCGTGGCCGCGGCGTGCCTCACAGCACCTCGGCGAACGTCACCGTCCGGTCCGTCAGCAGCGGCCACACCGTCTCCACGATCAGCTCCTCGAAGTGGCCGGCCGCCTTGTGCGCCTCGAAGCCGGCCCGGTCGGCGTACCGCTCGTACAGCAGGAAGCCACCCGGCTGCCCCTCGACGGCGTGCACCTCGTACGTCTCGTTCGCCGGCTCCGCCCGGGTCTGCTCGCGCACCTTCAGCAGCGCGGCGCGCACGCTCGCCTCGTTCTCGGGTGCGCAGCGGTAGTGGGCGACGACTGCGTAGGACATGTCCGTATCTCCTCACCAAGTGCTTCCCCGGAGACCCTTCGCAGGCCTCCGGCCTGCCGATTCCAGCACGGAACACGCGTCCGCCCACCCGCGCGCGGCGCAATCAATGACTGCCGCCGCGGGGCTGGCGGCACCGCCCCGACATGGTGTGTTGTCACTTCCGGCCCCAGCTCAGACCGCACGGCCCCGCACCGCGGCCGACGAAGGAAGTGACCCGACATGCGTACCGTGGAAACCCTCTCCGGCGGGGAGTGGGTGGCGACCGCCGAATGGATCGACGTCCTCGACCCCGCCGACGTCCGCACCCCGATCGCCCGCATCCCGGCCCTCAGCGCCAAGGACGTGACCCGGGCCTTCGACCACGCCGAGCGCGGCTTCGCCGTCTGGAAGCGCACCAGCCCCTTCGAGCGGGCCCGCGTCTTCACCGACGCGGCCCGGCTGATCCGCGACCGGGTCGGGGAGATCGCCGCCGACGTCACCGCGGAGAACGGCAAGACCCTGGCCGAGGCCACCGGCGAGACCCTCAAGGCCGCCGACTTCCTCGACTACTACGCGGGCCTCGCCCGCCAGGGCTACGGCACCCTCCTGCACGACGTACGGCCGAACCACCGCACCCACACCCAGCGTGAGCCGATCGGCGTGATCCTGGTGATCAGCCCGTGGAACGACCCGCTGATCACCCCGGCCCGCAAGCTCGCCCCGCTGCTCGCGGCCGGCAACGCGGCCGTGTTCAAGCCGGCCACCGAGACACCGTTGTCCGGACTGCACTTCGCGCGTGCCCTGCACGACGCCGGCCTGCCCGCCGGAGTCCTCAACGTGGTCACCGGCCGCACCGCCGAGATCGAGGAGGCGCTCCTGGACGACCCGCGGATCGTCGGCATCACCTTCACCGGCTCCAACGCGATCGGCAACCGCATCCGCCGCCGCCTCGCCGACCGCAACGTCCGCTTCCAGGGCGAGCTCGGCGGCAAGAACGCCACGGTCGTGCTGCGGGACGCCGATCTGCCGGCTGCCGCCAAGGCCGTCGTCGCGGCCTCCTTCGGCCAGGCCGGGCAGCGCTGCACCGCCACCAGCCGCGTCATCGTCGAGCAGCCGGTGTACGAGGAGTTCACCCGGCTCCTCGTCGCCGAGGTCGAGGCGCTGAAGGTCGGCCCGGGCAGCGACCCGCGGACCACCCTGTGCCCGCTGTCGAGCCCCAAGCAGCGCGACAGCGTCCTCGCCGACCTGGCCAGGGCCGTCGAGCAGGGCGCGACCGTGCTCACCGGCGGCCGGGCGGACACCGAGGGCGACCGGGCGCACGGCTGCTACGTGCAGCCGACCGTGCTGGCCGGCGTCACCCCCGAGACGGCGATCTGGCGCGAGGAGGTCTTCGGGCCGGTCCTCGCCCTGCGCGAGGTGGACGGCTTCGACGCCGCCGTCGAGGCCGTCAACGACTCCGACTTCGGGCTCGCCGCCGCCGTCTTCACCCGCGACCTCACCTCCGCCCACCGCTTCGCCGACGAGGCCGAGTGCGGCCAGGTCGCCGTCAACACCACCACCACCGGCTGGGACGTCCACCTGCCCTTCGGCGGGTTCCGCGACTCCGGCACGGCCTACAAGGAGCAGGGCGAGGAAGTCCTGCGCTTCTCCACGCGCGTCAAGACGGTCGCCGTCCACTTCGGCGCCTGACGATCGGGAGCAGCGAGAAGAGAGAGGAGGATGCCGATGGCTGACGAGACGATCGGCGTCGTCGGCGCCGGCATCGTGGGTCTGGCCACGGCCCGCGAGATCGCCCTGAGCCGGCCCGGCACCCGGGTCGTGGTCTTCGAGAAGGAGCGGGAGGTCTCGCTCCACCAGACCGGCCACAACTCGGGCGTGGTGCACGCCGGCATCTACTACACGCCCGGCAGCCTCAAGGCCGACCTGTGCGTGCGCGGAGTGTCCCTGCTGCGCGAGTACTGCCAGGACCGGCAGCTGCCGTACCAGGAGATCGGCAAGCTGGTCGTCGCGGTCCGCGAGGACGAGCTGGGCCGGATGGACGCGCTCTACGAGCGGGCCCGCAACAACCACGTGCCCGACCTGAGGAGGATCTCCAAGGAGGAGATCCGGGATCTCGAACCGAACGCCGGCGGTGTCGCCGCCCTGCACTCGCCGCGCACCGCGATCACCGACTACCCGGCGATCGCCCGCGCCTTCGCCCAGGACATCACCGCCTCCGGCGGCGAGGTGCGGCTCGGCTTCCCGGTCACCGGCATCACCAACGTGCCGGGCGGCATCGAGGTGGCCTCCGGGCAGCAGCGCGTGCGCGTGGACCGGCTGATCCTCTGCGCCGGCCTGCACTCCGACACCGTCGCGCACCTCGCGCAGGACAAGCAGGAACCGAAGATCATCCCGTTCCGGGGCGAGTACATGCTGCTCAAGCCGGACCGGACGGGCCTGGTGCGGGGCCTGATCTACCCGGTGCCCGACCCGCGCTACCCGTTCCTGGGCGTCCACTTCACGCCCCGCGTGGACGGCTCGGTGGAGGTCGGCCCCAACGCCGTCCTGGCCCTGGCCAGGGAGGGCTACACCCGGACCCGGGTCTCCCCGCGGGACCTGCTCGGACTCGCCCGCTACCCCGGCGCCTGGAAGATGGCCGCCCAGCACTGGCGCACCGGCATCAAGGAGTACCGCGGCTCCTTCTCCATGGCGGCCTTCATGAAGGACGCCAGGCTGTACGTCCCCGGCGTCGGCGTGCAGGACGTGGTACGCGGCGGTGCGGGCGTGCGCGCCCAGGCCCTGGACCGGGACGGCACCCTCGTGGACGACTTCCGCATCCATCAGGTGGGCCGTATCACCGCCGTGCGCAACGCGCCCTCGCCGGCCGCGACGGCCTCCATGGCGATCGCCGAGCACATCGTCGACGCGGTGTTCAAGGACGCTTCCGCAACCTGAAAGTGCCCTGCGTGCAGCGCACTTTCACGCAACAACAGCTTGCGCTCCCAGGGGCTCCGCAAGGCCTCACCACCCGCCTAGCGTTCCCTCCGCAACGCTCCACCACCGAGCACCACCGAGCACCACCGGGCTCCGCCGATCGGCTCCACCGACCGGCCGCACGAATCCAGCTCCACGTATCCAGCTCCACCAAGAGAAAGAAGTACGGGACATGTTCGTCGTCGACACCCAGATCCACATCTGGAAGGAAGAGACCCCGGACCGCCCCTGGGTCCCGGGCGCCAGGGAGCGCATCCGGCTCAACGGCCACCGAGAGGACCCCTTCTCCTACGAGGAGGCCCTGGAGCTGATGGACGAGGCCGGCGTCAACCGCGCGCTGATCCTCCCGCCGTCCTGGGAGGGCGACCGCATCGACTACGCCCTCGAGGCCTGCGAGGCGCACCCCGACCGGTTCGGCATCATGGCCCGCATCCCGCAGAACAAGCCCGAAGAGGGCAAGGCCATGCTGAAGGACTTCGCGCAGAACCCGCACGTCAAGGGCACGCGCCTGACCTTCCACCGGCCGATCGACCGCAACTGGATGATCGACGGCACCAACGACTGGTACTGGCCGATCGCCGAGGAGCTGCGCATCCCGACGATGGTGCACGCCCCGATCTGGAAGAAGGAGCTCGGCGAGATCGCCGCCAAGCACCCCGAACTGAAGATCATCATCGACCACATGGGCATCATGGCCCGCTGCGTCGACGACGCGATCGGATACTGGGTGTCGGAGACCGCCGACCTGGCCGCCCACCCGAACATCTACGTCAAGGTCTCGGCGCTGCCGGGCTACTCGACGCAGCCGTTCCCGAACAACAACATCCAGAAGTACGTGCGCGAGATGGTCGACAAGCTGGGCCCGCAGCGCTGCTTCTACGGCACCGACATCACGCGGCTCCTGGGCCACGGGATCACGTACACCGACACGATCGAGCAGTTCACCAAGCACTGGGACTTCACGCCCGAGGAGCTGGAGTGGATCATGGGCCGCGGTATCTCCGAGGTCCTGAACTGGCCGATCGAGGGCTGAGGAACCACCAGAGATGACGGACAGCAACAACACGCCAGGCGCCGACGGCGGTGACGCCGTCGTCTCCGCCTTCAACGCCGTCGGCGCCGACTACCTCTTCTGCTCATCGGGGTCCGAGTGGGCCCCGGTGTGGGAGTCGCTGGCCCGCCGCCACCGCGACGGCGAGCCGGCCCCGCAGTACCTGGACCTGACCCACGAGACCGTCGCCGTCGGCATGGCCACCGGCTACGGGCTCGTCAAGCGCCGCCCCCAGGGGGTGCTGCTGCACGCGGCCCCCGGCCTGCTCCAGGGGTCGATGGCGGTGCACGGCGCGCTCCTCGCGGGCGTGCCCATGGTGGTCACCTCCTCGGAGTCCACCACGTACGGCGACGCCCCCGGCCACGACCCGGGCGGCCAGTGGTACCGCAACCTGTCGATCGTGGGCGGCCCGCACGGCATCGCCCAGCCGTTCACCAAGTGGTCGAACGAGGCGGCCAGCGTGCACACGCTGCCCACCATGATCACGCGGGCGGCGGAACTGTCCTGGCGCGCCCCGGCCGGACCGGCGTACCTGAACATCCCGCTGGAGATCCTCCTTCAGGAGTGGGACGGCCGCGAGGCCAAGCCGATCGTCACCCCGGGCTCCACGCACAGCTCGCCGGAGGAGGTCGACCCGGTCGCGCAGCTGATCCGGGAGGCCCGCAACCCGGTGATCGTGACGGAGACGGCCGGCCGGGAGGCGGGCGGCTTCGAAGCCCTGACGGCCTTCGCCGAGGCCTGGAACATCCCGGTCGTCGAGCCCGACTCGGCGGTGTGCGGCAACTTCCCGCGCACCCACCGGCTGCACGCCGGCACCGACATCGGCCCGTGGATGGACACGGCGGACCTGATCCTCCTGGTCAACTGCCGCGTCCCGTTCTACCCGCCGAGCCGCAAGCCCTCCCAGGCGAAGATCGTCGTCATCGACGAGGTCCCGCAGCGCCCGCACGTCGTCTACCAGGTCCTGTTCGCGGACACGTACCTGGAGGGCAACGTCGCCAACACCCTGCGCCAGCTCACCAAGCGCGCCAAGGAGCTGGACGAGACGGCCGTCGCCGAGCGCCTCGCCGCGCAGGAGACCCGGTTCGCGGCCGAGCAGGCCGCCGTCGCGCAGGCCGAGACGAAGGCCGGGGAGCGGGCCGGGGACGCCGAGGGCGTCGACCCGGTGCTGGTCGCCGCCACGCTGCGCAGGCTGCTCGACGGCAAGGACGGCATCGTCGTCGACGAGACGATCACCCACAGCCGGATCGTCAAGCGCCATCTGCGCACCGACGCCCCCGACTCGTACTTCTACGTGCAGGGCGGCCTCGGCCAGGGCATCGCGGTCGCGCTCGGCGTCAAGCTCGCCGCCCCCGACCGCCCGGTGGTCTTCACCGTCGGCGACGGAGCCTTCGCCTACAACCCGGTCATCCAGTCGTACGACGCCAGCAAGGCGTACGACCTGCCGGTGCTGATCGTGGTGTTCAACAACCGCGTCTACAAGTCGATGAACCTCAACCACCGCAGGTTCTACCCCGAGGGCGCGGCCGCCGAGACCGGCGAGTGGCTCGGCACCGACCTGCACCGACTGCCCCGACTGGCCCAGTTCGCCGAGCCGTTCGGGATGCACACCGAGACCGTCGACACGACCGAGGCACTGGCGCCCGCTCTGGAGCGCGCCCTCAAGGCCGTGGCGGAGGGCACCACCGCCGTCGTCGACGTCCTCGTCACCCGCTGAACCAGGAGGCACCCGCCACCATGTCCGACACACCCAAGAAGGTCCTGGTCCCCGCCGAGGAACTGCGCACCTTCTCCGCCGCCCTCCTCGAGAAGGGCGGCCTGAGCGCCGAGCACGCCCGCACCACCGCCGACGTGTTCGTCTGGGCGGCGCTGCGCGGGGTCGACTCGCACGGCATCGCCCGGGTCCCCGCCTACCTGGACCTGCTGGAGAAGGGCGTCGCCAACGCCGACGCCGACATCACGGTCGAGTCCTCCACCCCGGCCGCGGCCGTCCTGGACGCCGACCGCGCCCCCGGACCGGTCGCCCTGTCCGCCGCCGCCGCGGAGGCGGTCAGCCGGGCCAGGACGAACGGTGTCGCCGCGGTGGGCGTACGCCGCACCGTGCACACCGGCGCCATCGGCTACTACGTGTCCAAGATCGCCGAGCAGGGACTCGTCGGGATCGGCTTCGTCGCCGGCATGCCCAACATGGGCTACACCGGCGTCAAGGGCGCGGCGGTCGCCACCAGCCCGCTCGCCGTCGCCGTGCCGGCCGAGCAGCACGCGCCGCTCCTGCTCGACATGGCCACCGCCACCATCGCCCTGGGCAAGATCCGGCAGGCGAAGGCGAGCGGCACCCCGCTGCCCGAGGGCGCGGCCGCCACCGAGGACGGCACCCCGACCACCGACCCGGAGCAGGCGGTCATGCCGCTGCCGCTGGGCGGGGCGAAGGGCTCCGGCATGTCGCTGGCGTTCGAGCTGCTGACCAGTGTGCTGGTCGGCGCGCCGATCTTCGCGTCGTTCCACTCGGACGACCCGGCCGGACGCAAGCACCGCCAGAACGCCCTGCTCATCGCCGTCGACCCGGCCGCCTTCGGCGGAGCGGACGCCTTCACCGAGGCCGTCGACTCCACCCTGGGCACCCTGAAGGGCCTGCCGGCGGCGGACGGCGCGGAGGGCGTGTTCTACCCCGGCGAGCGCAGTGCCGCGGTGGCCGCCGGTCGCGGGGAGAAGGGCATCCCGGTGGCACCGAAGGTGTGGCGCGACCTGACGGAGCGCGCCGGGAAGCTGGGCGTCGCCCTGCCGGAGACCGCCGCATAGGGGGAAACGGTCTCCAGGGCGGCGACCCTGGAACGGGGGAGCGGGGGAGGCCGGCGGGTGACGGAGGTCCGGTGCGGCGGACGCCGGCCTCCCCCCGGACCGTCCCTCCCGCCCCGCTCGCCCCGCTCGCCCCGTGTGCGCGGCGGCTGCCGTGCCGCAGGCCCGAGGCACCGCGCGGTACGCGGTCCCGTGCGCTTACGGTAGTGTTTACCTGCGCGTTCGCACGGTTCACCCGGTGCCGGGCGCGACGGGACGTGGCGCAGCTTGGTAGCGCACTTGACTGGGGGTCAAGGGGTCGCAGGTTCAAATCCTGTCGTCCCGACTCGTCAGAGTCGCACATCAGGGCCGGTTTCGGAGGTATCCGGAACCGGCCCTTGATCATTCTTGGGGACCAGTCGGGGACCGGCGTCCTTGACCCGGGTCAGCGGGTCACGACAATCGGGCTCGGCAGCGAGCGCGGTGCGCGCAACACGCTGAGGTGTGCGGAGAGCGCCGCCCCGGCGGCCGTGATCTTGTGGACGTCCGGGTGCAGGTAGCGCTGGGTGGTGGTCAGGGAGCCGTGGCCGGCGATCCTGCGGAGGACGTGCACCTGGACTCCGGCGCCGGCGAACCAGGTGAGTCCGGTGTGAGGTCGTGGCGGCGCAGGTGTTCGTAGCCGAGCTCGGTGACCACGTCGTCCCAGTGCGTGGCGTCGCGCAGGACGGCGGTGGAGATGCGTCCGCCGCGCGGGCCGGTGAACAGGCGGGTGTCGGGACAGGGGCCGGCGGACAAGACGCGCTGGGCGACGAGGGGGCGGATCTCCTCGACGATGGGAACCTCAGCTTGGCGTTCAACGCTGATGACCTCGGTGTTCTTTGATCGATTCGGCGCGTTTGACGGTCATCTTGCCGACGTCGTGGTGTCTGGCTCGCTGCTTGTTGCGGGAGCCGGGTGGGCGCCCTGGGTCGGGTCGGGACGGTTTTGGTGCGGCTGCCGGACGGGAAGCCGCCGCGCGGACGTTGCGAAACCCTCGCCTCACCCGGGCGGGGGTGTGAGGCGGCGGGGTTCGGTGCGGCGTTCCCAGGGCCGGCGCAGGTCCTCCGTCAGGGGCCGGGCAAGGCGGAGCTGGGTGTGGGCGGCGATGACGAGCCAGGTCCACAGGTCGGCGGTGTCCGCGTGGCGGATCTTCGGGGCGGTCCAGCCGAGGGTCTAGATGTGCTGTCCGGGCAGGTTGGTGACGCGGCTGGCTGGTGTTTGAGGTTCCCCCGCTGCGCGGGAGTGGCTGACTAGCAGGTCAGGGCGGATTGACGTGGTTTCAGGTTCACTTGTTCGGCCGCTGCCCGGCTGGCGTAGTGCTTCTCCTCGTACTCGATCGGGCTGAGGTAGCCGAGCCGTT